>JAQSWP010000186.1 GCA_029266575.1 Alphaproteobacteria bacterium | reverse complement strand
GATCGGCCGCCTGGCGCAGGGTGATGAAATCGATCAGCACCGCGCCGCCGATATTGCGCAGGCGCAATTGCTGCGCCACCACTTCCGCCGCTTCGAGATTGACGGCAACCGCATTGCGCGCGACGCCGCTATCGACGTCGACGGCGGTAAAGGCGCGGGTAGGCTCCATGGCGATCGAGCCGCCGCCCGGCAGCGCCACCTCGCTTGCCAGCGCCTGCTCGATCTGAGAGTCCAGGTCGTGCTGGTCGAAACAGGACGAGGCGCCTTCCTGCACCTCGATCTCGAAACCGTCGCCATGCATCTGGCGCAGCAGCTCCAGCGGACGCCGCATCAGCCGCTCCTCGAGCACGACCCGGCGCAACGCGCTGCCATGCTCGCGAACCGCCTCCGCCATGGCATCGTCGGGCGAGGACAGGATCTGCGGCGGCTTGGCCGTTAACGCACGGGCGCGGATGGTGTCCCATGCCTGCGCCAGCCGCAGCGCTTCGGCGCGCAGCAGATCAGTCTCGATCTCAGCCGCCGCGGTACGCACGGTCAACCCGGCTTCCGCCGCCAGATCGGCCAGCGCCGCACCCAGCCGGCCGCGCGTGGCGTCATCGCTAATGCGATCGGACAGAGCGACGCCGGTTTCCTGCGGCCGCAGCACCACGAAACGGCCGGGCAGCGCCAGCTTCATGGACAGTCGCGCGCCCTTGCCGTCGCCGGCGGCACGGGCGATCTGCACCAGCACCGGATCGCCCGGCGCCGGCCGGTCCTGCGCGGCGCCGATCATGTCTGTCTGGCGCAGGAAGCCTGCGCGCCGATCGCCGATGTCCACAAAGATCGCCGCGTTGTCGGGCGAGGGCGTTTCGGCGCGGCCAATGATGACGGCGCCGGGCTGATGCGATTGCACATCGAGGCGCAGCTCGACCAGCCGTCCGGCCGCAGTCAGCGCCACTTCGTTCCTGCCGTTGCGGCAGCGCATGAAGAGCTCGTCGATCTCGCTCACGGCAGCGCCAGGCCGGCCGCGCGCAGCAAGGCGGCGGCGTTGTGCAGGCAGAGGCCGACGACATTGCTGTAGGAACCGGAGAGAAAGGGAATGAATGAAGCAGCGCGTCCCTGGATGGCGTAGCCGCCGGCCTTGCCGCGCCATTCCCCGCTATCGAGATAGGCGGCGATGTCGGCTTGCGACAGGCGCGAGAAGCGCACGATGCTGGTAACCAGCCGGGTGCGGAGTTTTCCGGCAGTGTCGACGACGCAGATGCCGCCCAGAACCCGGTGGCGGCGTCCCGAGAGAAGTTCGAGACAGACGCGCGCCTGCTCAGCCGTTTCCGCCTTGGGCAGGATGCGCCGGCCGCAGGCCACCACCGTATCGGCCGCCAATACGATCTGCCCCGTTGCTTGCGCCGAGCAGGCGCGCGCCTTGGCTTCAGCCAGACGCAGCGCGTGCTGCGCCGGCAGCTCGGTCTTGAGCGGGGTCTCGTCTATATCGGCGGGAAGGATGCGCTCTGGCACGATGCCGATTTGGCGCAGCAGCTCCAGGCGGCGCGGCGAGGCCGACGCCAGGATCAGACTTGGTGCGACAGCTTGCGACGGCGCGCCCGGCACGGGTTCGGCATCACTTGAAGCGGAAGATGATCCGGCCCTTGGTCAGATCGTAGGGGGTCATTTCGACATTGACCCGATCGCCTGCCAGCACGCGGATGCGGTTCTTGCGCATCTTGCCGGAGGTGTGGGCGAGAATTTCGTGATCGTTGTCCAGCTTGACGCGGAACATGGCATTGGGCAGCAGCTCAGTCACCGTGCCGGCAAATTCGATCAGGTCCTCTTTGGCCATTCAAGCTCCGTAAGGGATTGGAAAACCGGCCAGAAAATGACCTTGCGGCGGGGGCAAGTCAAGCTGTGGGGCGGGAAAACCCGCGCAATAGCGGCTTTTCGCGGCTTTGCCGGAAAATCGCAGGTTTCGCCCTGCTAACGCGCTGACCTCGCGGGTCGCTCAACCGGGGCCGGGACGCGACCTGTTATCAGCCGAGGCTGGCCTGTGCCGTTTTGGGGATTTCGGCCATCCGCTGCCAGGCGAATTCGTGGCGGGCGTTGAGCGTGATGGCGCGGCCGGACTTCAGACACCAGGTTTGCAGATCCTGCGGCGCGATAGGCACGCGCACCACCTGATAGCCCTTCTTGCGATAGCGGCGCTCGGCGCGCAGCGCGCGCTGTTTCCAGATATCGTAATGGGGCGGCAGGCAGTCGCGCTCGGCGAATAGCTGATACAGCCTGGTCCAATCCTGCCGGTGGTACCACGGCAGGGCGAGATTTCTTGCCATGCTCGGGCCTCATCAAACGTTTGCGAGACCTATCTATACGCCTTTCGAGCTTCACCGACGAAGGGAAAACCGCGAGCGCAATTGTGGCGGCGGCGTGACAAGGCATTCGTGAATTGGGTTTTCTCAAGAGCTGACGCGGACTTGGAAGCGGCGTTTAAATCGCCGCTTAAACGACAGAGGCCGATCTGCAATCGTATAATTTCACAAGAAAAAGCCCCCGCTCGCGCGGAGGCTCGTTCTTTGTGGAACCTGGCTCGATCTATTCCTCTTCCTCCGCTTCGCCCATCAGCTCCATCTTGCGCTGCTCCAGGCGTCCGCCAAGTTCCTTCAGGTCGATGTCGGTGGCGCGCACTTTCTTGAACATCTCGCCCTGCTCTTCCTTGACGTGATGCTTGACGTATTCGCCGAGCACGATCACGTGCGCGTCGTAGTACTCGCCCTCGGGGCCTTCGTCCTCGATCTTGGCGATCAGCTCCTTCAGCGACTGGTGCTCGACCACCGCCTCGTCCATCAGGTCTTCGTCGTCGATCTCGGGCCTGACGGCAGGATAGAAGATCTCTTCCTCGATCTGGGCATGAACGGTAAGCGCGGCGCAGATTTCCTCCACCAGCGTCTGCTTCTGGGTCGACGTCATCTTGTCCTTGCGCTTTTCGAATTTCTCAAACATCTCCGAGACTTCGGTATGGTCCTCGCGCAGCAGGGTCAGCGCGTTCGGGCCCGACGCGGCTTTGGCGCCGGAACGGCTACTGGATTTCCTACGCGAAGAGGTCTCGGTACGGGCGGTGGGCATGGCTTCCTCCGGTTGTGGGTGTGGCTGTGCAGCCAACGGCGCGAAGCGCAAACAGGTTCCGCTCTATCCGCGCTTGCGGCGGCGGGTCGTCGTGCGCTTGGCGGCTTTCTTTTTGGCTGTTTTCGGCTTGGGCTTGAGCTGGTGGATGGTGGCCCCACCGCCCGAGCCTTTGCGCTCTTTGCGGCCGCCCCCCTCGCCCAGGCTGCGTTTCAGCGCTTCCATCAGGTCGACCACCTTGGGCTCGTCGGCCTCCTCGATGGGCTCCAATTCGACGCCCTTGAGCTTGGCCTGGATCAGATCGCGCATGCGCTGCTCGTAACGGTCCTCGTATTCATCGGGATCGAAATGGCCGGATTTCTGCTTCACCAGGCGCATGGCGATCTCAAGCATGTCCTTGTCGACGCGCGGACTGTCGATGTCCTTGAAGTATTCCTTCTCCGGCTTGATATCGTCGGCCTCGCGCAGGCTGTAGGCGACGATGCCCTTGTCTTCCGGCTTCATGGCGATGGCCCGCTCCTTGCGCGCCAGCACCACGCGTGAAATGGCCAGCATCCCGGCCTTCTCCATTGCCTCGCGGATGACAACAAAGGCTTCCAGCCCGGCTTCGCCGTCGGGCGTGATGTAGTAGACCTTGTCGAAATAGACCGGCGGGATGTCCTCCTGCGGCACGAATTTCTCGATCTCCATGGTCGAGGAGCTCTCGATGCGCAAATCGGCCAGTTCGTCTTCGGTAAAGGTGACGTAACGATCCTTGGCGAACTGGTATCCCCGCACCAGATCCTCGCGCGACACCACCTCCTCGGTCTCCGCGTCGATCGTCTGATTGCGGATGCGATTGCCGGTTTCGGGATTGATGAAGTTCAGATGAATGTCGTTTTTCTCGGTGACAGCCGAATGCAATTGCACCGGACAGCTCACGAGCGACAGTTTCAGATGACCCCGCCAGAACGGACGCGCTGCCATGACACCCTCTATTTCGCTTGAAAAATCCGACGCGCTTTGGCGCCGATGGATTGCTCGACCTCGAAAAACCCTTTCCAGGCCGCCTTGGCTTGCGCCTTGAATTTGGCGGCTTCCGGCAATGTGTAACGCTTGGGATCAAGGGTCGGTTTCACGTCCTTCCAGGCGATCGGCATGGCGAAACCGGCGCCGGGACGGGCGCGCGGGGAAAACGGAGCTATAGCGGTAGCGCCTCGTCCATTACGCAAGTAATCGACAAAAATGCGGCCCCGGCGCTTGGCTTTGGCCAGTTCGGCTGTGAAGCGGGTGGGCTCGCTGCGCACCATCCAGCGCGCCACGTCGTGGCAGAAGGACTTGGCCTCGTCCCATGCCATTTCGGGCCGGATCGGCACCACCACGTGCAGGCCCTTGCCGCCGGTGGCCTTGGGAAAGGATTTGAGCCCGGCCTCGTCCAAGGCCTGGCGCAGCATCAACGCCGCCTCGACGACTCTGGCAAAGCCGACGCTGGGATCGGGATCGAAATCGAACACCAGCCGGTCAGGCCGCTCGATATCGTCCAGCAGCGAGCCCCAGGGATGGATCTCGATCGCCGACATCTGCGCCAGCGCGCGCAGGCCCTCGGCATCCTCGATCGCCAGTACACGCTCGCCGCCCACTTGCAGATCGAGGATCTGGCGCGGGAAGCCGGGTGAAACTTTTTTCTGGAAGAACTGCTCACCCTCGATGCCATCGGGACAGCGCACCAGCGCCAGCGCCCGGCCGGCGATGTGCGGGATGGCAAGATCGGCCATGGTCTGCCAATAGGCGGCAAGATCTTCCTTGGTCAGCCCGCCATCGGGCCACAGGACGCGGTCGGGATGGGAGAGCCTCACGTCGTCGTCGCCGTCGCGGCGATTGTCGATGATGGCGGGCACGTCTGCTTTGGCCTTGCCCGCTTTCTTGCCCTTGGCCTTGCTGCGCGGCGGCCTGGCGGTGACGATGGCGGCGGCCGACAGCGCGTGACCTGCACCGGCGGAATCCGGCGGCTCGCGCATGACATCCATCGGCTCCTTGTCCTCGCGCAGGCCCAGGAACGTTGCATGGCGCAAGACACCGTCGCCGGTCCATTCGGTGAATTGCAGCTCGGCAACCAGCTCCGGCTTGACCCAATGGATGCCGCGCGGCGGGCCCTCCTCGCCATGCACGATGATGCGCGGACCGATCTTGCGCTCGAGCTGCTGCAGCCGTTTATGCAGTTCGGCGAGCGTCTTCTCGTTGAAGCCGCTGCCGACGCCACCGGCATAATGCAGCGCGCCCTTGCTGTCGTAGTAGCCCATCAGCAGCGCGCCAAATCCGGTACGGCTGCCTTTGGGATCGGTGTAGCCCACAACCAAAAATTCCTCGCGCTGGATGCATTTCAGCTTCAGCCAGTTGCGGTTGCGGTCAGAGCGATAGGGCGCATCGGCGCGCTTGCAGATTACGCCTTCCAGATGCATGGCGCAGGCCTGTTCCTTGACCCGCTCCGGCACGCCTTCGAAATGCTCGCTGTATCTGATCCGCGGCGGCGGCTCGGCCAGGACCTGCGCCAGCAGCGCCTTGCGATCGGCCTGCGCGCAATCCACCAGGCTGTAATCGTCGAGATAGAGCAGATCGAAGACGTAGAACAGCAACTGGCTGGTGCGCTTGTCCGACAGCGCCGTCTTCAGCAGCGAGAACGAGGAGTGGCCTTCGCCGTTGAGCGCCACCACCTCGCCGTCGACCCAGGCTTGCCTGACCGGCAGCTGCGCCAGGCTGGCGGCAAGCTCGGGCAGCTTGTTGGACCAGTCGATGCCGTTGCGCGAGAAGATGCTGACGTCGCCGTTATCGACATGCGCCACCATGCGATAGCCGTCGAACTTGATCTCGGACAGCCAGCCGGAATCCTCCGGGGCATCCTCCGACAGGGTCGCCAGTTGCGGCGCCACCTTTCGCGGCGCCCTGGTCTTGCGCGCGCCTTTCACTTTGGCGGGATTGGGCGCGACGGTTTTGGCCTTGCGTTTGGCGACTGCTTTTTGTTTGGCGCCGGCCTTGGCCATGGCGGGCGGTTCGGCGGCCTTGCCGTTGGCCTTCTTGCGGTTGGAATGCCACACCTTGGCGCCGGCGGCGATTTCATCCATCGAGCGCTTGGAGGCGACGGAGGTGGTGTTGCGGCGCACGACGGCATCGGCGCTGCCGCGCTTGGCGGCCTCGTCGCCGTGCTTGATGAGAAGCCAGTTCTCGGCCTTCTCACCCTTGCGCGGCTTCATGCGCACCAGCGCGAAAGAACCATGCAGGCGCTCGCCTTGCAGCGCGAGCGCAATTGCGCCTGGGCCGGCTCCTTGCCCTCCGGCGTCCAGGTGCCGCGGTCCCACAGCATGACGGTGCCGCCGCCATATTCGCCGGCGGGAATGGTGCCCTCGAAGCCGCCGTAATCCATCGGGTGGTCTTCGGTACGCACCGCCAGGCGCTTTTCGCCCGGGTCGAGCGAGGGGCCTTTGGGAATGGCCCAACTCGCCAGCACGCCGCCGACCTCCAGACGGAAATCGTAATGCAGACGGCTGGCCTCGTGTTTCTGGATGACATATTGCAGGTTACGGCTGCGCTTGGCGCCGACCCTGCCGGGCGGCTCGGCGGTCTTCTTGAAATCGCGCTTGGCGTTGTAAGTGGCGATACCTGACACGGCGGAATTCCTCCCGCCGGAGAACGGCTTGGGAGAATTGCGGTTCCCTACA
>JAQSWP010000185.1 GCA_029266575.1 Alphaproteobacteria bacterium | reverse complement strand
CGGCGTCTATTACGGCCAGTGTTCCGAACTGTGCGGCGTCGGCCATGCCTACATGCCGATCACCGTGCGCGCCGTCAGCAAGGCGGAGTTCGACCAGTGGATCGGCGAAGCGCGCGGCAAGTTCAACAAGGCCGACGGCTCGCCGCCCGATCCGATCAAGATCGAGACGGGCAAGGTCGAAAAGGCCGAGGCCGGCAATCCGGCGCCGCAGATTCGTCAGTGAGATTTTCCGAGTAGGAAAGGTTAGCGCCATGGCAACCCCAGCAACCGCACACGGTCATGATCATGCCTACGGGCATGACGACCACGGCACGCCCGGCTTCTTCACCCGCTGGTTCCTGTCCACCAACCACAAGGACATCGGCACGCTCTATCTGCTGTTCGCCGTGATGGCCGGCCTGGTCGGCGGCGCCTTCTCCGTCTACATGCGCATGGAGCTGCAGGATCCGGGCATCCAGTTCATGACCGGCGAGAATGCCGGCCATACCTGGAACATGTTCATCACCGCGCACGGCCTGATCATGGTGTTCTTCGTGGTCATGCCGGCCCTGATCGGCGGCTTCGGCAACTGGATGGTGCCGATCATGATCGGCGCGCCGGACATGGCCTTCCCGCGCATGAACAACATCTCCTACTGGCTGACCGTGGTGGCCTTCGTCATGCTGCTGCTCTCCGCTCTCGTGGGCGGCGGCGCGGGCACCGGCTGGACCGTCTATCCGCCGCTCTCCAGCGCCACCGGGCATCCGGGACCTGCCGTCGATTTCGCCATCTTCGCGCTGCATCTGGCCGGCGCCGGCTCGATCCTGGGCGCCATCAACTTCGTCACCACCATCTTCAACATGCGCGCCCCGGGCATGACCCTGCACCGCATGCCGCTGTTCGCCTGGGCGATCCTGGTGACCGCGTTCCTGCTGCTGCTGGCCCTGCCGGTGCTGGCCGGCGCCATCACCATGCTGCTGACCGACCGCAATTTCGGCACCAATTTCTTCAATCCGGCCGGCGGCGGCGATCCGATCCTGTTCCAGCACCTGTTCTGGTTCTTCGGCCACCCCGAGGTCTACATCATGATTTTGCCGGCCTTCGGCATCATCAGCCACATCGTCTCGACCTTCTCCAAGAAGCCGGTGTTCGGCTATCTCGGCATGGCCTACGCCATGGTGGCGATCGGCGCGGTCGGCTTCGTGGTGTGGGCGCATCACATGTACACGGTCGGCATGGACGTCGATACGCGCGCCTATTTCATGGCCGCCACCATGGTCATCGCCGTGCCGACGGGCGTGAAGATCTTCTCGTGGATCGCCACCATGTGGGGCGGCTCGCTGAAATTCGACACGCCGATGCTGTGGGCGATCGGCCTGATCTTCCTGTTCACCGTCGGCGGCGTCACCGGCGTGGTGCTGGCCAATGCCGGCATCGATGCGGCCATGCACGACACCTATTACGTGGTGGCGCATTTCCACTACGTGCTGTCGCTGGGCGCGGTGTTCGGCATCTTCGCCGGCTTCTACTACTGGATCGGCAAGATGAGCGGGCGGCAGTATCCGGAATGGGCCGGCAAGCTGCATTTCTGGGTGACCTTCATCGGCGTCAACGTGACGTTCTTCCCCATGCACTTCCTGGGCATGGCGGGCATGCCGCGCCGCTACGTCGATTATCCCGACGCCTTCCACGGCTGGAACGCGGTGGCCTCGATCGGCGCCTACATGTCGTTCGCCGCCACCATCTTCTTCTGCGGCATGGCGATCTACACCATCGGCTGGGGCCGCCGCATCGGCGAGAATCCCTGGGGCGAGGGCGCCACGACCCTGGAATGGACGCTGCCTTCGCCGCCGGCCTTCCATACCTACGAAGAGCTGCCGGTGATCAAGCCGGCCGGGCATCACTGATTTTCGGAAGCGGGCGGCCTGGCCGCCCGCCGACCGGTTCAAGCAAGCGGAAATGAAACGTTGAGCGACGTATCGGTGCGGATCATTCAGGGCGACACGGCGGCGCTGGCCGATAGCGGCTCGCGCGTGCGCGACTACGTGGCGCTGCTGAAGCCGCGCGTGATGTCGCTGGTGGTGTTCACCGGTTTCGTCGGCATGGCGCTGGCGCCGGGCCATATCCATCCGCTGCTGGCCGCCGTTGCCGTGCTCTGCATCGCGCTGGCGGCCGGCGCGTCCGGCGCCATCAACATGTGGTACGACCGCGACATCGATGCGGTGATGGAACGCACCCGCACCCGGCCGCTGCCGATGGGCCGCATCGATCCCGACGACGCGCTGGCGTTCGGCATATTGCTGTCGGTGTTCTCCACCGCGCTGATGGGGCTGGCGGTGAACTGGGTGGCCGCCGCGCTCCTGGCCCTGACCATCGGCTTCTACGTCTTCGTCTACACCATGTGGCTGAAGCGGCGCACGCCGCAGAACATCGTCATCGGCGGCGCCGCCGGCGCCTTCCCGCCGATGATCGGCTGGGCCGCCGTCACCGGCGACGTGTCGTGGACCTCGATCGCGCTGTTCCTGCTTATCTTCATGTGGACGCCGCCGCATTTCTGGGCGCTGGCGCTCTATCGCCGCGGCGACTACGCCCGCGCCGGCGTGCCGATGCTGCCGGTGGTGGCGGGCGAGCGCGCCACCAAGATCCAGATGCTGGTTTATGCCGTGCTGCTGCTGCCGGTGTCTCTGGCGCCGACCCTGCTGGGCGCGGTGGGCTGGCTCTACGGCGCCTCGGCCATCGCGCTGAGCGCCTTGTTCGTCTTTGCCTCGCTGCGCGTACTGGCGACGGCAAACCATCGCCCGGCGCGCCAGATGTTCGCCTATTCCATCCTCTATCTCTTCCTGTTGTTCGCCCTGATGCTGGCGGACCGGTTGATCGGGTGAGGGCGGCCATGGCCGATCGCAAGCGCTTCGATCCCAGCGCCAGCCCCCGCCATCGCAAGCAGCGGGTGAAGAACTGGGCCATGTTCGCCATCCTGATCGGGCTGGTGGGGCTGTTCTTCGTGCTGTCGATCGTGCGCATGGGCGGGGCGGGCTCATGAACCGGGAATTGCAACGGCGCAATATCCGCCTGATGTGGGGGCTGTTCGCCTTCACCGGGCTGATGATCGGCATGGCCTTCGCCGCCGTGCCGCTCTACGACCTGTTCTGCAAGGTGACCGGCTTCGGCGGCACGCCGCAGGTGGTCGATGCCGCCACCAAGCCGGTGGGCGAGCGGTTGATGACGGTCCGCTTCAATGCCGACGTTTCGGGCGACATGCCGTGGAGCTTCGAGCCGCTGCAGCGCGAAGTGCAGGTCAGGGTCGGCGAGGAGAAGCTGGTGTTCTACCGCGCCACCAACCGTTCGGCGCAGGCCATCGTCGGCACCTCGACCTTCAACGTCACGCCGGACGTGGCCGGCATCTATTTCAACAAGCTGCAATGCTTCTGCTTCACCGAGCAGTTGCTGAAGCCGGGCGAGAGCATCGACATGCCGGTGGTGTTCTTCGTCGATCCCGATCTGGCCAAGGATCGGAAACTGGAAAACGTGGCGACGATTTCGCTTTCCTACACTTTCTTCATCTCCAAAACCGACAAGGCCCGGCAGATGCTGGGGCTGAACGGCTACGGAGACCTAACCCAGTCGCGCGGCCAATCGGGGGCAAGACAATGAGCGCAGTACAGAAGCATCCCTACCATCTCGTCGATCCCAGCCCGTGGCCGCTGATCGGCGCCAGCGCCGGATTGCTGCTGGCGTTCAGCGCCGTCACCTTCATGCACCCGGACATTTTCGGGGCCGAGACCGGCAAGACGCTGAAGACGCTGGGCTACTGGAAACTGGCGCCGGGTTTCGTCCTGGTTTTCCTCACCATGTTCTTCTGGTGGCGCGACGTGATCGCCGAGGGTGAGCATCTGGGCTATCACACGCCCGTCGTGCAGCTCGGCCTGCGCTACGGCATGCTGCTGTTCATCGCTTCCGAAGTGCTGTTCTTCGCCGCCTTCTTCTGGGCCTTCTTCGACGCCAGCCTGTTCGCCACCGAGGCGCACCAATATGCCCGCGTCGAGGCCAATGGCGGGCAGTGGCCGCCCAAGGGCGTCGAGCCATTCAATCCGTTCGACCTGCCGCTGATGAACACGCTGATCCTGCTGCTGTCGGGCACCACCGTGACCTGGGCGCATCACGCCCTGCAGCACGGCGACCGCAAGGGGCTGATCAACGGGCTGATCGTGACGGTGATCCTGGGCCTGTGCTTCACCGGCCTGCAGGCCTACGAGTACGCCCATGCCGCGTTCGGCTTCCGCGACAACATCTATTCCTCGACCTTCTTCATGGCCACCGGCTTCCACGGTTTCCACGTCATCATCGGCACCATCTTCCTATTCGTCTGCCTGATGCGCGCCATCAAGGGCCATTTCAAGCCCGACCACCATTTCGGCTTCGAAGCGGCGGCCTGGTACTGGCACTTCGTTGACGTGGTGTGGCTGTTCCTGTTCATCGCCGTCTACATCTGGGGCGCTGGCGGGGCGGAGTACGCCGCGCACTGAGGCGTTGACCGTTGATGACCAATGACGCAAGGGGCGGCGACTGGCCGCCCCTTTCCGCTTTTACCACCGGCCTCGCCTGCCGCTGCCCGCGCTGCGGCCGGGGAAAACTGTTCGCCTCCTATCTCAAGGTGGTCGAAAGCTGCGCCGTGTGCGGGCTCGATCTGCGCGCCCATGACAGCGGCGACGGGCCGGCGGTGTTCATCATCTTCATCCTGGGCTTCATCGTCCTGCCGCTGGCGGTGTGGAGCGAATTCCGCTTCGAGCCGCCGTTCTGGGTTCATATCCTGATCTGGCCGGTGGTGCTGCTGGGCGGCACCGCAGCCTTGCTGCCGCCACTGAAAGGCCTGATGGTGGCGCTGCAATACCGCCATCGCTCCACCGCCGACCCAGAGCTGCCATGATCGATTTCCACCGCTTCAAGTTCTCCCTGTGGCCGACATTGATGACGGTTCCCGCCGTCATCATCATGCTCGGCTTGGGGGCATGGCAGTTGCAGCGCCTGGAATGGAAGAACGATCTGATGGCGCGCATCGCCGAGCGCACGGCGCAGGAGCCGGTGGCGTTCGATCGGCTGAGCGGCGAAGAGGACAAGGACGAATACCGGCGCGTGCGCCTGCGCGGCAGTTTCGTGCACGACAAAGAGCTTTATCTCGCCGCCCGCAGCCGCAACAACAATGTCGGCTTCCACGTCGTCACGCCGTTGGTGCTGACCAACGGCATGGCGGTGCTGGTCAATCGCGGCTGGGTGCCGTCGGACCGCAAGGAACCGGCCAAACGCGCGGAAGGCCAGATCGCGGGCGAGACCGATGTCACGGCATTGGTCCGGCTGACGCAGAAGCAGGGCATGATGCAGCCCGACAACGATGCGGCGAAGAACGTCTGGTTCTATATCGACGTGCCGGAGATGAAGAAGGCCGCAGGCGTCGCCACCGAAATCGACTACTGGTTCGAAGCCGACGCCACGCCCAACCCCGGCGGCTTCCCGATCGGCGGCCAGACCCGCATCCAGATGCCCAACGACCATCTGCAATACGCCGTCACCTGGTTCGTCTTCGCGGTCACGTTGACGGTGATCTTCCTGATCTACAGCTACCGCCGCAAAGAGCCTGCATGAGCGCCAATGCCGCCACCGCCTACGCCACGCTCGAGGCGCGCTTCCGCCGGGTCGGGCTGATCAACGATGCGCTGGCGATGCTGAACTGGGACCGGTCGGTGATGATGCCGGATGGCTCCAGTGCGGCCCGCGCCGAGCAGACTTCCGGCCTCGAAGTGATCGCGCACGAGACGCTGGCCGCGCCCGACATGGGCGATCTGCTGGCCGCCGCCGATGCCGCCAGGCTCGACGAGTGGCAGGCGGCGAACTTGCGCGAGATGAAGCGGCGCTGGGTGCATGCCGCCGCACTGGAGCCGCGCCTGGTCGAGGCCCGCGCCAAGGCCTGCGCGCAATCGGAAATGGTCTGGCGCGAGGCTCGCGCCAAGAGCGATTTCCGCCTGCTGCTGCCGTTCATGCAAACCGCCTTCGATCTCACCCGCGAAGTCGGGCAGGCCAAGGCGGTGGCGCTGAATTGCTCCACCTACGATGCGCTGCTGGACGAATACGAGCCCGGCGGCAAGTCGGCCCGCATCGATGCCATCTTCGCCGAGCTGCAATCCTTCCTGCCCGGCATGCTGCAGCAGGTGCTGGAAGCGCAGAAAAGCCGCGGCGCGCCGCTGCCGCTGGAAGGCCCGTTCCCGGTCGAAGCGCAGCGCGTGCTGGGCGTGCAGTTCATGGATGCGGTCGGCTTCGATTTCACCAGGGGCCGGCTCGACATCTCGCTGCATCCCTTCACCGGCGGCACGCCCGACGATATCCGCATCACCACCCGCTACGACGAGGCCGATTTCGCGCGCAGCCTGATGGGCGTGCTGCACGAGACCGGCCATGCGCTCTACGAGGCCGGCCTGCCGGCCGACTGGCGCCTGCAGCCGGTGGGCGCGGCGCGCGGC
>JAQSWP010000184.1 GCA_029266575.1 Alphaproteobacteria bacterium | reverse complement strand
CAAACTTCTGAAGATGCAGGAAGCCATCCACCGCATGACCGGCTTGCCGGCGTCGGAGTTCGGCTTCCAAGGTCGTGGCCTGATCAAAGAGGGCTACAGTGCCGACCTCGTCCTATTCGACCCCAACACCATCATCGACACCGCCACGTTCGAAAAGCCTGAGCAGGCGGCGAAGGGAATCGAGGTGGTGGTGAATAACGGGATGGTGATTTGGAAAGACGGGAAGGAGACGGGCGAGCGGGCCGGGCAAATTCTCTGACTTGAAATCACTACGCTATTAGCGTACATATATGACTGCCTTTATTTTCGATCTGAACGAAAGATTAACCGAAGGCAATCTGGTTGCCCTCGACGTGATTCTGCCAAATGGGCATTCGTTGACGTTATGGGCGGAAGTTGCGCTGGAAGGCCGAATTGCTGTGTTGCGGCAGTTCGCGATCTACAGCCACGAAGAACGGCCGAACATGCCGGGGATGACGACCTTATTTCGGCTCGCCCAGGCGGTGATGGAGGAATTCGATGTCGATCTTATCCGAATTGAAGAAGCGCGCCGGACCTCGGGTGCGAATCCGAACCGTACCGTCCAAACCATCGATCTCAAACGGCGTTGAATTGAGCCTGCTGTTTGCGCCGATCAAGCCGAAACAATTTGTCGATGCCATTGCGGCGGCCTATCTCCTCGTAGATGCTGGTCTGTCGCCACGCGGCGCGCGGCGGGTGGTGGATGGGGTATTGGACAATCAGAGCATTTTCTCCGTCCTTCCCAATGTCGGCGACTACACGAGGCTGAAGCGGGAGCTTGCGAAGTTGGGCGTTGCAGTATCGCGGATCGAAAAGCGCGCGGTCGACGTCAAAGCCTTGCGCCAAAGCCGCAACCTCAGCCAGGAGGACTTCGCCGGCCGATACGGCATCGACCTCGCGACATTGTTCACCGCGAACGCTCTAAAAGGAGGTTCTCCGATGAAGACGAAGACAGGTTTGATTGCGACCGTTTTGGCTCTTGGCATTGCAGCGCCAATGGCGATGAGCGTGCCAGCTTATGCGCAGTGCATGCATGGCGAGCGCGTTGACGGCACCACGGCCGACATGGCGCGTGCCAAGGCAAATAGCGCCGGCTACACCAACGTGGTGATGAACCGCAAGGGTTGCGACAGTTACTGGCACGGCACCGCCAACCAAGGCGGCGCCCGCGTCGGCATTGTGGTCTCGCCGGCTGGACAGGTGATGGTCGAGTCGCTGCTCGAGCAGCCGCCGGGCATGGAAGGCGGCATTTCCTACACCGTAGGTGTGGAGCCCGCGCGTCCGGCCTATCCGCAGACCGCCACCCCCGCCTATCCGCAGATCGTGACGCCGGGCACCGAGCGCGCGATCCCCGAAACGCGGCGCGCGGTTCCGCCGTATCGGTAAACAGGGTTAGTTCGAAATAGAAGAGCCAGGACGGGCGACCGTCCTGGCTTTTTTCGCTTCAGGCGCCGACGCCAAACGCCTGCTTCATCCCCTTCAGCGCCTCCTGATGCGGTCCCCAGAGCCGGCCACCGACCACGCCGCCATCGACGATCAGATCGTGGCCATTGACGAAGGTCGATTCGTTGGAGGCCAGAAACACCGCCGCCTGCGCGATGTCGTCGGTCAGGCCGGCGCGCGGGATGGGCTGCATCTTGGCCAGCCCGCCCTTGACCGCTTCCGCCGTCTGCTCGGCCTTCTCGGTCGACAGGCCCAGCGCCTTGCCGAAAATGCCAGTGGCGATGCCGCCTGGCGAGATCGCGTTGACGCGCACGTTCTGCTCGCCCAGCTGCATGGCGACGCAGCGGGTGAGATGGATCACCGCCGCCTTAGCGGCCGAATAGATCATCGATGAAGACAGCCCGGCGCGGCTGCCGGCGACAGAGCCGTTGTTGATGATGCTGCCTTGCTTCTGCTTCATCATGACGGGCGCGACATGCTTCATGCCCAGCATCACCGAACGCAGATTGACCGCGATCGCCCGGTCGAAGCCGTCGGCGGGAATGGTCTCGATGCCGCCTACCGGCGCCGGCCCGCCGGCATTGTTGAACAGGCAGTCGATGCGCCCGTGCTCCTTTACGGTGAAATCGATCAGCGCCCGCATCTGCGCTTCGTCGGTAACGTCGGTCTGGACGAAATCGCAGCGCACGCCGATGGATTTGGCCACTGCCTGTCCCAGATCGGCGCGGCGGCCGGCGATCACCAGAACAGCTCCCTGCTCGGCGAACAGCTCCGCCGTGCGCTTGCCGATGCCCGAGGTGGCGCCGGTGATAATGCAGACTTTGTCTTTCAGACGCATGGAATTGCCTCCCCAGTTGTGGGGCAAGCATAGCGCAGCTCAGTCGACACCCAAGCGCTGTTTCAGGCCGCTGTAGGAATCGCGCGCCACGCTCCAGAAATTGCCGCCGACAATGCCACCATCGACGATCAGATCGTGGGCGTTAATGAAGCTGGATTCGTCGGAGGCTAGGAAAACGGCGGCATGGGCCACGTCGTCCGGCGTGCCGGCGCGCGGGATCGACTGGCGCTTGGCCAGCCCCTCCTTCATCTTCTCCGCCGTGCCATCGGCCCGGTCGTGATCGACGCCCAGCGATTTGGCGGCGAAGCCGGTGGCGATGCCGCCGGGCGAGATGGTGTTGACCCGCACGTGGTGCTCGCCGAGCTGGATGGCGACGGCGGCGGAGAGCTGCACCAGAGCCGCCTTGGCCGCGGCGTAGATCAGCGACGGCGAGCGGCCGACGCGAGAGGCGGCGCGCGAGCCGTTGTTGATGATGGAGCCGCTGTTCTGCGCCATCATGACCGGCGCCACATGCTTCATGCCCAGCATGGCCGAGCGCACGTTGACAGCGAAGGCCTGATCGTATTCGTCGACCGCAATGGTCTCGATGCCGCCCGCAGGCGCCGGGCCGCCGGCATTGTTGAACAGGCAGTCGATGCGGCCGTGCTTCTTCACCGTGAACTCGATCAGCGCCTTGACCTGCGCCTCGTCGGTGGCGTCGGCCTGGAAGAAGTCGCAACGCGGGCCGATCGACTTGGCGATCCCATCGCCCAGCTCCTTGCGGCGGCCGGAGATGACGACCAGCGCGCCCTGCTCGGCGAAGATCTCCGCCGTGCGCTTGCCGATGCCCGACGTGGCGCCGGTGATGATGCAGACTTTGTCTTTCAGACGCATGGGATTTTCCTCTTTTCCTTCACCCTGAGCCTGGCGAAGGGTGAGCTACACAGACAAGCCCGGCGTTGGGGCGTCGCCCTTCGCCAGGCTCAGGGTGAATAGATTACGCCTTCTGTCCGCGCATCATCTCGCGGGCGATGATGATCTGCTGGATCTGCGAGGTGCCTTCGTAGAGACGCACGATGCGCACGTCGCGATAGAAGCGCTCGACGGCGTAGGAGCGGATATAGCCCGCGCCGCCATGGATTTGCACGCCGCGATCGGCGATGCGGCCCAGCGCCTCGGAGCAGAACAGCTTGGCGCAGGAGGCCAGCATGGCGGTGTCCTCGCCGGCATCGCGGCGGCGGGCGGCATCCATCACCATGGTCTTCATGGCGTAGGCTTCGGTCTGGCTGTCGGCCAGCATGGCCTGGATGAGCTGGAAATTAGCGATCGGCTGGCCGAACTGCTTGCGCTCGGCGGCATATTTCAGCGATTCCTCGACGATGCGTTCTGCCATGCCGACGCACAGCGCCGCGACGTGGATGCGGCCGCGATCGAGCGTCTTCATCGCCGAGCGGAAGCCCTGGCCCTCCCCCGCCTCGCCGCCGAGCATCTGCACGGCCGGCACTTTGCAATCCTCGAAGATCACGTCGCAGATATGGGCGCCCTGTTGGCCCATCTTCTTCTCCGGCTTGCCGAAGCGCAGCCCCGGCGTGCCGCGCTCGATCAGGAAGGCGGAGATGCCGGACCCGCCTTTAGCCGGGTTGGTGCGCGCCATCACGGTCAGCAGGTGCGCCACGTTGGCGTTGGTGATGTAGCGCTTGGTGCCGTTCAGGATCCAGTGATTGCCGTCGCGGCGGGCCTGGGTCTTGAGGCCGGCGGCGTCGGAGCCGGCTTCCGGCTCGGTCAGGCCGAAGCTGGTGATGATTTCGCCCGAGGCGACACCGGGAAGGTATTTCCGCTTCTGCTCCTCGGTGCCGGCATTGATCAGGCCCTGCGAGCCGATGCCGATATTGGTGCCGCAAACCGAACGGAACGCGGGCGCCGCATGGCCCAACTCGATGACGACCCGCGATTCTTCCTCGGTGTTCAGTCCCAGCCCGCCGTACTCCTCCGGCACGGTCAGTCCGAACAAGCCAAGCCCCTTCATCTCCTCGATCAGATCGTCCGGCACCTTGTCCTGCTCGGCGACCTGCTCCTCCAGCGGAATGCACCGTTCGCGCACGAAACGGCCGACCGTATCGACCAGCTGTTCGAGGGTATCGGAATCGAGGGGCATGGCTACTCCGCTGAATGACCGTTTAGCGGGCGCAAACCTAGCGTTTTGGCCCCGGCTCCACAATTGCCACACACAGGTTTCCAGTGGCCCGGTGCAACCAAATGCCGCGGTAGGCGTTGCTTCCCCATCGATCAGCGCGCCTCAAAAACGCGCTCCCGAAGGACCTGATTTTGGAGGAAATCCTATGCTCAAGATGAGCCAATTTTCGAAATCTCGCGGCGTACTTCTTGCTGCAGGATTGTGCGGCGCGCTTACGCTGGGCGCCTGCGGCGATACCGGCTGGGGCGACAAGCAGCAGGCCGGCACGGCCGTCGGCGCCGGCGGCGGCGCGGTGGCGGGCGCGGCGTTAGGCGGCTGGCAGGGCGCGGCGATAGGCGCGGTAGCCGGCGGCGTTGTGGGCAACCTGGTCGGCAAGGACATGGACGAGAACGAGCGGCGCCGGGCCGAGGATGCGACTTGGCGGTCGGCGCGCGAAGGCCGCCGCGCCGAGTGGCAGTACGAAGGTGGCGGGCGCGGCTATTCCGAACCGGCAGGCGATTTCTATACCCGCGACGGGGTGCAGTGCCGCGAATTCGACCAGTACTACTCGCGCACCGGACGCGACTATCGCGACCGCGTCACGATCTGCCGCAACCGCGACGGTTCGTGGAGCCGGGTCTAGCATTTTCGCACCGGCCGGCATTCCGGTCGGCCGGTGCTGTCCGTGGAAGAGAAGCTGAAAGCAAAGAGGAGGGGGTTATGCGTACCATACTTGTCGTCACCGCTCTTCTAAGCGGCACCGCCTTTGCCAGCGCCGCTTTGGCGCAAGGCACGCAGGCGAAATCGCAGGACGCGGCCCTGTGCGCCGATGTGGCGCCCGACAAGGCTATCAAAGGCTGTACGGCGATCATCGATGCCGGCAGCGCCAAGGGCATGTCGCTGTACGACGCGCATTTCAATCGCGGCCTGGCCTGGAGCCAGAAGAACGATCATGTGAAAGCCATCGCCGACTACGATGCGGCGGTGAAGTTGCGGCCCAAGGATGCGGCGCTGCTGCAAAGCCGCTGCTGGTCGCGCGCGGTGCTTGGCCGGCTGAGCCAGGCGCTGCAGGATTGCAACGCCTCGCTGGCGCTCAATCCCAAGGATCCCGACACGCTCGAAATCCGCGGCTTTACCTATCGCAAGATGCGCAATTTCGCCCGCTCGCTGGCCGACTACGATGCCGCGCTCGAGTTGCGGCCGGATGCCGCCAGCACCCTGTTTGGCCGCGGCGTGACCAAGCAGGACATGGGCATTTACGAGCAAGGCACGGCTGACATCAAGGCCGCCCGCCAAATGGATGGCCAGGTCGACGCCCGCTACATCCAGGTCGGCGTGCATCGGTAATTTCCTGGTCACTCCCGCCTTGAGCGGGGCCATCGACAACAAAAAAGCCGCGCGCGAGCGCGGCTTTTGCGTTGAGAGGCTGCGGGGATCCCCGCTCGAGGCGGGGATGACAAGAGTTACTGCGCCGTCCAGCCACCGTCGATCGAGTAAGCCGAGCCGGTGATGTTGTCGGCCGATTTCGAGCACAGGAACAGCGCCAGGCCGGCGATCTGTTCCGGCGTGGTGAATTTATGGCTGGCCTGTTTCTCCGCCACCAGCGCTTTGCTCTCGTGTTCGACGCTGGTGCCGTTGGTCTTGGCGCGGGCCTCGATCTGTTTCTGCACCAAAGGCGTCAACACCCAGCCGGGACAGATGGCATTGCAGGTCACGCCGGTATTTGCCGTCTCCAAACCCACCACCTTGGTCAGCCCGACCACGCCATGCTTGGCCGCTACATAGGCCACCTTTGTGGCGGACGCGACCAGCCCGTGCGCCGAAGCGATGTTGATGATGCGGCCCCAGCCCTTCTTTCTCATCGCCGGCAGGGCAGCACGCACGGTATGGAACGACGAGCACAGATTGATGGCGATCACCGCATCCCAGCGATCGATGGGGAAGTCCTCGATCGGCGCGGTGTGCTGGATGCCGGCATTGTTGACCAGCACGTCGATGGCGCCGAACTGTTTTTCTGCCTTGGCGATCATGGCGGCGATCTGGTCGGGCTTGCTCATGTCGGCGCCGTCATAGGTCACTGTCACCTTGGACCTGGCTGCCAAACCGGCGCGCAGCTTCTCGATCTCGGCGGCATCGCCAAACCCGTTCAGCACCAGGTTGGCGCCCTCGGCGGCGAAGGCTTCGGCGATGCCGAGCCCGATGCCGCTGGTCGAACCGGTGACCAGAACCGTCTTGCCTTTCACACTCATCACGACTCCTACTTCTTGAACAGCGCGGCGGCAGCCGATGTATGGCTTTGCTTGGCGGCGATCTTCTCGCGCACGCGCCTGATCTCGGCTTCCATGTTGGCGACGTAGTCGCTCAATTCCTCGATCGACAGCGAATCGAGCTCGCGTGGTTTCGGCTTCTTGCGCAGCGGTTCCAGATCATCCACGTCGATCGGCATGTGACCCTCCTGCTTTTCGCGGTTGCGAGTGTGTCTCGCGAGGGCTAGAGGATCAAGGCGGCGATTGCCCGCACCAGTGGGGAGAGAATGATGAGCGCCGAAAAACTGCCAGGCACCATGCTGGCTATCGAGATCACCAGGCCCGGCGGCCCCGAGGTGCTAAAGGCCAATCCGGATCGGCCGCTGCCGCAGCCCAAGCCGCATGAGGTGCTGGTCAAGGTGGCGTTCGCCGGCGTCAACCGGCCCGACCTGGCGCAGCGCGGCGGTACCTACGCGCCGCCGCCAGGTGCTTCCGATCTGCCGGGACTGGAGATTGCCGGCACTATCGTGGCGCTGGGCACGGATGTGAGGCAATGGAAGATCGGCGATGAGGTTTGCGCCCTCACCCCGGGCGGCGGCTATGCGCAATATTGCGCCACGCCCGCCAGCCACTGCCTGCCGATCCCCAAGGGCTTCTCGCTGCTGCAGTCAGCAATGCTGCCGGAAACTTATTTCACCGTCTGGACCAACGTCTTCGACCGTGCGCGGCTGAAGAAGGGCGAAAGCATCCTGGTGCATGGCGGCGCTTCGGGCA
>JAQSWP010000183.1 GCA_029266575.1 Alphaproteobacteria bacterium | reverse complement strand
GCTTTCACCATGACCTACGGCACCTCCTACTACGCGCTCAAGCAGCGCGGCGAGTTGAAGCCGGGGGAGACCTTGCTGGTGCTGGGTGCGGCCGGCGGCGTCGGCTTGGCGGCGGTCGAACTGGGCAAGGTGATGGGCGCCAAGGTGATCGCCGCGGCCGGCACCGACGAGAAGCTGGAGCTGACCAGGAAATTCGGCGCTGAATCGGTGATCAATTATACCAAGGACAAGATCCGCGAGCGCATGAAGGAGCTGACCGAGAACGGCCGCGGCGCCGACGTGATCTATGATGCGGTGGGCGGCGATGCTTTCGACGAAGCCATCCGCAGCATCAACTGGCTGGGCCGCCTGCTGGTCGTCGGCTTCGCTTCGGGCCGCATTCCCACGTTGCCGGCCAATCTGGCGTTGTTGAAAAGCTGCGACGTGCGCGGCGTGTTCTATGGCGCCTGGCGGGCGCGCGATCCCAAGGATGCGGCGCAGAATTTCAAGGAAATGCTGGACTGGTACACGCAAGGCAAGATCAAGCCGCATGTCTCCATGACTTTCCCGCTGGAGAAATCGGCCGAGGCGATGAACGCGCTGCTCTCGCGCAAGGCCACCGGCAAGATTATCCTCCTCTCGGGCCGCAGCTAAATGCTGCTGCAGGGCAAGGCAGCGATCGTCACCGGCGCAGCGTCGGGTATCGGCGCCGCCAGTGCCGCATTGTTCGCCGAGCACGGCGCGCAGGTCCTGGCGGTCGACCGGCCAGACACCGGGCTGGTGGCCAAGCATGCCGGCAACAACGCCATCCATGCGCTCGAGCTCGACATCACCGGCGATGCGGCGCCGCGCATGCTGATTGGCGCGGCCAGGGACCGGCTGGGCGGCATCGACGTGCTGTTCAACAATGCCGGCGTCTCGTCCAATGCACTGGCCGAGCATATGACGGATGCCGACTGGGATCGCACCTTCGCCGTCAACGTGCGCGCAATGTTCCGAATCTGTCGCGAAGCCATTCCCACACTCCGCCAGGCAGCCGAGAAGAAGGGCAGGGCGCGCATCATCAACACTGCCTCGGTGATGGCGTTCGACACTGATTACGGGCTGTCGGCCTATACCGCCTCCAAGCACGGCGTTGCCGGCCTGACCAAGACCCTGGCGCTGGAGCTGGGCAAATATCGCATCACTGCCAACTATGTCCTGCCCGGCGCGATCCAGACCGGCATGACCAAGGCCAGCTTCGACAACGAGGAAATCCGCAAGGTGTGGGAGAAGAAGGCTGCGCTGCGCCGCTTGGGTCAGCCGGTCGACATTGCCCGCGCTGCCCTGCTGCTGGCCAGCGATCATGCCGATTTCATCACCGGCCATGGTCTTGTCGCCGATGGCGGGCTAACCTTGCGCACATGAGCATCGCCAACGGATCCTTCTCGCAATCCTACGCCGAGGCGCGGGAAAAATTCCTGGCGGCATCGGAGCAGGCCGGCGGCCATCCCGAATCCTTCATCAACCCGAACAAGGGGCCGGTGGGCGAGACGCTGGCCACCGACGTCGTCTGGTTCGGCGATCCCGCTGCCGAGAAGGTGCTGGTTTGCATCTCCGGCACCCATGGCGTCGAAGGCTTCTGCGGCTCGGGCTGGCAGATCGACTGGCTACGCGGCGGCGGCCCGCAGCGCCTGCCGCCCGGTGCTGGCCTGCTGATGGTGCATGCCATCAATCCGTACGGCTTCTGCTGGATCAGGCGGGTGACGGAAGAGAATGTCGATCTCAACCGCAATTTCGTCGATCACAGCCAACCCTATCCCGACAATCCGGGCTATCGCGACCTCGCCGACCATCTCATCCCGCGCTCTTTGGACGAGGCCTCGCTGCGGGCGGCCGAGGCCAAGCTGCAGGAGTATCGCCGCCAGCACGGCGACATCGCGTTCTATCGCGCCGTGTCGGCCGGGCAGTACAGCCACAACGACGGTCTGTTCTATGGCGGCAACGGGCCGACCTGGTCGAACCGCACCACTCACGCGATCATCGAACGCTTTCTCAAGCAGCGCAAAGCCGTCGCCGTGGTCGATTTCCACACCGGCCTGGGACCATACGGTTATGGCGAATTGATCGGCCACTACGATGTCGGCACGGCGGGCTCCGAGCGACAGCGCAGCTGGTACGGGCCGTCGCTGATGGAGACCAAGCGCGGCATGTCAGCCTCGCAGGCGCGCGACGGACTGACGCATTACGGTTATAACCGCGCTCTGGCTGGCTGCGATGCGACGGTGGTGACCCTTGAATTCGGCACCTATTCGCGCGAACAGGGACATCAGGTGCTGCGGGCCGATCACTGGCTGCACAAATACGGCGACCCGCTGTCGGGCGAAGGCCGCCGCATCAAGGCGGCCCTGCGCGATCATTTCTATCCCGATCGCGACGACTGGAAGGAAATGATCCTGTTCCGCGGCTATCAGGTCACGCGTCAGGCGCTGGCCGGACTGGCGTCGAGCTGAACCTCGGCGGGTTCGGTCTCTTCCTTGGCTGCTCCCAGCGCCGCCAGCCATGAATCGATGCGCTGCTGGTTGGTAGTTCGGCTGCCGTAGCGGGTGCGGCTGTAGACCGCCAGCGTCGAGCGGCTCTCATCGACGGGCAGGAACTGCGCCGAGATCCAGGTGGTGATCCGCAGCAATCCCGTGCGGTGCGCCAGTTCCAGCTTGCGGCCATCGATGCTGACTTCCTTCAGCAGCACGCCCGGCTGGTCCAGCGCATGGAGCCGGAAATCGCTCGCCAGCTTGTGTACCGGGATGGCGAATATGGGCGCGCGCCGATGCGGCGCGTCGGCGGTGTGGCCGGCCGGCGCGACGAGATATTGCCTTCGGTTCGCACGCAGACGCAGCCGCGAGAAATCGGTCATGGTTCGTTGTCTCTCGCAACCGATGGTGCAGGCAAACCGGTGCGAAAGACAAGCAGCTTGGACATGGGAAAATTGAACAACATGCCGGCCAGCGCCCCAACCGCGGCCCCAATGGCGGGATATTCGTAGGCCAAAGGCCAGAAATGCAGGGTCAGAACGTAGGCGCCGTAGTTGATCAGCGCACCGCCTGTGCTTACCAGCAGGAAGCCGATCCATTGATGGGCAAGCTTCTGATCCGGATTGCGGGCGAAGGTGAAATGCCGGTTCAGCCACCAGGTGGTGCTGGCGGCGCAGAGGAAGGAGACGACGCGCGCGCTATAAGGGTCGATGCCGGCGGCCTCGACCAGCACGGTCAGGACCGTCGCATCGACGGCATAGCCGGCAACGCCGACCATGCCGAAGCGCAAGAATTGACTGCGTCCGACGGTCCGCTGCCATAGCTGCGCCAGCATCTGCCTCATTGGCCGGGCGGCCGGTACTGCAGATAATGCAGCCGTTTCATCTCGCGCCGGCCTTGCGAGACGGTGTCGAGGATCAGCCCGCTCACCAGGCTGAGGAAGGCCAGCAGCATCAGACTCGTCGCCAGCACGGCGGTCGGCAGGCGCGGCACCAGGCCGGTTTCGAAGAAGGTGAGCACCACAGGAACGACGAGAATGATCGAGACGGCCGCCAGCATCGCGGCCAGCAGGCTGAAGAAGGCTAGCGGCCGCTCGTCGCGGAAGAGATTGGCGATGGCGCGCAGAATGCGCAGGCCATCGCGCCAGGTGTTCAGCTTGCTTACCGAGCCTGCAGGCCGCGCCGCATAAGCCGTTTCGATTTCCGCCGCCGGTATGTTGAGCGACAGCGTATGCACCGTCAGTTCGGTCTCGATATCGAAGCCTCCCGACAGGGCGGGAAAGGTCTTCACGAAGCGGCGCGAGAAGACGCGATAGCCCGACAGCATGTCGCGAAAGCGGTGGCCGAACAGGAAGCCGACGGTCCAAGTGATGAGGAAATTCCCGGTGCGGTGGCCGCGGCGATAGGTGGCCTGCTCGTAGCTTGCCATGCGCGAGCCGACCACCATGTCGAGGTGCTCGCTGCGCAGCCGGTCGATCATCGCCAGGGCGCGCGTCGCATCGTAGGTATTGTCGCCATCGGCCATGACGTAGATGTCGGCCTCGACATCGGCAAACATGCGCCGCACCACGTTGCCTTTGCCCTGCAGCTTCTCACTACGCACGATGGCGCCGGCGGCGTGCGCCATTTCGGCGGTGCGGTCGCGCGAATTGTTGTCGTAGACGTAGACCTCGGCATCGGGCAGCGCCATCTTGAAGGCGCGCACGCATTCGCCAACGGCGATCTCCTCGTTGTAGCAGGGCAGCAGCACGGCAATGCGCGGCGCGGCCGCAAGTGGAGCGGCGAATCTGGTCGAGACGGCAAAATCGGTCGAGGTCATGGCGCTATTTCGCACTCTTTTGCCGGCGCAGGGAAGCGAAGGCGGAGGGCCCTGCCACTACCGCCACTGCAAGAACGGCGATCCATACCACACGGTTCTGGTAACGGTCCTGCGGATTGGACAGGATCCCGCAGGCCAGTGCATTGGCCAGCAACCCTGCCAGCAGCATCAGGCAGAAAGTGGCCAGCGACCTGTCGCGGCGCCACTTGCGGACGACAAGCCAGGCCAGCCCCAGGCAGGCCGCAAGCGCGATCGGCACCTGCAGCCAGTTCAGCTCGTCGAAAAAGCGCAACAGCCGGCGCTGCTGCAAGGCGCCGTGATAGGCGGCGGCCTCCCATGGCAGCATGATCTCGACCACAGCAGCATTGTGGCGGAAGGAGCTGCGCAGATAGTCGCCGGTGCGGATCAATACGAGCTGACGGCCGAAACTCCGCAAGGCGGTCTGCAGATGCATGAGTGGATAATGGCGCAGGCTTGCCAGCATGATGCGCTGACTTTCGGGGCCCGATTGGTCCCAGCCGCCGGCCATGTCGAATGCCTGCGTGTCCTCCCAGAGATAACCGTTATGGGTTGTCGGCATCTGGTTCTTGAAGGCGCAGAGGACGGTATCCGGCAGCGGACAATGCTCGTTGAGATAGCGCGCGACGATGCCGTCCTCGACCAGCCGGGCGAAGAGGAATATGTCGCCGCCCTTGTGCATGTAGGCGCGTCCGGTTTCCAAATAATGCACAGCAGGAATGGCAATCGTGCCGGCAGCAAGGGCCAAGGCTGGCAACACTAAGGAACGCCGTTTCCGCCGCTGCACCCAGCACAGAAGAAGGCCGGCGCAGACCAGCGCCAAAGCGACCGGCAAATGCGAAGCGTGGATCGCCGTGCCGAGCGCCATAAGGGCCGCGAGGATCATTCGCCGCCATAGCGGCAGCCGGTCGCCAAAGGCGACCAGCAATCCTGCCGCCAGTACCAGCGCGCCGGTGAAGACGTCCGGCATGATCTGGCCGACATACCAGGGCAGGCCGGTCAGCAGCACCAGCGCCACCGTTAAACTCAGCAGCCACAGCGGACGGTGGCGGGTGATGAGCAGGCTGACCGTCTGGTCCAGGACACAGGCAATGCATAGCGCCTGAAAGACCACGGCGCCCCACAACGTCCACTGCGTCCCAAGGATGGTCAGCAAGGCGGCATAAACCAGCGTGCGATAGGGCAGCTCTTCGGCGACGATGGACAGGGCCATATAGTTGCCGGAATCGGGAAACAGCAGCGGGTACCCGTTCAGGGCCGCCGCCGACAGCAGCAGCAGCGTACAGGCGATGAATGCCAGAAAGCGCTGCAGCCGCCCTTCTTCGGCTAGCGCGAGCGTGCTCAAGGGCAAAACGGGGGAGGCTGGCGTGTCCAAAATGGCATGGCTGGAAAGGGCGGAGGATCATCGCAAAACAAAGGACTGCCGCCAACCGCCCCGATTCTGGTAAAAGCCTGAAATGCGCGCTTTATTCCTGGTCGCCGCGGCCGTTCTGGCGGTGGCCGTCAATTTCCTCGTTTGGTGGGCGGCGTACCGGCCGGTGACCGTCAGTCTGTCGGCCGCCGAACCGCCGCGCAGCATCTCCTTTGCTCCGTTCCATCGCGGCCAGAGCCCGCTGGTGCAGGTCTATCCCACGCCGGCGCAGATCGAAGGCGACCTCAAGACGCTGTCGGGCCGCGTGCGGGCGGTGCGCACCTATACCTCGCTCGAGGGCATGGAAGTCGTGCCGCGCCTGGCCGGCAAATACAATCTCAAGGTGACGCACAGCGCCTGGCTGGGCACCAGGCCGGTGATCAACGCTCAGGAAATTTCCGCCCTGATCGATGCCGCCAACCGCTATCCCGATACGGTCGAGCGCATCATCGTCGGCAACGAGGTGTTGCTGCGCAAGGATCTGACGCAGCGCGAACTGGTCAATTACATCCGCGCCGTGCGCAGTGCGGTGAAACAGCCCGTGTCTTATGCCGATGTCTGGGAGCGCTGGGTCGAAAATCCGGCGCTGGCCGAGGAAGTCGATTTCGTCACCGTCCACATCCTGCCCTATTGGGAAGACCATCCCATTGGCGTGGCGCGGGCGCGCCAGCACATCGCCGACGTCTACGACATCGTCAAGGCCCGCTTTCCCAACAAGCCCATTCTCATCGGCGAGACCGGCTGGCCGACCGACGGGCGCATGCGCAACGATGCCGCGCCCGGCCTGATCGACCACACCCGCTTCATCGCCATGTTCCTCGATCTCGCCAAGGAAAAGGGCTTCGACTACAACA
>JAQSWP010000182.1 GCA_029266575.1 Alphaproteobacteria bacterium | reverse complement strand
GCCGCATCAAGGCCGCCGCGCCCAACGCCGCCATCGCCGTGATCGGCCCGCCCGATCTGCTGAAGCCGCAGCCCGGCTGCCGGCCGGCGACGCATTCTTGCACCTGGATGCCGCCGGCAGCGCTGGCACCGGTGCGTTCGATCCAGCGGCGACTGGCCCATAGCGAAGGCTTTTTTTTCTGGGACTGGAGCGCTTTGATGCTGGCGTCAGGCGGCATCGGGGCCTGGGCGGAAGCAGCCACGCCTTTGGCGCGGCCCGACCGGGTGCATCTGAGCGTCGAGGGCTACACGCAAAGCGCCGACGGATTTTACGAGGCGATCATGCGCGCCTATCGCGACTGGCGGGCGGGAAGGCTGGGGTCGTGATGCCCGATTTGCATCGGACCTGCGCGTCCCCGCAACCATAGCGCATCATTCCGCGATCGCTGGACCGCTCATCGGAAATTGCCAAGATCCTGGCAAAGCCCGCATGTCGTGGAACGCGAGCCGGAACGGGCAACCGGTCTTCACCGTTGCCCCACCACCTACACCATCGCACCGCCAGCTTGTTCCGACAGGCTGCGCGGTCGTTTTCTGCCGCGAGGCCGCATGAGCGCTCTCCCCGCCACCGCTTTGCGCGAAGTTTTCGGCCTAAGCCATGCCGTGGCCCTGATCACTGGCGCTGCTTCGGGCCTTGGCCGCGCCTGCGCCCTGCTGCTGGGTCAGGCAGGCGCATATGTTGCGGTCAATCACCTGCCCGGCTCGGCCGCGGCGGCGGCG
Organism: Alphaproteobacteria bacterium; assembly: GCA_029266575.1. Classification (GTDB taxonomy): domain Bacteria; phylum Pseudomonadota; class Alphaproteobacteria; order Reyranellales; family JAQSWP01; genus JAQSWP01. The sequence continues at coordinate 5,955 of JAQSWP010000182.1, read as the reverse complement.
GCGGTATGCCGCGATATCGAGGCGGCGGGTGGACAGGCCATGGCCGTGGCCGCCGATGTCAGCCAGCAAGAGGAGGTCGAAGCGATGCTGCGGCAGGTGGTCGATCGGTTCGGCCGGCTCGACATTCTGGTCGCCAATGCCGGCATCGAAAACGGCGCGCCTTTCCAGGACATGACGCTGCAGCAATGGCAGCAGGTGATCGACGTCAACCTTACCGGCAGCTTCCTCTGCGCCCGCGCCGCCATTCGCCAGTTCCTGCGCCAGCCGCCGCAACCGGGGCCTCCGAGGGCAAACGGCAGGATCGTCTGCATGAGTTCGGTGCATCAGATCATCCCCTGGGCGTTCCAGGCCAACTATGCGACATCCAAGGCGGGCGTCGCGATGCTGGCGCGGACGCTGGCGCAGGAATTCGGCCCGCAGCGCATACGCGTCAACGCCGTCGCCCCCGGCGCCATCCGCACCGACATCAACCGGCCGGTATGGGAGACGCAGGCGGCGCTGGAGGAGTTGCTGACCCTCATCCCCTATGGCCGCATCGGCGAGCCGCGGGACGTGGCGCAGGCGGTCCTGTTCCTGGTGTCCGATCTTTCCGACTACGTCACCGGCGCCACCTTGTATGTCGGCGGCGGCATGACCGACTATGCCGCGTTCCGGGGTGCGGGATGAGCAAGCCGATCGAGGATTACGGCTTCATCGGCAACATGCTGAGCGGCGCGCTGATCGCGCGCGACGGCTCGATGGACTGGCTGTGCCTGCCGCGTTTCGATTCGGATGCGTGCTTTGCCGCCTTGTTGGGCAACGAGGAGCATGGGCGCTGGCGTATCGCGCCGCCGGGCGAAAACTGGCGCTCGACGCGCCGCTATTTGCCGCACACGCCGATTCTGGAAACCACCTTCGAGACCGCACAGGGCAAGGCGACGCTGACCGACTTCATGCCGCTTTCGCCCGATGCGGATAAGATCGAGGTGGTGCGGCTGGTGCGCGGCATCGAAGGCAAGGTGACGCTGAGCATGGATCTGGCGCTGCGCTTCGGCTTCGGCCTCACCGTGCCGTGGGTGCGACGGCGCGACTACGGCATCCATGCCGTGGCCGGGCCCGACGCGGTGGAGTTGGTGACGCCGGTCAAGCTGCGCGGCGAGAATATGCGCACCGTGGCGGAATTCGCGGTCGGGCCCGGCGAGGTGGCGCCCTTCACCCTGACCTACCATCGGTCCGGCCAGGAGCCGCATTTCGTCGGCGACGCGGCCACGCGGCTGGCCAACACCGAGCAATGGTGGCGCAAATGGACCAGCGCCTGCCCGCTCGATCAGTTCGTCGAGCCGCTGTGGCGCGAAGCGGTCGAGCGCTCTCTGATCACGCTCAAGGCGCTGACATTTCAGCCCTCCGGCGGCATCGTCGCCGCCCTGACCTCTTCGCTGCCCGAGCGGCTGGGCGGCGAGCGCAACTGGGATTACCGGTTCTGCTGGATCCGCGACGCGACCCACACGCTCTATGCCCTGACCAATGCCGGGTACTTCGCCGAAGCCGGCGCCTTCCGCGAATGGCTGCTGCGCGCGGCGGCGGGAGCGCCCGAGCAGCTGCAGATCATGTACGGCCTCGACGGCGAACGGCGGCTGACGGAGGCGGAGCTGCCCTGGCTGCCGGGCTACGAGAACAGCCGGCCGGTGCGGATCGGCAATGGCGCCTATCGCCAGCGCCAGATCGACGTGTTCGGCGAATTGATGGATGCCTTCCACACCGCGCGCAAATCGGAACTGGGGCCGAGCGAGGATGCCTGGCGCTTCCAGCGCGAGACGCTCAAGCATCTGGAAAAACTGTGGCGCGAGCCGGATTGCGGCATCTGGGAGATACGTGCTTCGCCCAAACACTTCGTCTATTCCAAGCTGATGGCCTGGGTCGCTTTCGATCGCGCCATTCGGGCGACCGAGGAAGCGGGTCTCGACGGGCCGGTCGAGCGCTGGCGCGCCATTCGCGCCGAGATCGCCGCCGAGATGGTGGCCAAAGGCTTCGATGCAAGACGCAATACCTTCGTGCAGCACTATGGCAGCGATGCGCTCGACGCCTCGCTGCTGATGCTGGCCGAGGTCGGTTTCCTGGCGCCCGACGATCCGCGCTTTCGCGGCACAGTGGAGGCGATCGAGCGCGAATTGAACGAGGACGGGCTGCTGCTGCGCTATCGCAGCGAGGAGACGCATGACGGGCTCGATGGGCGCGAAGGCGCCTTTCTGCTGTGCAGCTTCTGGCTGGTCGATGCCTATACGATGCTGAACCGCTACGACGATGCGGAGGCGCTGTTCGGCAGGCTTCTGGCGCTGCGCAACGATCTGGGACTGCTGGCGGAGGAGTATCATCCGCGCCTGCAGCGCCAGCTCGGCAATTTCCCGCAAGCCTTCTCCCACATCGGCCTGATCAACGCCGCCTACAATCTGGTGCACTATCAGGGTCCAGCGCAGCAGCGCGCCGACCGCGGCGCGACGCCCCGTGCCCCGGCGACGACGGCGACCGCCGTGACCGAGGCCGGACCGCCAAAAGGGAAAAGCTCGGCGGATTGAGCGTGTTCGTCGCCGGCGAGGCGAGGAGATGCGCGGCTACGCCACGACGCGGGGGCGCAGGCGGCGGACGGCTTCCAGCAGCGCCTCGTTCAGATCCGCCATCTCGTACGGCTTGCGCAGGACGATGAAGCCTTCGTCGGCCGCGGTCTGCGCCTTGTCGCTGTAGCCGGTGGCCAGGATCACCGGCAGTTCCTCGCCATGCTCCTGGGCGATCCAGCGCGCCAGATCGAGCCCGTTGGCGCCGCCCGGCATGACGATATCCGACAGCACCACGTCGATGCGCTCCTCGCCCGCGCGCAACAGCGCAAAGGCCGCCGGCGCATTGGCGACGGCGTGCACGAGGTGCCCGGCTTCCTCGAGGAAGCCGCGCGTCACCAGCGTCACTTCCGGATTGTCCTCGACCAGCAGCACGTGCAGGCGCTCGCGCAGCAAGGCCGGCGTCGGCCCGGCATCGGCGTCGCGATGGACCGGATCGAGCGAGCGCGGCAGATAAAGCGTCACGGTGGTGCCTTTATCAGGTGCGCTGGCAATGGTGGCGGTGCCGCCGGCCTGCCTGGCGAAGCCATAGACCTGCGACAGGCCCAAGCCGGTGCCCTTGCCAACTTCCTTGGTGGTGAAGAAGGGCTCGAACACCCGGCCCAAGGCCTCGGGCGCGATGCCGCTGCCGGTGTCGCGCACCGACACCACCACGAACTCGCCCTCCAGCCCGGCGGCGTTGGGACGTTTCAGCGTTTCGTTGCCGGCCGAGATGGTGAGCGTGCCGCCGCCGGCCATGGCATCGCGCGCATTGACTGCGAGATTGAGCAGCGCCAATTCGAATTCAGAGAGATCGATGCGGGTCGGCCACACCTCGTCGGCGACGTCGATGCGCACGGTGATGTCGCCGCGCAGGCTCGATTGCAGCATCGACTGCACCAGCTTCAGCCGCTCGCGCAGATCGACGGTGCGCGCCTCATGCGTCTGGCGGCGCGAGAAGGACAGCAGCTGGCGGGTGAGATCGCTGCCGCGCTTGACCGCTATCTCGATCGCCTCCAGCGATTTGCGCGGCCGCTCGTCGCCCGGCAGGAAGCGCTTCAGCCGCTCGGCATTGCCCGACACCACCATCAGCAGATTGTTGAAATCATGCGCCACCCCGCCGGTGAGCTGGCCGATGGCTTCCAGCCGCTGCGCCTGTTTCAGCGCCGTCTCGGCGGCCTCGCGCCGCAACGTCTCCTGCTGGAAGCGCTCGGCGCGGCGCAGGGCGTAGACCGACAGCGCGAAAATCGCCAGCACCAGCGGCAGGCCGAACACCAGCCGCCAGGTCAGCGTTTCCCAGAACTCAGCCGTGAGCGCCGCTGTCTCGATGCCGCTGGTGACGTAAAGGGGAAATCCCGCCACCTTGCGATAGCCAATGCGGCGCTCGACCTGGTCGAGCTGCGAAATCGCAACGAACGTACCGGCATTGGAATTGCGCTGCGCCGCCCGCGCCAGATCGGCCGCCAAGCCACTTTGGCCGGCAGCGGGTTCGGGAAGGCGCGCCAGGATGACGCCGTCGGTCCGCACCAGGGAAAAGCTGTCCCGCCCGCGCGCCAGCTTGCGATAGAACTCGGTGAAGTGCTCGGGCATGACGGTGACGCCGATGACGCCGTTGAAGCGCCCCGCCTCGCCCATGCGCCGGCCGCTGACCACGAAGAACCGCAGCGAGCCCACCCGCGCCCGCACCACCTCGCCGACGAAGGTGCCGCTATCGGCATTCTTGTGGGCGGCGAAATAGGAGCGGTCGGAATTGTTCAGCTCCTGCGGCACCGGGTAGATGGTGCTCGACACCAGCGGGTGGCCATCCTTGTCGAAGGCCCAGATCGATTCGATCTGCGGCAGCGCCTGCTGCGTGCGCTTGAAGCGCAGGAACAGATCGGCCTCGGCGGCGCGGATCTCCTCGTCGCTGCGGCCGCGCAGCACTTCGTTGGTCTCGGAAATGGCGCGCTCGACCGTTTGCAGCGATTTCAGCGCCTGCTCCTGCAGCACGTCGAGCGCCCGCTCGATGCGCTCGCCCGCCTGCTGGTCGATGCTGCGCGCATTCTGCCAGGTCACGACGGCAAAAAGCAGTGCCGGCGCCGCCAGGCTAAGGGCGACGATCAAGTGCAGCGGCCAGAAAAAGCTCGATCTTCTATGAGGCACGGAGGCGATCATGCCAGAAATGGGGGACTTGCCACAGACCGCCGTAAACGCACGAACGACGTCTAGGTTGCCCGCAAGCGAGCCGCTATACTGCCGCCCGTCATGGCGGAGTTGGGGATAAGGGTTACGCCAATGGTGCCGGCAGCCATCGCGCTGGCGCTGGTCTTGGGATTTGGCCTGCCGGCCAGCAGCCAGGACACGCGCACCCTGATGACGCCCCTGCCACTTTCGCCGACCGGCCAGCCGGTGGTGGGTTTCCCTCACGGCGCGCCAGCCAGCTCGCCCGATGTGCTGAAGCTGACGGATGCCGAAATCACCCGGCTCAGGCGCGGTAAATTCACTGCTGGCATAGCCATGCAGGCGCTCGACACGCCATGGAATGCGCTGCAGGTCGAGGCCATCAGCACCACTTTGGCCCGTTACGGTATCGAGGTGGTGGCAGTGACCGACGCCGCCCAGGACCCGCGGCGCCAGGCCGAGCATCTGCTCGGCATGATCGAGCGCAAGGTCAACGTCATCTTCTCGGTGCCGATCGATCCCGAGACCCAGACCGAGGCTTACAAGCGCGTCGCTCGGGCCGGCATCAAGCTGGTGTTCATGGACAATGTCGTGCACGAGCTGGCGCCCGGCCGCGACTACGTCACCGTCGTCGCCTCCGACAACGAGAAGAACGCCGCCTTCGCCGCCCGCGAGATGATGCAGGCGATCGGCGCCGAGGGCGAGGTCGGGCTGCTGACCTATTTCTACGATTCCTATTATTCAATCGCCGCCCGCCGCGAAGGTTTCCTCAAGGCGCTGTCCGAGCATCCCAATGTCAGGCTCGCCGCCATGGAGCGCTTCACCCAGCCGCGCGAGGCCTACACCAAGACCATCGCCATGCTGACCGCGCATCCCAACATCAAGGGCATCTTCGCCGTCTGGGGCGATCCCGCCATGCAGGCGATCGCGGCGGCCAAGGCGATGGGCCGCACCGACATCGTCGTCACCACCGTCGATCTCGGACCGGACACGGCGATGTACGTGGCCAGAGGCGAGATCCTGGCGATCGGCGCCCAGCTGCCCTACGACCTCGGCATCGCCGAAGCCAATGCCGCGGCCTATGCGCTGCTCGGCAAGCCGGTGCCGCCGTACATTTCGCTGCCGGCGTTGCGGGTGAAGAAGGCGAACCTGCTGTCGGCGCTGGAGCTGGTGACGAAGCAGCCGGTGCCGGCGCAGGTCAGGGAGGCGTGCCGGGGGGAGTGTCGGT
>JAQSWP010000181.1 GCA_029266575.1 Alphaproteobacteria bacterium | reverse complement strand
TCCGGTTTGAACAGGATGCGGGTTTCGAAATCCAGCCCGGGCGAAAAGCCGAGCCAGGCGTGGGTGGGGCGGGCGAAGCAATAGACGCAGCCATGCTCGCAGCCGCGATAGGGATTGATCGAGCGGTCGAAGGAAATATCGGGCGATGTGTTGCGGGCGATGATGGTGCGCGAGGCATCCTTGATCAGCATGGTGCGTAGGGGCGGCAGATCGTCGTCCTCGGATGGAATAGAGCCGTCGTTCCAACCATCCGACGTGGCGATGCGTGTTTCCTTCTCGTAGCGATTGGTGTGGTTGGACACAGCGCCACGGCCTTTGCGCGCCTGATCGGGCAGCGGCGCGTCGGGATCGGTCGGCAGATGAGGTGGTACCCAAACCATGGGCGACTCATAGGCCGAGTAAAAGAACAAAACAAGAACTTTGATTCTTGGGAAGAATCAGCGCGCTAAAGCGCCAGCGAATCGCCTGCAAGCCATTCGGAGCGGATCCGCTCGATGGTTTGCGGCCGGTAGAAATCGGCGATCGTGGCCTGCGTGTGCGCCTTCATTTCCGGCGACAGGCCGGTATCGCTCCAGCGATCGGGCTCGGTGCCCGCATAGGAAGGATCGGTCTGCACCGACCAGCGCGCGGTGAAGGCCATGGTGCGCAGCCAGGTCATGCGCCGCAGCGGCAGCAGGAAGGGGCGCAGGCTTTGCGCCCGGGCCTCGCCGATGCGCGCGAGATAGGTTCGGTAGAATTGCGCGATGGCCTCGCCCGAAAGCGCAATGTTGATGTCGCGATCCCAGCGCGTCGAGGTGTAGAGCGTGGCATGCGCCAGATCGATGGCGGCGGCGCCGTAATGCACTTTCTCCAGATCGACGAACCAGGCCTTGCCCTCGGCATCGACCAGGAAATTGCAGCGCGGTGACTGCATCCGGTGGGAAAGGAATTGGCGCTGCGTTGTCGGGTGAGGGCACGGGCAGCGCATGAATGGCGGCCAGCGAGCGCGCCATCAGCCCCAACTCCTGCGGCAGATGCGGCACGCCGCCGTCGATGCGATCGACGATCAGCAAGCCGCCGGGCATTGCGGCACTCGGTGGCACTGTAGCGAAAAGGCGCGGCGTGGCGTTGCTGGGTGCGCAACGGCGGAAGGCTTCGGCCTGCACGTTCAAGCGCTGGGTGGCGGTCGGATCGTTGGGGAAAGCGTAGGCGATGCGCACGACGAGATTACGGCCCTCGATCGGCGGCAGGATCGCAACATGGCCATGCGCGGTCCCCTTGCTGGAAAGCGACGCCAGATCGCTGCCGCGCAAGGCGGCGAGAGCGGGCACGCGATGTAGCTCGCGCAACAGGGGAGCGAAGTCCGACATCAGCGCAGTCTAGCCGCTGCGCGGCATCTTGCCTTCGTTCAGGCGCGGCAGCAGCTCGGCGAAATTGCAGGGGCGGAAGCGGATATCGAGCTGGTGTTTCAGGATCTCGTCCCAGCCATCGCGGCAGGCGCCGGGCGAGCCCGGCAGGGCGAAAAGATAAGTGCCGTTGGAGACGCCGGCGGTGGCGCGCGACTGGATGGTCGAGGTGCCGATCTTCTGGAAGGAGATGAAGCGGAACATCTCGCCGAAGCCGTCGATCTTCTTCTCGTAGACGCTTTCGAAGGCTTCCGGCGTGACGTCGCGGCCGGTGACGCCGGTGCCGCCGGTGGCGATCACCACTTCGATTTTCGGATCGGCGATCCATTTTTCGAGCTGCTCGACGATCTTTTCGGCATCGTCGGTGACGATGGCGCGGCCGGCGAGGTGATGGCCGGCAGCCTGAAGGCGTTCGACCAGCACTGGGCCGGAGCGGTCGTCGGCCTCGCCGCGCGTGTCGGACACGGTCAGGACCGCGATATTTACCGGCTTGAAAGCCCGCGATTCATCGACTGCCACCTGGGTTCTCCGCTGCGCTGGGGGCGCCAGCCTGCTGGGCGAAGCCGTCCTGCACGCTTGGGTCCACCGAGACATAGAGAGGCCAGCGATGCGAGGCAAGGGCGTCGAGCGTCGGCGTCTTCTGGGCGAGCCGCATCTGGTAGATCCACAGATTGGCCATCACCCGCTCGATGAACAGCCGCGTCTCGCGCACCGGGATTGAGGCGATGAACAGCAGCGGATCGTCGTTGTAGTTAACCTCGCTCTGCCAGCGCTGCAGATTGCCGGGGCCGGAATTGTAGGCCGCCGCCACCAGGAACAGGTTGGGGCCGATGGGATCGTATTCCATCAGATAGCGCAGATAGTGCTGGCCCAGCATCAAATTGATGTCGGGCTGGAACAGCTTGTTGGCGTCGGCGGGCGCGCCGGTGCGCTTGGCCATGGCGCGGGCGGTGGCGGGCATCAGCTGCATCAAGCCCGCCGCGCCAGCCGGCGAGCGGGCGCGCGGATTGAACGCCGATTCCTGGCGCACGAAGGCATAGACCAGCGACGGGTCGAGCATGAAGCCGCCCTTGGGCTGCCAGTTCGGCACCGGATAGAGCGCGGCATCCAGCCCGCGGATCGAATTGCGCAGGCCATCGTCCTGCACCGAGTTGGCCACGCGCAACGCCAGGTCGGGCAGGCGGGCATCTTCGGCCAGCGCCAGCACCGCGCTGATCGTGCCGGGATCGGCATCCAGGGTCAGCGCATGCAGCTCCTGCTCGGCGCGCTCGACTTCGCCGGCGCCCAGCAGCGCGAGTGCACGCTTGCCGGCGCGGTCGTTGGCGATCAGATTGAATTGCGCCTTGGTCAGGTTCTGCGGCGTCCACAGGAAACCCGGATCGCCGCCGATCGTGCGCAGCGCCAGGATGCCGTAGAAGGTGCGCGGATGGGCCGCCGCCTTGCGCATCCAGGGATTGTATTGCTCGGGATTGCCGGCCAGGAGATTGGCGCGGCCGGCCCAGAAAGCGCCGGCGGAAGCATTCCACGGCGAGATATTGGGCGCACCGGCCAGCGCCTGGAAACGGCGCGCCGCTTCGGAATAGGCGCCCAGCCGCCACGCCGCGAGGCCCGCGGTCCAGTTGGCCATCACCGCATCGTCACCCGCCGCTTCCTGCGCGGTGCCGAGCGCCAGCTCGTCATCCTTGCCGGAGAGGAACAGGCGCGCGGCGATATTGGCCCGCATGCGGTCGATTTCGCCCGGCGTATACCAGGTCTGCGCGTCCCCACTCTCGAGCAGGCGCAGCGCCTGGGTGAAGCTGTCGCGCCGCGCCAGATCCTCGATCTTCCGCTTCAGCGCGTTGGCGCGCGAACGCTCGGTGATCGACAGCATCTTGCTCGGCGGCGTCTGGCTGGCGACAGGCGCCGAAGCTGCCGAAATCTGGGTGATGAAGCTCGAAGGCGTCGGCTCGGGCGCGCCGGACGGCCGCTTCTTCAATGCGAGTTTGTAGATGCGCGGCGCGTCGGGATGGTCGGAGTAGATCGACAGCCACTCGGACAGTTCCTCGTAGCGCGATTTGTAGGCGTTATGCAGATAACGCTGTGCCAGCACGTGGCCCAGCAGCATGCGGTTCTGCAGCGCGGCGATCTCGGCGTCGGCGCGCTTGAAATCGGAGCGTTCCTGGGCGTCGAAGATCGCCTGGTAGCGGACACTGTCCTGCGGCGACACCGCTTCGCCGAAGGAAAACAGCCGCCGCTCGGCACTGCGCATGACGGGGGGTTCGAGTTCGACGCGATCGGCGTTGGCCTGGTTGCGGCCGCCTTGCGCGCCGGCCTGCGACGGGGACAAGGCAATGGCCGCGAACGCCACAGCCAGCGCCGTTCGCTGCAATTCACCGCGCGATGGAATGATCCCCATTTGATTTCGGTCCGGTTTTTGTGGGCCGATTGCTTCCCTGCGCCGGCGACACTGCCGCCCCGTACCGCTCGGGAGCAAGAAGAAAGTGGCCTGCGAAATCGCACAGCACCAGATGTTGCTGCGGTCCAAACGCTTTCAACCAGATATACGTTATTTTTTTTGCAGCTCGTCGAGCTTTTGCCGGATCGACAGCAGATCGCGCCATGCCTCGCGCTTCTGCGCCGGAGAACGCAACAGATAGGCCGGATGGAAGATCGCCATGGTCGGCACCGCGGTCTGAAGATAGTCGGGCCGGAAATCGAACCAGCGGCCGCGCAGCTTCATGATGCCTTCATTGGTCTGAAACAAAGTCTTGGCCGAGACGCCGCCAGCCAGGATCAGCACCTTCGGTTTCACCAGCGCGATATGGCGTTCAATGAACGGCACGCAGAGCGCGATCTCGCCCGAGGTCGGCGTACGATTGCCCGGCGGCCGCCATGGCAGGATGTTGGTGATGTGGAAATCGGTCTCGCGCTTCAGGCCGATGAAGCCCAGCATGCGATCGAGCAACTGGCCGCTGACGCCGACGAACGGCTTGCCCATGCGGTCTTCGTCAGCGCCGGGCGCCTCGCCGACGATCATGACATCGGCGTTGGGGTTGCCGTCGCAGAAGACGGTGGTCTTGGCGGTGCGCTTCAGCGCGCAGGCTTCGAAGCCTTCGATCGCGGCGCGCAATTCGTCGAGCGTCGTGGCGGCAGCGGCAACCGCGCGCGCGTCCTGGATGGCGGCAGGGGATTCCAGCGGCACCGCAACTGGCGCGACCGGCGGTTCGGCCGCGCGCCTGACGGCGGGGGCGGCCGGGGAGGCAATGCCCGTTTGTGCAGCAGGAGCTGCCGTCTGGCGGGCAGGTTGGGTGGCGCTGGTGGCGTAGCGATCGACCGGCGCATCCTCCATCGCCTCGTCGACGCCGGCATCGCGCCAAAAGGCCAGAATTGCGGCAAAATCGCCCGAATTTTCCGCCGGATTAGCCATGGCCTCGCTAGCGCTGGTAGGTTATTCCTTGGCGGCGCCCGGCCTGGCCCATGAAGGCCGGCAGGACGAATAAAACCAAGAATTGTCGTGCCCAAGGAGTATCCCATGACGCGCGAGGCAATGGAATACGACGTCGTGATCGTCGGCGCCGGCCCAGCCGGCTTGAGCGCGGCCATCCGATTGCGCCAGCTGGCCGCCGAGACCGGCCACGACGTCACCGTCTGCGTCATCGAGAAAGGCTCCGAAGTCGGCGCGCATATCCTGTCCGGCGCCGTGGTCGATCCCGTCGCGCTGAACGAGCTCTTTCCCGACTGGAAGGAAAAGGGCGCGCCGCTGAAGACGCCGGTCACCGAGGACCATTTCCTGATCCTCAGTGAGAAAGGCGGCTTCCGCTTTCCCGAATTCCTGATGCCGCGCCTGATGAACAATCACGGCAACTACATCGTCAGCCTTGGCAATCTCTGCCGCTGGCTGGCCGAGCAGGCGACCGAGATGGGCGTCGAGATCTATCCCGGCTTCGCCGCCGCCGAGGTGCTCTACAACGAGGACGGCAGCGTCAAGGGCGTCGCCACCGGCGACATGGGCATCGCCCGCGACGACACCAAGAAGGACAGCTACACGCCCGGCATGGAGCTGCACGCCAAGTACACGTTCTTCGCCGAGGGCGTGCGCGGCTCGCTGACCAAGATGCTGTTCGATCGCTTCAAGCTGCGCGAAGGCGTCGATCCACAGAAATTCGGCATCGGCATCAAGGAGCTGTGGCAGATCGATCCGGCCAAGCACAAGCCCGGCCTGGTCATGCACAGCCAAGGCTGGCCGCTCGACAGCAGCACCGGCGGCGGCTCCTTCCTCTATCACCTGGAGGACAATCAGGTGGCGGTGGGCTTCGTCATCCATCTCAACTACCAGAATCCCTATCTCTCGCCGTTCGACGAATTCCAGCGCTTCAAGACGCATCCCAAGATTCGTCCGTTCTTCGAAGGCGGCAAGCGGCTGGCCTATGGCTCGCGCGCCATCAACGAAGGCGGCTTGCAGTCGATTCCCAAACTGGTGTTCCCCGGCGGTGCGCTGATCGGCTGTTCGGCGGGCTTCGTCAACCTGCCGCGCATCAAGGGCTCGCACAACGCAATGAAGACCGGGATGCTGGGTGCCGAAGCGGCGTTCGCAGCGCTGCAGGCCGGCCGCGCGCATGACGAGCTGGTTTCGTATCCGGAAGCCTTCCGCGACAGTTGGGCCTATACCGATCTGTGGAAGGTGCGCAACGTCAAGCCGGCGCTGCGATGGGGCATGGTGCTGGGCACGCTCTATGGCGGCATCGAGATGTGGCTGAACAGCCTGGGGCTGGGCAAGCTCGTTCCCTGGACGCTGCATCACACCAAGGCCGATCACGAATCGCTGAAGCCGGCGGCGGAATGCCAGCCGATCGCCTATCCCAGGCCCGACGGCGTGATCAGCTTCGACAAGCTGACCTCGGTGTTCCTGTCCAACACCAATCACGAGGAAGACCAGCCGATCCATCTCAAGCTGAAGGATCCGGCGATTCCCATCCAGGTCAACCTGCCGCTGTGGGCGGAGCCGGCGCAACGCTATTGCCCGGCCGGCGTTTACGAGGTGCTGGACAATGACGACGGCAGCAAGCGCTTCCAAATCAACGCGCAGAACTGCGTGCACTGCAAGACCTGCGATATCAAGGATCCGTCGCAGAACATCAATTGGACCGTGCCCGAAGGCGGCGGCGGACCCAATTATCCCAATATGTGAAACAGATCCGATCGGCAAAGGTGGTACGAGAATGAGCATGCGCACACTGGCTTGGCTGACGATCGCGCTGGCGATCGGCGCCTCAGGCGTTGCATCGGCGCAGCAACAGCCGCGCAACGGGCTGTCGCAATCCCCGACCGGCGCCTATCTCGCGGGGCGCTACGCCAATCGGGTCAGCGACTACGCCGCAGGCGTCGCCTATATCGACCGTGCGCTGGCGCTCAATCCCAACGACAAGGCGATGCAGTTCCTGGCCTTCCGCATGCGCATCGCCGCCGGCAAGTTCGCCTCGGCCATGGAACTGGCACCCAGGATCAGCGAAGGCTTTCCGCAGGATCCGATCGCGCCGCTGGCGCTGGCGATCGAAGCGGCGCGCAAGAAGGACTATACCGGCGCCGAAAAGGCGCTGGCGCGCATTCCCTCGAGCCAGCAACTGGGCTTCATGCGCCCTTACCTGCTGGCCTGGGTGAAGGTCGGGCAGAAGGACTATGCCGCCGCCATGGCCAGCCTCGAATCGAGCGCACCGCAGGGCCAGGGCGGCAAGCCGTCGGCGGTGTACCTGCTGCATGCGGGGCTGGTGGACGAGATCGCCGGCCGCAAGGAAGAGGCGCTGAAGAAGCTGACCGAAGCCTATGGCGCGCCCGACGCCGCCACGGTGCGGGTCGCCATGGCTCTGGCCGCCTTCCATCGCCGCAACGGCAAGCCCGATGAGGCGCAGAAGCTGATGCGCGCTTTCCACGAGCGCGCCCCGGAATTCGCGCCGCTCGATGCGCTGGTCAACGACAGGTTCCAGCGCCTGCCGACCGTCACCGACGGCATGGCCGAGGTGCTGTTCGACGTGTTCGCCGCACTGGCGGCCAATGCCGGGCGCAGCGAATCGCTGGAAGACGCGGCGGTGCTGTTCGGGCGCATGACGCTCGAGCTGCGGCCCGACTACGATCTGGCGCGCATCCTGCTGGGCGATCTGTTCGCGCAGAACGAGCAGCAGGCGACCGCCATCGACGTCTATCGCGGCATCGACAAGAACTCGCCGTTCTGGACCGGGTCGATGCGCCGCAGACCATGGGCGACATCCTGCGCGGGCGCGAACGTTTCGCCGACGCGGCCAAAGCCTATGACGTCGCCATGGCGCGCCTGGTCCAGCCCGCCGCGCGCGACTGGTCGCTCTATTACGCGCACGGCATCGCCCTGGAACGCTCCGGCCAATGGGAGAAGGGCGAGGCTGCCTTCCGCAAGGCGCTCGAGCTGCAGCCCGACCAGCCCTATGTGCTGAACTACCTGGCCTATTCCTGGGTCGACAAGAACATCAATCTGCGCGAAGGCAAGGAGATGCTGGAGCGTGCCGTGCGCCAACGGCCCAATGACGGCGCCATCGTCGACAGCCTGGCCTGGGCGCATTACCGGCTGGGCGAATATCCGCGCGCCGTCGAATTGCTCGAGCGCGCGGTGGCGCTGGTCTCCACCGACTGGACCGTCAACGACCATCTGGGAGACGCTTACTGGCGCGTCGGCCGCAAGCAGGAGGCGCGTTTCCAGTGGCAGCGTGCGCTGACCTTGAAGCCGGAAGCCGACAAGGTGAAAGCCGTCGAGGACAAGATCGCCAACGGCCTGCCCGACGCACCGGCGCCAGCCAAGAACTGACGCGGTGGCGCAAAGCATCGCGGCGCCAGCCAAGCTCAATCTCGGCCTGCGCGTGCTGGGCCGTCGCGGCGACGGCTATCATCTGTTGCAGTCGCTGGTGACGTTTCTCGATCTGGCGGATGGCATCGAGATCGCTCCTTCTCTGACATGGCGCCTGCGCCTGACCGGCGCTTTCACGCACGGGCTCGGCAACGACGACAATCTGGTGTTGCGCGCCGCACGTCTTGTGGCGGCGGAAGCGACGGCTGATGTCGCGGGCTGCGCGGCACTGGCAGCCGACATCGCGCTGGAAAAGAACATTCCCGTTGCTGCAGGCCTGGGCGGCGGTTCGGCCGATGCCGCTGCCGTGCTGCGCGGCCTGAACGAGGCGTGGCGGCTTGATCTGCCTGAGGAAAGATTGCTGCAACTCGCAGCCTCTCTCGGCGCCGACGTTTCCATGTGTTTGACGGGCAAACCCGCAATGGTCGGCGGCATTGGCGAGCAGATCGAGCCTGTGCCATTGCCATCGCTGTCGCTGGTGATCGGCAACCCCGGCATCGCGCTGGCGACCAGGGATGTCTTCGCCCGTTTGCAGCCGCCATATGCGGCAGCGCTGGCGCCTCCCGTTGCGTTGCGCGATGCCGCCGCGGTGGCCGAGTTTGCGCGCGCGCTGGGCAACAGCCTCAGCGAACCCGCGATCGCTCTTTGTCCTACCCTGGCCGCGGTGCTGACCGATATCGCGGCGCTGGATGGCTGCCTGTTGGCGCAGATGTCGGGCAGCGGCGCGACATGCTTTGGACTGTTCGCCGAGGATGTCGCCGCCAAGCAAGCCGCTGCGACGCTGCAGGCGGCGCGTCCGGCGTGGTTCGTGCGCGCCTGCCATTCACTTGCCGGCTGAAAATCACTGGCTGGTGAGGCCGGCGACGTCGCGCAGATTGTCGAGCAGCTCGACGCTGGGCTTGCCATCGACCGGCATGCCGGCCATGGCCTGGAATTCCTTGATGGCGGCGGCGGTGCGCGGGCCTAGCGTGCCGTCGGCGGCGCCGCCATAGATCTTCAGGCCGGCCAGCAGTTTCTGCATCTCCATGATGGCGGCCCGATCGATGATCCCCGGCTTGGTGGCCGTCGCGGCCGGAACCGGGGCGGCACCGGTGCCGGTGCGCAGCCGCTGCAGATTGGCCTGGATGCGCCGCACATGGCCTTCGCCAAGGTCGCGCGCGCGCGCCCGCTCGGCTTCGGTGAACTGGGTGGACAATTGCCGCACGCCTTCGATCAGCTGCGGCATGTTGGGGCGGGCGGCAACGAGCATCCACGACAGTCCCAGAACGCGATCGGCGGGTCCGCCGACGCCTTGCAGCATCATCAGTCCCAGGCTGTATTGCGATTCAATCAGCCCTAGCTCGGCCGCCTGCGTCATCAGACGCCGCGCCTGAGCGGGATCGGGCTTGTAGCCGGGGGATTCGCTGGTGTGGAACAGCGCCAGATTATGCAACGCCATCGGCGTGTTTTGCGCGGCGGACTTGCGATAATACTCAAGCGCCTTGGGCAGGCTGGGCGCCAGCCCAACACCGCGCTCGTACATCACGCCGACATTGAACTGCGCCTGCGCATTGCCCTGATCGGCCGCGCGCAACAGCCACTTGCCAGCTTCGGCTTCGTTGCGCCCGACACCGATGCCCTCGATATAACGCCGGCCCAATTCGATCTGCGCTTCCATGTCGCCCGCCTCGGCGCGATTGCGCAACGCCGGCAAGGCTTCGGCGGCCAACGGCGGCTTGTTCGCTTGCGCTCCTGCGGCTGGCTGAGCGGCGGCTGGTGGCGCCGTCGGATCGAGCTGGGTTGTGGGCGCCGCGGCGGGCTGGGCCGGCGCATCGGGCACGCCAAGATTGGCCAGTGAAGGCCCGGTCGGACGCGGCATGGGCCGAGGAACTGCCGCCGGTTGCGGTTGTTCCTGGACTGGCGCCGGTGCTGGAGTCTGTGCCGGCGATGTCGCTGCCGCGCCAGGTTGCGGCGCCGGCGCGGCTGGCGATTCCGTAGCAGGCGGTTCGGATCTTGCCACCGTGGCCGGTGGCGCCGGAGTTGCTTGTTCGGCGGGCGCCAGGGGAGTGGCGGGCGATGCCAGTGTCGGTGGGTTTTCCGAGCCGGAGTTGGCCAGGAAAAAATAAGCGCCGCCGCCAGTGGCAATGACCACCAGCATGCCCAAAGCAATGAAGGGCAGGCTCGACGGTACGCGGCGTGGCGTCGCCGCCGCTTGCGACGGCAGCACCGATTGCCGGCCGGTCGTCGTCACTTCGCTGGCGTCCTGCCAGGAGGACGCAACGATGGGCGGTAATTCCGCGGCGGTTTCCGCCGGTGCGGCGATATCCGCCGGTAGCGGCTCGACAGGCTCCGCTTCAGCGGTTTGCGTGAAAAGCGGATCGGCGCCCTGGGGTTCGGCCGCTATCGCGATCGGCACGTCTTCTTCCAACGGAGGAATGGGATCGGCTTCGGCAGCGCTCGCGTCTTCCAGCGGCTGCTCGAACGGCGAGTCGGCGCTGTCGGGCTCGGGTGCGGCGAACGGATCGGCAAGTTCCGCCGCAACGGCGGGCTTTGCCCCAGGCGCAGGATCGGCCGCGCGGCCGCCGGTTGCGGTTTTCTCGCCGCGCCGCTGCCGGCGCCGCTCCGCTGCCGCCAGTGCCGATTTCATTTCCGGCGAAAGATCCGGTTCGGGTGTGGCCGCCGGCTCTTCGACAGCGGCAGGAATGAGGGGTGGCTGCGTCGGCTGGGCGCGCTTTTCGACCCGGCGCATGATGGCGCGCTCCAGCCACAGGCCCAGCGGCAGGCCGGCGGCCTTCGCCGCTGCCTCCGCCAGAGCGCGAGTTTGGGCGTCAACCTTGTCGATCCGCCAGACGCTCATGGATTTGGCTGCCGTCCCCAACCGCTTGAAATCGCGCGCAGTCTGCCGGTTCGGCAGGCGCTGTCAACGCTGGCGTGCCTCGAGCGGATCGCGGTCAGATGGAAACGCGCGCGCTTCAACCTCATCGTGCGAATTTGCTCTTGCTCAACCTTCGAATAGCCGGCCCATCAGCCCGCGCCCGGACTTGGCTTCAGCCATTCTCTGGCGCCGCCATTCCTCGAGTTTTTCCAGCCGATGCGTCAGGCGGACTATGGCGCGTTCGGCCGCATTCATGACCAGGGGATTTGCTTCGCCGACTTGCTCGCGCCCGGCGTCGCCCAGCAGGGGACCGGCAGGCGCCGATAGCGTCGTGGCATCCCGCACCAGGGCCGCAATCTGGCGCGCCACCTCGGCCGCTATCGAATAGCTGGCGTCAGCCCCGCTCGCCTTGTTCGCTTCCGTCAGGCGCTTCTCCAGCTGCGCTGCCATCTCGCCGTGCAGGAACATGAACTCGCGTTCGAGATCGGCGGCTTGCGGCGCATCGTTTGCGCTCTGCGTTGCGGCCATGACACCGGCCAGTTTTTCCAGGCGCGACTCCAGCGCAGCGATGCGCTGCGAGAGAATCGCTTCGGCCGTTTCCTGCGGCCTGCGATTGTTTTTCTCGCGCGCTTCGGCGTCGAGCCGCTGCCACAGCGCGTCGAGCCGCAACGACAGGCGGGAGAGGTTCTCGTGCAGCTCATCGAGCTTTCGGTCGCTGCGCTCGAAAGGCACGGTCGTGGCGTCGAGACGCGCGCTCAAGGCGGCCAGCCTGTCGTCCAGGCTGGCGGCGGCATTTTGGGTGCGGCCTTGCCGCTCGCCGACCATTGCCAGTGCCGCCTTGAGTTCGGCTTGCGCCTGCGCCGTCCTTTCGAGACGGGCTTCCACACTGCGCAACGAGACCTGCAGGGGCGCGATCGCTTCCTGGGCGCGACGGACGGCTTCCTGATAGACGGCTTGCGGATCGAGCCGCTTGAACTGGGGCATGGACGAAACGCCGAGCTCGCCGGCGACCACCGTCAGCGATTCTTCCAGCGCGCCCAGCCGTTGCGCCAGCCCGTCCAGAGATCCTTTGCCGCCGGATTGCCGCGGCTGGCTATTGTCTGAAATCCCCATCATCACAACTGCCAGTGGTAACGCGACCGGCATCCCCAATATCTGCGATTGTTCCGTCTCCCCGACGGCGTGCTCCACCTCAATGCGATAGAGCGGTCTTGCAATATGACTGCAAGTTTAGCGAGTACGGCATGAAAACCCTAGTGGAAATGCCCACGCCGGCATGAGGCCAGGCCGCCTGCTTAATTTGGCGTGCGCAGCCGGTGCAGCAGGAGAATGGCGAAGCTGAACAGCAGCAGCGCGCCGGCCTGATGCAAGGTGGCGACCGTGATCGGCACGCCCAGCAGTAGAGTGGAAACGCCGAGGCCAAGCTGCAGCACCGCCATGCCCAAAAGCAGGTCGGCGGCGCGCCGGCTGCGCCAGCCGACGCGAGTGCCGAGGCGCACGCGCAGCCAGACGAAAAAGGCGAACAGCAGAGCGAGCTTGGCGAGCCAGCGATGTTCGAACTGCACCACGGTGGGATTGTCGAACAGATTGCGCCAGCCCAACTGCGGATCATAGCCGCCCGGCGGAAATACGTAGCCCGACATGTCGGGGAAAGTATTGTGCACCAGCCCGGCATCGAGCCCGGCGACGAAAGCGCCGGAGAGGATGACGAGGAAGACATAGCAGACGAAGAAGCGTGCAATGCCCGCGGGCGGCCGCGCCGCCACGGTGCGTGGCTGCAGCAGACCGAAGGCGAGCCAGAGAATGTAGCCGTAGATCGCCACTGCCAGGCCAAGATGCAGGGCCAGCCGGTACTGGCTGACGCTGGGACGATCGACCAGCCCGCTTTGCACCATCAGCCAGCCGATCAGGCCCTGCGCGCCGCCGAGCGCGAGCAGGAACCACAGATGCGGCGTAAGACCCTGCGGCACGCGCCGTTTCAGCATGAACCAGGCCATCGGCACGGCGAAGGCGAGACCGATCAGGCGGCCCCACAGGCGGTGGATGTATTCCAGCCAGAAGATGCCTTGGAACTGCTGCAGCGACATGCCGCGATTGACCAGCTTGTATTCGGGCGATTGCTGGTACTTGGCGAATTCCTCCTGCCAGGCTTCGAGCGAGAGCGGCGGCAGGATGCCGGTGACCGGTTTCCACTCGACGATCGACAGGCCGGATTCGGTGAGCCGCGTCAGCGCGCCGATGATGGTCATGGCAAAGATCATCGCCGCCACGATCAGCAGCCAGATCGCCACGGGGCGGGCGCGGTCGGCGCGCGGCGGCTGTTCGGCCAGTGGCAGGGCGGCAAGATCGGTCATGATGATTTGCTCTAGTGAATACGCAAAAAACCGTGCTGGCGCTGGGGAATTTTTGCGACACATGGCCGCGCTGCACGCAGAGCAATGCGGCGTAAACCGCTGTTCTGGACAGCGGCTGAGG
>JAQSWP010000180.1 GCA_029266575.1 Alphaproteobacteria bacterium | reverse complement strand
ATTTCCATCACGCCGATGCCGAATTCTTTCTGGCGTGGCGGGGCGGCAAAGTGGTCGGCCGCATCCTGGTGCAGGTCGATCACGCCCATCTCAAGCAGCAGAACGACGCTACCGGCCATTTCGGCGTACTCGATGCTGAGGACGATCCGGCGATTTTCGCCGCGCTGCTGCGGGCCGCCGAAGACTGGCTGCGCCAGCGTGGCATGCAGGCGATCGCCGGTCCTTACAGCGTGTCGATCAATGACGAGGTCGGGCAGATGATCTCCGGCTTCGAGGAGCGCTCGATGCTGCTGATGCCCTACGGCCCGCCCTATGCGCCGGCCCGCATCGAGCAGGCCGGCTACGCCAAGCTGACGGACCTCTATTCCTACGAATACGACGTGCGCAAGGCGCCGGTCACCATCGGCCACCGGCTGATCGAGCGCTATGCCAAGGGCCGGGTCAAGGTGCGGCCCGTCGACATGAGCCGCTTCGCCGACGAATTGTTGACGGCAATCGACATCTTCAACGACGCTTGGTCGGACAATTGGGGCTTCGTGCCGATCACCAAGGAGGAAATGCAGGCGGCGGCCAAGACCATGAAGCCCTTGGTCGAGCCCAGGCTGATCTGGCTGGCCGAGCTCGACGATAAGCCGGTGGCGATGATCCTGACCTTGCCCAACCTCAACGAGGCGGTGGCCGACATGGGGGGCAAAATCTTCCCCTTCAACTGGGCCAAGCTCTTGTGGCGGCTGAAGGTGAAGCGGGTGCGCACCGGGCGCTGCGCGCTGATGGGCGTGCGCATGAGCCTGCGCAACACGCCGCTGGGTGCGGCGCTCGCCATGATGGTGATCGACAAGCTGCGCGAGAACGGCACCGCGCTGGGCTATGAATTCGCCGAGCTGGGCTGGATCTTGGAGACCAATGCGGTGACCCGCCGCATCATCGAGCAGGCGGGCGGACGCGAGTACAAGAGCTTCCGGCTCTATTCCAAAGCCCTGGCCTGAACATGTTCGCCGCCCCGCAACGCTTCACGGCGCTGGTGCTGGCGGGCAGTCGCGGTGCTTTGGATCCGGTGGCCACCGCCTGCAACGTGCCGCACAAGGCGCTGGCGCCGGTCGCAGGCGTGCCCATGCTGTGGCGGGTGGTGCAGGCGCTGCAGGCCTCCTCCCGCATCCGCCGCATCGTGCTGCAATCCAACGCGCCCGAACTGTTCGACGCCATTCCCGAACTGCGTCAGCAGATTGCCGCCGGCCACATCACCCTCCTGCAGGCCGCTGCCTCGCCGGCGCGCAGCGTGGCCCAGGCCATGGCGGCGCTGGCAGACGAATTGCCGGTGCTGGTGACCACCGCCGACCATGCGCTGCTGACGCCGCCGATGGTCGACCATTTCTGCGACCAGGCGGCGGCCTCGGGCGGCGAAATCGCCGTCGGACTGGCGCCGGCCTCGGTGGTGCTGGCGAAATATCCGGGGGCGCTGCGCACTTTCTACCGGCTGGGCGGGGAGCGCTATTCGGGCTGCAATCTTTTCGCCCTGCTGGGTCCGCAGGCGCGGCGCGCCATCGAATTCTGGGTCCGGCTGGAGCAACACCGCAAGCAGCCGTGGCGGCTGATCGCTGCCATCGGCTTGCGGCCGCTGCTCATCTATCTGTTCGCCCGGCCGGATCTGGAGCGCGCGATGGCGGAGCTGTCGCGGGTCATTGGCGTGCGCGGCAAGGCTGTGGTGATGCCCTTCGCCGAGGCGCCGATCGACGTCGACAAGCCCGAAGACCTGAAACTGGTCGACGAAATCCTGGCGCGGCGGGAGGCCGGCTAGGCCTTGTCGGGCCAGGTGGCGATCATCTGGCGTACTTCCTCGAGATCGGGCGGGAAATCGACCTCGCCCCAGTCCAGCCCTTCGATCAGCGCCGTCTCGATGGTCTCGCGCTGCGCCAGCGCATGGATCACCTGCAGGTACCACACCGTGGCGCCCTCAGGCGTGCGCATGAAGCCCTCCACCGCCTCGCGGAACAGGCGCGGACCCTCCTGGCGGAACAGCAGCATGCCGATCGATTCGGCGTTCACGGTATCGAGCGGCAGCTTCTTGCCGATGGCTTTGAGTTGGTTGCCCTCGCGGCGCACTTTCATGTCGTCCTCGTCATAGGCCGGCTTGCGGTCGACGGTGACGACGATATTGGCCGGCGGTGTGGCCAGCACCTTCTGCAGCAGCGCGATCTCGAACAGCGTGTCGCCGTTGACCAGAAGGAAATCGCCCTGCATGTGCTCGCGCGCCAGCCAGCAGGAGCCGAGATTGTCGGCGACCTTGTAGAACGGGTTGAAGATCGGCCGCAGCGTGGTGCCGGGGCGGGCCAGCTTGGCCAGTTCGGCTTCCATCATCTCCGACTTGAAGCCGATCACCACCGAGATGTCCTTGATGCCGCAAGCCTCGATGGCGCGCACTTGCCACTCGAGCAGGGTGCGCTTGCCGATCGGCAGCAGGCATTTGGGCCGGTCCTGGGTCAGCGGCAGAAGCCGCGAGCCTTGGCCGGCGCTCAGGATGATGGCTTTCATGTCGCTCGGGCGCTCGCAAATGGCAGGGCAGGGCGGGTGTTACCCCGATCCATCCCCGCCGCGCAAGGCCGCTCTGCTCGCCTTGCCCGCAGACAGCAGGCCGCCATACGGCTAGTCTCCGGGCCGCTTCCGATCTTTCCCGTTGGGCCCTGCCTTGGCCGCCATCGACCAGCCTGAACCCTTGCCGCCGGCCCCGCCGCCGGGCGCGCTCGAGCCGCTGCGGGAGCCCACCTTCCGCACCATCTGGATCGCCAACCTGGTGTCCAACGTCGGCGGCTGGATGCAAACCGTGGCCGTCTCCTGGGAGATGACGCATCTGGCATCCTCGCCGCTTTTCGTGGCGCTGGTCGCGACCGCCTCGGTATTGCCGGTCTTCTTCTTCGCCTATCCGGCCGGCGTGCTGGCCGACCAGTTCGACCGGCGCAAATACCTCATCGTCTGCCAGCTCTGGATGATGCTGTCGGCGGCCCTGCTGGCGGTCCTGGCCTATACCGGCGATCTCAGCGCCTGGAACCTGCTGCTGCTGACCTTTGCGCTGGGCATCGGCAATGCGGTGAACGGGCCGGCCTGGCAGTCGGCAGTGCCGGAACTGGTCGGCCGCCGCCTGCTGCCGCCCGCCGTGGCGCTGAACAGCGCCGGCTTCAACGTCGCCCGTACGGTCGGGCCGGGCATTGGCGGTCTGATCTATGCCTTTGCCGGCGCGGTAACGCTCTTCGCGCTCAACGCGCTGAGTTTCCTCGCTGTGGTGCTGGCGCTGTTGCGCTGGCAGCGCGCGCCGGTCGAGCAGGGGCCGCGCGGCTTCCTGGCCGGCGTGATCAGCGGCGCGGTATATCTGCGTCAGGCACCCGACATCCACATCATCCTGCTGCGCTCGATCCTGTTCTTCCTGCCGGCGGCGGCGCTGGGGGCGCTGCTGCCGCTGTTGGCGCGCGACCACTTGGCTCTCGACGCCACTGGTCTCGGCGTCCTGATGTCGGCCTTTGGCGGCGGCGCGGTGCTGGGCGCTTTCGTGCTGCCGCGCTTGCGCGGACGGTTCGGCGACGAGGGCGCGGTGCTGGCGGCGATGCTGATCTACGCTATCGGGCTGGGGCTGGTGATGCTGCCGATACCGCTGGTTTCCGGCCTCGGCGTCGGCCTGGCGGGCGTCGGCTGGATCGGCGTCATCTCCTCCAACAACGTCGCCGCCCAACTGCGCCTGCCGGCCTGGGTGCGGGCGCGCGGCATCGCCGTCTACCAGATGTCCTTCTTCGGCAGCCTGGCAGTGGGCAGCGTGATCTGGGGCAAGGTGGCGGAGTTCATCGGGCCGGTGTGGACGATCGGCGCGGCGCTCGGGCTGCTGTTGCTGTTCACCGCGCTCGTCAGCCGGCTGCGCAAGCTCGACGAGCCGGCCAGCGAGGCGTGAACCCGGTCGCAGATCGAGGCGAGAGCGCGGCGAGGCTGTGTCTGAAATCCAACATGTGGTCGAAAAAATTTCCCGCAGCCCCAATTAATTCTTGAACCCCGGAAAAAACGGCGTATCTATCGCTCTCGTGACGCCCACGCACGCGCCTATGGCCCCGTAGTGGTTATGCAGCGACGGAAAGCGTCCTTTTTGGCAATGCCGGTGTAAGGAGCCGGCTCCGGGAGGGACTTTCGATGATTGCTGTTTACACGGGGCGTGAGCCTCGACTCCGACAACTCGCATCCGCCATTTCCGTCGCCACCTTGGCTAACGGCTATGTCCGCCTGTTCGGACCCAAGAATCCCTTCTCGAGTATGAGCGCGGAGGCATAGGGGTTTACGCCCTTGTGCCATCCGGTACTGCCGCCCGCGTCGGAGCACCGTCTCCGCACGCCTTGCGTAGCCTTTTGCTTGTGGATTTTCTTGAAATGACCGATCGCATCCTGAATTACCTGAAAGAGAACGACGTCGAGACCCCGGTCCTGATCATGGACCTGGACGCCGTCGAGCAGAATTTCCGCCAGCTGCGGGATTACCTGCCGCTCGCCCGCATCTTCTACGCCGTCAAGGCGAACCCGGCGCCGCAAGTGGTGGACCGGCTGTTCAACCTCGGCTCCAGCTTCGACACCGCCTCGCGCGGCGAGATCGAGCTGTGCATGAGCCAGGGCGTGAAGGCGGCCGACATTTCCTTCGGCAACACCATCAAGAAGGAAAAGGACATCGCCTGGGCCTATGGCAAGGGCGTGCGCCTGTTCGCCTTCGATAGCGAAGCCGAGCTGCAGAAGCTGGCCAAGGTCGCGCCGGGCGCGCGCGTGTTCTGCCGCGTGCTGGTCGATTGCGGCGGCGCCGAATGGCCGCTGTCGAAGAAATTCGGCTGCTCGCCGGAGATGGCGCGCGATCTCTTGATCAAGGCCAAGAAAGCCGGCCTCGACCCGTACGGCCTGTCCTTCCATGTCGGCTCGCAACAGACCGACCTGGAGCAGTGGGACCGTGCCCTGGGCCGCACCTCGCAGCTCTTCTTCGCCCTGCAGGAGGACGGCGTCGAGCTGAAGATGATCAACTTGGGCGGCGGCCTGCCGGCGCGCTATCGCTCCGAAGTCGCGGGCGTCAAGGAATACGCGCTGGCGATCATGCGGGCGATGACCAAGCATTTCGGCAACGATCTGCCGGAAATGATCATCGAACCGGGCCGTTCCATGGTGGGCGATGCCGGCGTCATCCAGAGCGAGGTCGTGCTGATCTCGAAGAAGGATGCCGCCGACAAGAAGCGCTGGGTCTATCTCGACATCGGCAAGTTCGGCGGCATGGCCGAGACCATGGACGAGGCGATCAAGTATCGCTTCCGCACCAAGCTCGACGGCCGCAAGTCCGGCCCGGTGATCATCGCCGGTCCGACCTGCGACAGTGCCGACATCCTGTACGAGAAGACCGAGTACAAGATGCCGATGGAGTTGAAGGTCGGCGACAAGGTGGAGATTCTCGCCACCGGCGCCTATACCTCGAGCTATTCGTCGGTGAACTTCAACGGCTTCGCGCCGCTGAAGACGGTCTGCATCTAGTCTTCTCGCAACCTGTCGATAAGCGCCGGCGGGGCCTGTCCCCGCCGGTTCGCGTTCTAGGGGGACTCAAAATGGCTAAGCATCCGAAATACGTCGGCTTCAAGGGCCGCATGGTGATGATCGGCTTCGGCTCGATCGGGCAGGGCGTGCTGCCCCTGATCCTGCGCCATATCGACATCAAGCCCTCGCAAATCACCATCGTCACCGCCGAGAATCGCGGCCGCGAAGAGGCGGAGAAATTCGGCATCACCTTCATCAAGAAGCGCCTGACCCAGGAGAACTACCGGTCCGTTCTGGGACCGCTGGTCGGCAATGACGATTTCATCGTAAACCTCTCGGTCGAGGTCGCCACGACGGCGCTGGTCGAACTGGCCCAGGCAGCCGGCGCCCGCTACATCGACACCTGCATCGAGCCGTGGCCGGGCGGCTATAGCGATCCCAGCCTGTCGGTGTCGCAGCGCTCCAACTACGCTTTGCGCGAGAACGCGCTCGCCCTGCGCAAGAAATACAAAAGCGGCCCGACCGCGGTGATCGCGCACGGCGCCAATCCCGGCCTGGTGTCGCATTTCGTCAAGCAGGCGCTGCTCAATATCGCCAGGGACACCGGTGTGAAGGTCAAGACGCCCGCCAGCCGCGAGCAATGGGCGGCGCTGGCGCAGAAGCTTGGCATCAAGACCATCCACATCGCCGAGCGCGACACGCAAGTCTCCAACACGCCCAAGCAGGTCGGCGAATTCGTCAACACCTGGTCGATCGACGGCTTCATTTCCGAAGGCGGCCAGCCATCGGAGATGGGCTGGGGCAGCCACGAGAAGCATTTCCCCAAGGACGGCGGGCGGCATAAATTCGGCTGCGGCGCGGCGATCTATCTCAACCGGCCCGGCCTGACGACGCGTGTGCGCACCTGGACGCCGATCGAAGGCCCGTTCCACGGCTTCATCGTCACCCATAACGAAGCCATTTCGATCGCCGACTACTACACGGTCGGCAAGGGACAGAAGGCCACTTATCGCCCGACCGTGCACTACGCCTATCACCCTTGCGATGCGGCGATCCTTTCCATGCACGAGATCGTCGGCAAGAATTTCCACGAGCAGAAAAAGAAGCGGCTGATGGTCGAGGAAGTGGTCAGCGGCATCGACGAATTGGGCGTGCTGCTGATGGGCCACAAGAAGGGCGCTTACTGGTACGGCTCGCAGCTTTCGATCAAGGAAGCGCGCAAGCTCGCGCCCTACAACAACGCCACTTCGCTGC
>JAQSWP010000179.1 GCA_029266575.1 Alphaproteobacteria bacterium | reverse complement strand
CGCCTGGCCGAACTGCTTGCGCTCGCCCATGTAGCGTTGCGCGCTCTCCAGGCATTGACGCGCGCCGCCAATGGAACAGGCGCCGATATTGATGCGCCCGCCATCAAGCCCGCTCATGGCGATCTTGAACCCGTCGCCTTCTTCGGCGAGACGATTGGCCACCGGCACCTTGCAGTTCTCCAAGATCACCGCAGCGGTCGGTTGCGAATTCCAGCCCAGCTTGTGTTCGAGCTTGCCGAAGCTCAGACCCGGCGTGTCGCGTTCGATCGCCAGAGTGGAGATACCCTTCGGCCCCTCACCGCCGGTGCGCACCATGGTGACGTAGACGTTGCTGGCCGTGCCGCCGGAGATGAAGGCCTTGCTGCCGTTGACGATGTAGTGATCGCCTTCGCGCACCGCCCTGGTGCGTAGGCTGGCTGCGTCTGATCCGGCGCCCGGCTCGGTCAGACAGTACGAGGCGAAATGCTCCATCGAACACAGCTTCGGCAGAAACTTCTTGCGCTGCGCCTCGTTGCCGAAACGATCGATCATCCACGCCGCCATGTTGTGGATGGAGATATAGGCCGCAGTCGAGGGACACGCCGCCGCCAGTTCTTCGAATATCAGCGCCGCATCCAGCCGGCCCAGCCCCGTGCCGCCGACATCGTCCCTGATGTAGATGCCGCCAAAACCCAGCGCCGCGGCTTCCCGCAAAGTGTCGGTCGGGAAGATGCCTTCGCGGTCCCATTGCGGCGCCAGAGGCAGCATCGTGCCTTGCGCGAAATTGCGCGCCGTCTCGCGAAAGGCGAGCTGATCTTCCGACAGGTCGAAATCCATGGCTTTTCCGGCGACGCTGCGTTGTGGCGGGCGATCATAGGATCAGCGCCCACGCTGTCAACGCGCAGCGCTCCAGCGCCCCGGCGTGCGAAAATCCACCGGGCCGTTAGGTCGCAGAGCGGTCGAATTGCCTCGCTATCGGGCGAAGCGTAGGATCGCGCCGCTTTCGAGTTCGGGGAGAACACCATGGCCCGCTTCACATCGCTGGGCGAATTTCCCACCACCCGCCTGCGCCGTCCGCGCCGCCATGCCTGGTCGCGCCGGCTGGTGGCTGAGACGCGCCTCGCGGTCGACGATCTGATCTGGCCGGTTTTCGTGCAGGAAGGCAAAACGCGCAAGAGCCGTATCGCCTCCATGCCGGGCGTGTTCCGTTACAATCTCACCGATCTGGTTTCCGCGGTGCGCGAGGCGCGCGACCTCGGCATTCCGGCGGTCGCGATCTTCCCTGAAGTCGATCCCAAGCTGAAAACGCTCGACTGTTCCGAAGCCTACAATCCCGATGGCCTGGTCTGCCGCGCCATTCGCGCCGTCAAGAAAGCGGTGCCTGATATCGGCGTCATCTGCGACGTAGCGCTCGATCCGTTCAACCCGCTGGGCCAGGACGGTGTGGTGCGCGACGGTTACGTGGTCAACGAAGAATCGGTCGAGATCATGACGCGCCAGGCGCTGGCGCAATCGGAAGCCGGCGCCGACATCCAGGCGCCGTCGGACATGATGGACGGCCGCATCGGCACGTTCCGCCAGGCGCTGGACGATGCCGGCTACGAGCATGTGCAGATCATGTCCTACGCCGCCAAGTACGCGTCCGCTTTCTACGGCCCGTTCCGCGACGCCATCGGCAGCAAGGGCGCGCTGGGCAAAGGCGACAAGAAGACCTACCAGATGGATTTCGCCAATTCCGACGAAGCTTTGCGCGAAGTCGCCTTCGACATCGCCGAGGGCGCCGACATGGTGATGGTCAAGCCAGGCATGCCCTATCTCGACATCGTGCGGCGCGTGAAGGACACGTTCGGCGTGCCGACCTTCGCCTATCAGGTGTCGGGCGAATACGCGATGATGCGGGCGGCCGGCGACAATGGCTGGCTCGACTGGAACAAGGTGCTGATGGAATCGCTCTCAGGCTTCAAGCGCGCCGGCTGTGACGGCGTGCTGACCTATGGTGCGGTGGAAGCCGCGAAGCTGCTGGCCAGGCAAAACCGCTAGAGTTTTTCCGCCAGGAAGCTCTCGATCGCCCGGTCGCTCCACGCGGCTTTATCATCGGCCGCATAGAATCCGACATGGCCGCCGCCTGAAGACAGCAGCGGCGTCAACGCCGGATTGCTGTTCCAATCGAACCCGCGATAGGTCGAGACCGGAATCCAGGGATCGTCAGCTGCGGCGATCAGCAAGGTCGGGATGCGAATGCCCGGCAGGAAGCGCAGCGGCTTGTTCTTCTCGTAATAGTCTTCCGCGCCGGCGAAACCATGACGCGGACCGATGAAGAATTCATCGTACTCCCACACGCTACGCGAGCGCAGGATGCCCGCACGCTCTTCCGGCGTCAGTTCGGCGCCGGGAGCCGTTGCGTCGCTCTTCATATGGCCCAGAATATAGGCGTGATAGATCTGGTTGCGGGTGCGTTGCATCCACTTGCAGGTCACCGACAGATCGATCGGCGCAGATACGGTCGCCGCGGCGCGCAACTCCGCTCCTTCTCCTTCCTCGCCCAAATATTTCAGCAGCATGGCGCCGCCCAGCGAATAGCCGATGGCGATCATGCCGTGCGCCTTCAACTCCGCCGGCAAGAGCGTGAGCACCTCACGTAGATCCTGCGAGCGGCCGGCATAGTACTGCCCTTTGCACAACGAACGGCTGGGACCAGCGCCGCGCAGATTCAGGCGCAGCACATTGTGGCCCAGCGACAGCAGATGGGCGGCGCTATTGCGAATATAGTTGCTGTCGGCCGATCCGGTAAGTCCGTGGATGAGAATCGCCAGCAGTTTGGCCGTCGTTCCACGCGCCAGATGCAGCGTCGCCAACAACGTGTCGCCATCTGCCATCGGCAGCCGAATTTCCCTCGCTTCGTAACCGGCGAGATTGGCAGGCGCTACGAAGCGATTGGCGATGGTCTGAAGATCGCCGGTCAACCAGGGAAAGCGCGGACGGAAAGGCTTAAGTTGCACTCACGTCCCGTACAGCCAGGTGCGCACGATGCTGATCTGGCGATCGTCGAGCAGCGCCGGTGCATGGCCGACGCCGGCAATCTCGACAACGTCCGTCGGTTGGGATCGCTGCTGCATTTTTTTTGCCGTTTCCGCCGTCAGCAGATCCGATTGCGCCCCGCGCAGCACCAGCACCGGACATTTCACCTGGTCCCAGACCGGCCACAGGGCCACGTCCTGCGCTGGCTGCACCTTGCGGATGTTGACGGCAATTCCCGGATCGTAATGCGACGTCCAGCCGCCATCCGTCAGGCGCTTGGCATAGTGCTCCGACAGAAAGCGCCACTGCGTATCGGTCAATGGTCCGAACGGAGCTGAATTGGTGCGCAGCGCCTGTTCCAGTTCCTCGAAACTGCCATAGCGCGGATCGGTGCCGACGTAGGAGCCGATGCGCTCCAGGGCCGCCTTGGGCAGGAACGGGCCGACATCGTTGATCACCATCTTGCGGATCGGCGCATTGGGCTGCGCCGCGACCATCATGCCGATCAGCCCGCCCATCGAAGTGCCGACCCAGTCGACCTGCTGCGCACCGGAATGAGCGATCACCGCCGCAGCCGCCGACACATAAGTGATGTAGTCGTAGTCGTTCTTGTCCGTCAGCCAGTCGGACAAGCCGCGGCCGGGCATGTCGGGGCAAATCACGCGATAGCGGTCGGCCACCGCCTGCGCCAGGAAATCGAAGTCCCGCCCGCGCCGCGTCAGGCCATGGACGCAGATCAGCACCCGCTCGTTCTTCGGGTCGCCCCATTCGAAACAGGCGACGCGGTTGAAGCCATGCGGACCGAGAAAAGGCACCATGTGTTCGCGCATTGACCGTTGCCATTCCTTTCGTGCTACAGGCTGCAACGCGCGTTTCCCGCGCCAAACCGAGAACTTGCGCAGGAAACGCGTTGCATGACTTCGCCACTGGCACCCTACGCTCTTGCCCGCCGTAGGGACAAGTGAGCGTTCACTCATGAGCACGCGCCAGCAAAGCTACGTTCTGGGCGTGGTCCTAATCGCGCTGGGCGCACTGTGCTGGAGCACAGCCGGGCTGATCGTGCGCGGCGTCGACGCCGGCCCGTGGGAGATCACCTTCTGGCGTTCGGCCTTCATGACGCTTGCCATGCTGCCGATCCTGCTGTGGCAACGCCGGCAGGTGCTGGCCGATCTGCGCGCCGCCGGCTGGTGGATGGTAGTAAGCGGTGCGCTGCTTGCCGCCACCTTCATCCTGTTCATCCTGGCGCTGTCGCACACCACCATCGCCAATGCGCTGTTCGTCATGGCTTGCGCGCCGCTCCTCACCGCGGTGATCGGCCGGCTGTTCTTCCACGAACACGTCGCCAGCCATACCTGGATGGCGATCGCCGCCGCTCTGGTCGGCGTCGGACTGATGGTGTGGAATTCGCTGCAGGCTGGCGGCCTGTGGGGCGCGGTCATGGCGTTCCTGGTCGCGTTCTTCTTCTCGATCAACGCCAACATCGTGCGCCGGCACCGGGAGATTTCCATGCTGCCGGGCATCTTCTTCGCCGGGCTGTTCTCGAGCATCGTCACCGCGCCCTTCGCCCTGCCGCCGACGGTCCACTCGGGCGAGATCGTCCTGCTGTGTTTCCTGGGCGTCGTGCAGCTCGGGCTCGGCCTGGTGCTGTTCACCATCGGCGCCCGCACCGTGCCTGCAGCCCAAGCGGTCATCATCGGGCTGCTGGAAATCGTGCTGGGTCCGTTCTGGGTCTGGCTGGCATTCGACGAGCGTCCGGCCGCGCTGGCGCTGATCGGCGGCGTCATCGTGCTGGTCGCGGTCATGCTCAACGCGCTGGTCGGCGCTGCGCGCCGGTCGGCGCAACGTTCTCCGGCATGAGCGAGCGTCACGGCATCTTCGGCATTCCCGCCACCATCTTCGCCATGGGCTTGTGGGTGACGGCGACGGCGCTGGAAGCCTCGATGATGGGCGTGCTGCGTTACATCGGCACCGGACTCGATCCGCTGCAGATCGTCTTCATGCGCTGCTTGTTCTGGCTGGTCTTCTTCCTGCCCTTCATCCTGCGCAGCACCAAAGCCATGCACACCACGCGCCTGCGGATGCACTTGGGGCGCGCCGGTCTGCAGGTAGTGTCGATGCTGTTGTGGTTCAGCGCCATCCCGCTCATTCCGCTGACCGACATCGCCGCGTTGAGCTTCCTGGCGCCGCTGTTCGCCACCATCGGCGCCATGTTCATTCTCAAGGAAAAGGTCGGCTGGCGGCGCGGACTGGCGATGGCGGTGGGGTTCGCCGGAGTGATAGTGCTGCTGCGTCCCGGATTCGAAGCGGTCAATGCCGGCTCCCTCATGATCATCGGCTCGGCCTCGCTGTGGGCGCTGGCGCTGCTGATCATCAAGTCGCTGTCGCGCACCGACAGCCCCGCCTTGATGACAGCCTAGTCCAACCTGCTGCTGACGCCGATCACCTTGATCCCGGCCCTGTTCGTCTGGCAGTGGCCGACCAACGAGCAATGGATATTAATGGCGATCGTCGGTTTCTCGGCATCGTGCTCGCATATGTGCATGGGGCTGGCGTTTCGCCTCGCTGATGCCAGCAAGGTGCTGCCGATGGATTTCAGCCGCATGCTGTGGACGGCAATCGTCGGCTATCTGTTCTTCGCCCAGACGCCGACCATCTTCACTTTCCTGGGCGGCTTCATGATCTTTGCCGCCGCGACTTATGTGACGCTGCGCGAAGCCCGCCTGGCGCGGCGGACGGCCGAAGAAGCGGCCATCCTGCGCGAATAGCGCCTCACGGCTTCCACAATCGCAGGCACACTGGCGGCCATGACCAGACGCCGCGCTATCCTGCTGGGGCTGCTTGCCGCCGCGCTGGCAATCGCCGTGTTCGGCCATCCCTGGCGCTGGACGCAGGCTGGTTTGCTGATGGCCGATATCGCCGCAGCCGGACAAGACACGCCGTGGCAATGGATCACCCGACAGCCCGAGCGCCGGCCGATCTCGTGGACCAGAGTTGGCGTCGATCGCGCCGGCGATCTCTACCTTCCGGCCACGATCCGCGGCGCCATGGTGCTGTCGCCCGGCGCCGCCCCTGGCGGGCGCGGCGATCCGCGCCTGGTCGCCTTCGCCACTTCGCTGGCGCGCGCCGGTTTTGCGGTGCTGGTTCCCGATATCGCCGATCTGCGCGATCTGCGGCCATCGGCCAACGACGTCGCCGCGATCGTCGACGCGGTGGCGGAATTAAGCGAGCGAGTGCCCACTCACAAACCGGGTGTCTTGGCTGTCTCCTATGCGCTGGGA
Organism: Alphaproteobacteria bacterium; assembly: GCA_029266575.1. Classification (GTDB taxonomy): domain Bacteria; phylum Pseudomonadota; class Alphaproteobacteria; order Reyranellales; family JAQSWP01; genus JAQSWP01. The sequence continues at coordinate 548 of JAQSWP010000179.1, read as the reverse complement.
CCGACGCTGATCGCGGCGGCGCGGCGGGATCATTGCGCGGACATGGGGTTCATTATCGGCATCGGCGGCTTCCACGATCTGCGCGAGGTGGTGCGCTTCTTTACCACCGGCCATTACCGGCTGCCCGGTGAAATGCCGTGGCGCCAGACGCAGCCTAACGAATTCGGCAAGTGGCTGTTCGTCTTTGCCAATGCCTACCGGCTGGATAACGCAACCGATCGCGACCTGCTGCTGCGCATCGCGCAAGCCCGCATGGTCGATCGCGATGCCGATATCGGCGACTGGTTCGGAAAACTGGGGCCGGACGGGCGACGGATCTTCGATCTCATCGCCAACACCGATCCACGCCATGTCGACAGGCTGATCGCCAACCTGCCGCCGGCGCTTTTGGCGGAGCTGGAGCGGCTCAATCCGGCGCGCCAGAATCTGCGGCGGCTGGATTGCCCCGTCATCCTGCTGCACGGGCGCGACGATCGCATTATCCCGTTCAGCCAAAGTGTCGCCCTCAAGACGGCGATTGGCGGCGACAATGTCGAATTGCACCTGCC
>JAQSWP010000178.1 GCA_029266575.1 Alphaproteobacteria bacterium | reverse complement strand
CCCGCCGGGCGTTAAAGGCATCTCGCTGTTCGTGGTGCCCAAGGTGCTGGTCAATGCCGACGGCTCGTTGGGCGCGCGCAACGACGTGCGGCTGGTCGGACTCAATCACAAGATGGGCTATCGCGGCACCACCAACACGGCGCTGAATTTCGGCGAGAGGGGTGGAGCGGCGGGTTACCTGATCGGCCAGGAACATCATGGCCTCAGCTACATGTTCCACATGATGAACGAGGCCCGCATCGGCGTCGGCAGCGGCGCCGTCATGCTGTCCTACGCCGCCTATCTCTATTCATTGGGCTATGCGCGGCAGCGACCGCAAGGCCGGCTGCCCGACTCCAAGGATCCGACGCAGAAAATGGTGCCGATCATCGAGCATGCCGACGTCAAGCGCATGCTGCTGCACCAGAAATGGGTGTCGGAAGGCGGGCTGCATCTGTGCCTGTACGCGTCGCAGCTCGTTGATCTGCAGCACGAGGCGGAGAGCGAAGACGAGCGCAAGCGCTGCGGGCTGCTGCTCGACGTGCTGACCCCGGTCGTCAAGGGCTGGATGAGCGAGGTCTGCCTGAAGTCGAACGAGTACGCGATCCAGGTGTTGGGGGGATATGGTTACACGCGCGAATACCCCGTCGAGCAGTATTATCGCGACCAGCGCCTAAACCCGATCCACGAAGGCACAGACGGCATTCAAGCCATGGATTTGCTGGGTCGCAAGGTCTCGATGCAGGGCGGCGCGGCGTTCAACCTGCTGTTGTCGGAAATCAGGAAGACGATCGCGGCCGCCAGCAAGGCCACAACCGCGACGCTGCTGAAGGCCGCCGGCGGCGGCAAGGTCAATCTGGCTTTGGCCAATGCCGCCTATTATCTCGACATGGTCGGGCTGGCGGTGATGGGGTGGATCTGGTTGCAGCAGGCGCAAGCGGCGCTGGTGAAAGCGCCGGCTGAAGAGGAAGAGAAGGCTTTCCTCGACGGCAAGCTTCATACCTGTCGCTACTTCTTCCGCTACGAGCTGACGCGCATCGCCTATCTAGCGCCGCTGCTGTCAAGCCTGGACGCCACCACGCTTGAAATGGAGTCCGCGCTGTTCGGTTGAGCCGTTCCGCGAGGCGGATCGCGTTGAACGGTGCTTGAGCCCGACCGCGCGCTGGCGCAGTCTGTCGGGGAAGGAAAATCCCGGGAGACTGAAAACGTGAGCATGTTCGACCTGACCGGCAAAGTCGCCATCATCACCGGCTCCAGCAAAGGCATCGGCAAATCCATTGCCATCGAAATGGCGCGCCAGGGCGCCAAGGTGGCGATCTCCAGCCGCAAGGCGCCGGCCTGCGAGAAGGTTGCGGCCGAGATCAAGAAGAATGGCGGCACGGCGATCTCGGTGCCGGCCAACATTTCCGATAAGGCGCAGCTCGAGAAGCTGGTGGCTGAGACGCGCAAGCAGCTCGGGCCGATCGACATCGTGGTCTGCAACGCCGCCTCCAACCCGTATTACGGTGCGACCGAGGATATGCCGGACGACGCCTTCGACAAGATCATGCGCAACAACATCCTCAGCAACATCTGGCTGATCAAGATGGCGCTGCCCGACATGCGCGCTAAGAAGGACGGCTCGATCATCATCATTTCCTCGATCGGGGGCTTGCGCGGCACACCGATCATCGGCGCCTATGGCATCTCCAAGGCCGCCGACATGGCGTTGACGCGCAACCTCGCCATCGAGCTTGGCGGCGACAATATACGCGTAAACACCATTGCACCGGGGCTCATCAAAACCGATTTCGCCAAGGCGCTGTGGGAGGACGAGAAGAACCTCGCCAAGCGGCTGGAGCGCCAGCCGCTGAAGCGGTTGGGCGAGCCGGACGATATCGGCGGCATCGCCGTCATGCTGGCCTCGCGCGCCGGCAAGTTCATGACCGGCCAGGTTATCGTCGCCGATGGCGGCGTGTTGATCGCCTAGGAGCGCGCCATGACGGTAAGCATCGAAAAAGACGGGCCGATCTGGACCGTGATCCTGAGCCGCCCCGAGGCGCGCAACGCGGTCAATCCGGAAACGGCCAATGAGCTGGCGCGCGCCTTTCGCGCCTTCGACGACGATGACGACGCCAGGGTCGGCGTCTTCTACGGCGATCACGGCAATTTCTGCGCCGGCTACGATTTGAAAGTCGTCGGCAGCGGCAATACCCATCGCATTGAGCGGCCGATGGGCGAGGGGCCGATGGGTCCTTCGCGCTTTTTCCTCGACAAGCCGGTGATCGGCGCCATCGCGGGCTATGCCGTGGCCGGCGGGCTGGAATTGGCGCTGTGGTGCGACATGCGCGTCGTGGAGGAAGACGCGATCTTCGGCGTCTATTGCCGGCGCTGGGGCGTGCCGCTGATCGACGGCGGCACGGTGCGCCTGCCGCGCATCGTCGGCCAGAGCCGGGCGCTGGACATGATCCTGACCGGCCGTCCGGTCGACGCCACAGAGGCGCTGGGCTGGGGCCTGGCTGATCGCGTGGTGCCCAAAGGCAAATCGCGCGAGGAGGCGGAGAAGCTCGCGCGCGAGATCGCCAAGTTCCCGCAGCTTTGCATGCGCACCGACCGGCGCTCGGTCTATCACGGCTTCGACTATTCGCTGGAAGAGGCGCTGATCCACGAAGGCCGCGACGGCGACAAGGTCTTGGTGGCGGAATCGGTCGCTGGCGCTGCGCGTTTTGCCGCCGGCAAGGGCCGCGGCGGCAAGTTCGACGATATTTGAAAGGCGGTATGGCTGTGGCGATCGAAGTCAAACGGGAACAGGGCGCCACCAAGGGCCGTTATGTGGCCGTGGTCGATGGCCACGAGGCCGAGATGACCTATACGCGCTCGGGCGAGAGCCTGATCATCATCGACCATACCGCGGTGCCCGATGCCTTGCGCGGGCGTGGCGTCGGTCAGGTTCTGGTGCATCAGGCGGTCGAGGATGCGCGGGCGGAAGGCAAGCACATCCTGCCGCTCTGCCCCTTCGCCAAAGCGCAGATCGCCAAGCATGCCGAGTGGCAGGACGTGCTGCAGAAATAGGTGAGTGGAGTTGCCGATGGCCGAATTCAACATCGAGCGCGAAGAGGACCACGGCGGCGGCCGTTACGTCATTCATGGCGAAGCAGGCGAATCGGAAATGACCTATTCCCTGGCCGAAGGCAAGACCATGATCATCGGCCACACCTACGTGCCACCCAAAATGCGCGGCAAAGGCCTGGCGGAAGCGCTGGTCAAACGCGGCATCGAGGATGCTCGCAAGGAAGGCCGCAAGATCATGCCGCTCTGCTCCTTCGTGCGCACCGAATTCCGGCGCCATCCCGACTGGAGCGATCTGCTGGCGGGCTAGGCCGTCAGCCCGCCATCGCCGACGAACTCGGCGCCGGTGAGCAGCGAGGCCTCGTCCGACAGAAGAAAGACGCAGAGCGCGCCTATTTCCTCCGGCCTGCCCAGCCGGCCGATCGGATGCATCTTCTCCATGCGCGCCCGGGTTTCGGCCGGATCGGCGCTTTGCTGGATGCGCGGCGTCACCATCGGCGTTTCGATCCAGCCCGGATGCACCGAGTTGCAGCGGATGTTGTAGCGCATGGCGGCGCAATGCATCGCCACCGACTTGGAGAGTAGCCGCACCGAGCCCTTGCTGGCGCAATAGGCGGGTGCGCCGTTCATGCCGCGCAGGCCCAGCACCGAGGAGATGTTGACCAGCGAGCCACCGCCGGTTTCCTTCATCGCCAGCACGCCGTGCTTGCAGCCCAGGAACGTGCCGGTGGCGTTGACCGCGTTGACGAAGCGGAACTCCTCCAAAGTGCAATCCTCGACCGAGGCGACCCTGCCGACGCCAGCGCTGTTGAGGATGCCGTCGAGCTTGCCGAAGCGGCTTTTGGTTTCGGCGACGACGGAGATCCATTCCGGCTCTTTGGTCACGTCGTGACGCAGGAACAGCACGCGCTCGCCCAGCTCCTTGACGATGGCGGCGCCCGCGCCCTCGTTGAGATCGGTCAGCACCAGATTGGCGCCGCGGCCATGGGCAATGCGGGCGGTGGCGGCGCCGATGCCGGACACGCCGCCTGAGATGATGAAGGTCTTATTTGTTAAGGCGGACAAAGTCGAACCTCTTGGCAGCGCCGGCGGTCACCCCGCCATCGACGACGATTTCCGATCCGGTCATGAACTTCGACCGCTCCGAGGCCAGGAACAGCACCGCCTCGGCGATGTCGCGCGGCTCGCCCATGCGGTTCATCGGATGCATGGAGCCAACAAAGGCCTGCGCCTTCTCCTTGCCGAAATGCCGGTAAAGTGGCTCCAGGATCGGGGTGTCGATGCCGCCCGGATGCACCGAGTTGACGCGGATATCGTAGCCCTTCTCGGCGCATTCCATGGCGATGGCCTTGCTCATCAACCGCACCGCGCCCTTGCCGGCGGTGTAGGCGCAGGGGCCGGCCGAGCCGACGATACCGGCAATGGAGCTGATATTGACGATCGAGCCGCGGCTCTTCTCCTTGCCCGGTCCGCTGCGCTTCATCGCCGCGATCGCGTATTTGCAGCCCAGGAACACGCCATCGACGTTGACCGCGTTGACCCGGTCCCATTCCTCGACGCTGGTGTTCTCGATATTGCCGGCGCGTCCGCCGATGCCGGCGTTGTTGACCAGCACGTCGAGCCGGCCGCAGCGCTTGACGATCTCGTCGATGACGGATCGCCACTCGTTTTCACTGGCGACATCGAGATGAAGATAGAAGCTGCCGTTGCCCAGGGTCTTCGCCAGCGCCTCGCTCTGGTTGTCCTGGATGTCGCCGATGACGACAGTGGCGCCTTCTTCGGCCAGGGTACGGCAGGTTTCGGCGCCGATGCCGGAGGCGCCGCCGGTCACCAGCGCCACGCGATTGGAAAGATCACCCATGTCCGTTCTTACATCGCCGTGCAGCCGCCATCGACCACCATTTCGGCGCCGGTGACGAATTTGGACTCTTCGGAAGCCAGATAAAGGATCATGTAGCCGATGTCGTTGGGCTCGCCGATCTTGCCGATCGGCACCATGCGCAGCAGCCGCTTGCGCGCCTTTTCCGGATCGGAAGCGGCGGCCAGCGGCGCCTCGACCATCGGCGTCGAGATGAAGGCGGGATGCACCGAGTTGCAGCGGATGTTGTAGCCCGCCCGCGCGCAATGCAGCGCCACCGACTTGCTCAGCAGCCGGACGGCGCCCTTGCTGGCGCTGTAGGCGCACATCTGGAAGCCGCTGACCAGCCCCGCGACGGAGGAGATATTGACGATGGAGGAGGGCTCGCTGTGCTTCTTCATCGCCTCGATGCCGTATTTGCAGCCGAGGAACGTGCCTTCGACGTTGATCGCCATCATCTTGCGGAAATCGGCCAGCGACGTGTCCTCGATCGTGCCTTCGGTGCCGATGCCGGCCGAATTGACCACGATGTTGAGTTTGCCGAATTTCTTCTCCGTCTCGACCACCACCTGCTGCCAGCGCTCCTCGCTGGTGACGTCGTGCTCGAGGAACAGTGTGTCACCGCCGATTTCCTTCGCAGCGCCCGGCCCCTTGTTCTTCTGAATGTCGGTGATGACGATCCTGGCGCCTTCCGCCGCCATCAGCTTGGCCGTCGCCAGGCCAAGGCCCGACGCGCCGCCGGTGATCAGCGCCACTTTCCCTGCAACTCGCGCCATGCGCGTTTCCTCCGCTTCAGTGCTGCGGCCAGTCTAGCAAGCGCGATCTAATGCGCACAAAAAAAGAAGCCCGGGACATGCCCGGGCTTCGATTTCGCGTGGTGAGACGATTAGAAGGTCAGGCCGTCCTGCACCATGACCCAGCGGCCGCGCAGCACCTGCTGCACGGAGGTCACCGTCGTCGCCAGATGGTTGGTCTTGGAGAACTTGGTCGGCGCCGAACCGAAGATATCGGTGTACGGATTGCCCGATTCCATGGCGTCGAGGAATTTCTGGCCCGTCAGGTCCTTGCCTGCCAGTTTGACGTAGTGGGCGAAGGTCATGACGGCATTGTAGCCGATGATGGCTTGGGTATTGGGATCGGCGCTGAAGCCCTTTCTGTAGTTGGTCAGCCACGCCTTGACCTTGCCCTGCGCGGTGTCTTCGTAGGGCACTTCGAAAGCACCCGCCGCATAGAGACCTTCGACCGCCTCCTTGCCCAGCGCCGGTACTTCCAGCACGTTGGTGGGCGTTGCGCCCAGGAACAGAACGTTCCAGCCGATCTTCTTGGCCTCGGCCATGGCGCCGATGGTCTCGCGGATCACGGTGCCGAGAACCACCAGGTCGCAACCGTCGGCCTTCATCTTCGCGATCTGCGAGGAGAATTCCGAAGCGCCACGCTTGTAGGTCGTGACCGAGCCCGGCTTGACCTTCATCGCGTCGAGCTGCTGGGTAAAGCCGTCGAGCACGTTTTTGCCGTACTCGTCGTCCTGATGCATGATGCACGGCACCTTGGACTGGCGCGACGTCACCATGTACTTCACCGCCGCCCGCGTGCTTTCAACATAGGGCAGCAGGTTGTTGAACTTCAGGCGCTCCTGCGGCTTGGCCGGATCCATCTTGAAGGTGAATTCCGCCGCGGTCAGCGGGAAGAGCTGCGGCACGCCGGCGTCGAGCACGATGTCCTGCGCCGCCAGCACGGTGGGCGAGCCCATCGGGCCGACCATGGCAAACACCTTGTCACGCTCGATCATCTTCTGCGTCGCCAGCACGGCGCGCTTGGGATCGTAGCCGCTGTCTTCCAGCACCAGCTTGAGCTTGCGGCCGTTGATGCCGCCCTGGGCATTGAGTTCGTCCACCGCCATCTTCATGCCGTTGGACACCGGAACGCCCCAGACCTTGATCGGTCCGGAGAGGTCCTGATGCGTGCCGATCACGATTTCATTCGCCGAGATGCCCTGGTTCGTCACCTTCACCTGGGCAAGGGCGGGTGTTGCCACCAGGCCGAATACGGCCCCCAGCAGCGCCATGCGCAATGTCGTCTTCATCGTTTCCTCCTGTTTTAATCGTCCCCGCATTGGGCAGGGCGGACTTTTACCAGTCGCTTCTGTTGGTCCGTGGAACGGCGACCGTCGCCCCACAGTGTATTGCAGGCCGGGCGTCCGGCCTAGATGGCTCGCGGTGCTTATGCTGCGCCGCGATACATATCGTCGATCAGCTCCTTGTACTTCTGGTTCACGAAAGAGCGCTTCAGCTTCATGGTCGGGGTCAGTTCCTCGTCCTCGGCCGTCAGCTGGGTCTCTATCAGTCGGAATTTCTTGATGGTTTCGACCCGGGCGAAGTTCTCGTTGGTCTTCTCGATCTCGGCCCAGATCAGGTCCTGGACCTCCTTGGCCCGGCACAGGCTGGCGTAGTTCGTGAACGGAATGTTCTTGTCCTGCGCGTATTTCATGACGTTGTCTTCGTCGATCATGATCAGGCAGGTCAGGAACTTGCGCCGGTCGCCGATCAGCACCGCATCGTTGATATAGGGCGAGAACTTGAGCTGGTTTTCGATTTCCGACGGCGTGACGTTCTTGCCGCCAGCGGTGATGATGATGTCTTTCATCCGGTCGGTGATCTTCACGAAGCCTTCGTTGTCGATCATGCCAACGTCGCCGGTATGCAGCCAGCCTTCGGCGTCGACCGTCTC
>JAQSWP010000016.1 GCA_029266575.1 Alphaproteobacteria bacterium | reverse complement strand
ACTTATTCTCGGTCTGGCCGAGAGCTTCGCCGCCGCCTACGTCTCCTCGGCGTTCAAGAATTCGATTTCCTTCCTGCTGTTGTTCGTGGTGCTGCTGTGGCGGCCGCAAGGATTGTTCCCCGGCACCGGAGCGCGCCGTGTTTAGATCGCCGCGCGCCCGTTCGGTCCTTATCACTTTCGCGCCCGTGATCGCGCTGATCGCGTTGATGCTGGCCGGCCTGGCGTTGAGTGGTTATGGCCAGTACGTGCTGGCGCTGGGTTTCGTGTCGATGGCGATTGGTGCCGCGCTGGTGGTGCTGGTGGGATTGGCGCGCTGTATCACGCTGGCATCGGCTGCCTTCATGGCAATCGGCTCCTACACCGCTGCGCTATGCGTCACCGCTTTGGGCCTGCCGTTCCTGCTCGGCCTTCTGATCGCCATCGCTGCCGGCGCGCTGTCGGGCTGGATCCTCGCCATACCGGGCGTGCGCTTCAGAAGCCACAATCTTGCCATGGTGACGCTGGTCTTCCAGATGGTGGTGATGATCCTGATCCGTGAAGCCACCTCGATCACCGGCGGCGCCCAGGGCATGCGCGTGCCGCCGGCGGACCTGTTCGGTTACGTGATTGCGGAGAGCGACAATGCGGGCAATCTGCTGCTGATCGGCATCGGTTCGATCATTGCCATAGGCCTGCTGTCGATTGTCGTGCGCGGCCGCTTCGGCAAGAATTTACGCTCGGCGGCGGCCAATGAAGTCGGGGCGGAGGCTTTCGGCATCGACATCTCCCGCCATCTCATTGCGGCCTTCGTCATCTCTTCCGCCGTCATCGCCTTTGCTGGCGGGCTGGCGGCGCCGGTGGTGCGCATCATCGATCCCGACTCCTATGGCGTGCTGCATTCGGTCTTCATGCTGGCCTATCCCATCGTCGGCGGCATGACGTCGATCTGGGGCGGGCTGACGGGCGGCGCGGTGTTCCGCATCCTGCCCGAGCTGTTGCGCCCGGTGGCCGACTATCTCGATTTGATCTTCGCGGTGCTGGTGATCCTGATCACCATGTTCCTGCCCGGCGGGCTGATCGACCTGATCCGCCGCCCATTCCACCGACTGCGCCGCCCGGCCACAATGGACAAGGGCGAGGCGCCAGCCGCCATCGCAGCCATCGCCTCTGTGCAGGCGATTCCCGTTCAGGCGCCGGCGCTGAAGATATCCAACATCTCCCGCCGCTTCGGCGCGCTGCAGGCAGTGGACGACGTCACCCTCGCCGTTCCGCCCGGCGCCATCCACGGCATCATCGGTCCCAATGGCGCCGGCAAGACCTCGCTGTTCAACATCGTTTCCGGTTTTCTCGACGCCGATTCCGGCGACATCGAGATTTTCGGTCAACAGGCTTTGGGGCTGAAGGCGCGCCAGCGCATCGGACTTGGCATGACGCGCACCTTCCAGCACGTGGCGCTGTTTCCGCAACTCAGCTGCCTCGACAACGTCATCGCCGGCATCGGCCGCAACCACGTGCTGCAGTCACTGGCCGACAGTTTTGACGAGGTGGTCAACGGCGCCCGCAGCAAGGAGCAGCGGGCGAGGGCGATGGAAGCATTGCGCTCCGTCGGGCTGGCCGATCTCGCGCAATTGCCCGCCGGCCAGCAGTCGCTGGGCAACCAGCGGCGGCTGGAAATCGCCCGTGCCATCGTTTCCGGCCCGCGCCTGATACTTCTTGATGAACCTGTTTCAGGCGTATCCAAGGATGAAGCCGGCCGTCTGCGCGATCTGCTGCTGCGCATCAATTCCGAGAGCGGCGTCACCATGCTGCTGATCGAGCACAACATCGGCTTCGTCACGGATCTCTGCCGTACCGTTTCGGTGATGGGCAATGGCGCCATCGTGGCCGAGGGCGACGCCCACGCCACAGTGGCGCTGCCGCAAGTGCGGCGTCTCTATTTCGGCGAGCAGGACGCGGCATGAGCCTGTTGGAAGTGAAAAATCTTTCCGTGCGCCATGGCGGCATCCCCGCCGTGCGTGACGTGTCCTTCGCCATCGATGCCGGCGAATCTCTGACGTTTCTCGGCCCCAATGGCGCCGGCAAGACCTCTTGCGTCGAGGCCATTGCCGGTCTCGTCCCCAAATCCGGCGGCCAGGTGATCTTCGCCGGCAAGGACATTACCCGCCTGTCGGCCTCCGCCATCGCGCGTCGCGGCCTGGCGCTGGTGCCGCAATGGCGCGAACTCTTTGCCACCTTCACGGTCGCCGAAACCCTGGCCGCCGGCGCGCAGGCCGCGATCGGCCGCAAACCCCGGCCGCTGGACGAGATCTACGCGCTCTTCCCCAAACTCGCCGACCGCCAGCAACAGGCGGCAGGCTCGCTCTCGGGCGGAGAGCAGCAGATGCTGACTCTGGCGCGAGCCTTCATCGCCAGCCCATCGCTGTTGCTGCTCGACGAGCCCTCGACTGGTCTCGCGGTCGGCATCGTCGGCAGCTTGATCGAGACCATCAACCGCATCCGCTCCACCGGCGTCGCCATTCTGGCGGTCGAGCAGAACGTGCAGATCGCCCGCTCCGTGGCCGAGCAATGCTGCCTGCTGTCGGTAGGCGAGCTGGTGTGGCGCGGCAAGGTCGAGACTGCGCTCACCGATGGCGAATTGCAGCGCGCCTATTTCGGCGCGCATTAGACTTTACGCTCGCCGCAGTACCGCCACCACCAGCGCGCCCATCGCCACGAGCTGGCAGGCCGCGCCCACGAGATGCGAATACTCCCACTGCGCCCGCAGCGCCTGCCAGGTGTCCGGCATCTGCGTCCAGTTTTCCGTCGCCTGGTTGACGGGGAAGGTCCAGATCCAGAACACGATCTGCGCAGCCAGGCACAGCACGAGGGCGACAGCCGCCGGGCGCAAAATTCGCCCTTCGCCGCGATGGCGCACGATCACGGCGATCATGCCGATGATCTGCAAGGGCAGGGCGAAGCCGACGAAGTGCCAGTTGTCGTAGGCACGCTGAGCGTGCAGATACGCCTCTGCGTCGAGCCCGATCTTGTTGGCCAGCGAATAGGCATGCGCCAGCGCCGCACCCAGCGCCAGTGTCGTGGCCATTAGCGCCAGAAAGAAAGCGACGTCGCTGCCCCGCGACCTGTCGATGTCCGGCATTTGGGATGCTCCTGGCTCTATCTCTTTGGCAAACAAGGTCGGACGGGCGCGGTTCCGATTTTCCGCCAACAGGGCTTGACTCCTTCTATTATTCCATTATTTTGGAAATATGGAATCAAGCACCGCCGTTGCCCATCTTTCAGCCTTGGCGCAGGAATCGCGCCTCTCTGTCTTCCGCCTGCTGGTGCAGGCCGGGGCCGAGGGACTGTCGGCTGGCGATTTGGCGGCCAAGCTGTCGCTGCCTAATCCAACCTTGTCTTTCCATCTGTCGCAGCTCAAGGGCGCCGGGCTGGTGCAGTGCCGGCGCGAAAGCCGCTCCCTGATCTACACCGCCAACTTCGCGGCGATGAACGAGCTGCTCTCGTTCCTCACCGACAATTGCTGCGGCGGCCAGCCCGAACTCTGCGCGCCGGTCGCCTGCGCGCCTGTCAAACCCAGAACCATCGTCAAAGCGAGGAGGAGAGCGTCATGAAGCGCTTGCATGTCAATGTCGGCGTTGCCGATCTCGACCAGTCGATCCGTTTCTATTCGACTCTATTTGGCACCGAGCCATCCGTGCGGCATGACGACTACGCCAAATGGATGCTGGACGATCCGCGCGTGAATTTCGCCATCTCCACGCGCGGCGCGCCCGGTCTCGACCATCTCGGCATCCAGGCCGAAAACGCCGACGAGCTCGCCGACATCGCCACGCGGCTGAAGGCAGCCGACCAGTCGGTGTTCGAACAGAAGGGTGCGTCGTGCTGCTATGCGCTCTCCGACAAGGCCTGGGTACGCGATCCGTCGGGCCTGAACTGGGAAACGTTCCACACTTCGGGCCAGATCACGACCTATGGCGGCGATACGGCAAAGAAGGCACAGGCGCCCGGACCGACCGAAGCGGCATCCGCTTGCTGCGCGCCTCAGATGGCATCGGCACCGCAAGCACAAGCCTCGTCCTGCGGCGCCAAGAGCTGCGGCTGAAGGAGGACGCCATGAGCGATCGCGCCTTTCACGTCCTCTTCCTCTGCACCGGCAATTCGGCACGCTCGATCCTGGCCGAATCGCTGCTGACGCACTGGTCGCGCGGGCATTTCGTCGCCCACAGCGCCGGTTCGCAGCCGAAAGGCGCCGTGCATCCCCATGCGCTCGACCTGTTGCGCTCGCTGAAGATGCCGAGCGAGGGTTTCCGCTCCAAGAGCTGGGAAGAGTTCGCAGCAGCCGATGCGCCCCGGCTCGATTTTGTCTTCACCGTCTGCGACAGCGCCGCCAACGAGCCGTGCCCGGTGTGGCCCGGCCAGCCGATGACGGCGCATTGGGGCGTGCCCGATCCGGCCGCCGTCGAAGGCACGGAGTTGCAGAAGCGTCAGGCCTTCCGTGAGACGTTCCGGCAACTGGAGAACCGCATCAAGATCTTCACCGCCCTGCCGGTGCGCATGCTCGATCGCGTAAGCCTGAAGCGCGAGGTGGACGATATCGGTAAGGTGACGCTCTCGGGCGACACGATTGCGGCGTGACCGTTGAATTCTCGCGCGGCCGCAAACTGGCGGCCGAAGCGCTTGGCTCTTTCCTGCTCGCCGCCACCGTGATTGGCTCGGGCGTCATGGCAGAACGCCTTTCCGCCGGTAATGACGGCGTGGCGCTGCTCGCCAACACCATGGCCACCATGGCCGCGCTCTATGTGCTGATCGTGCTGCTGCGACCGATCAGCGGCGCGCAATTCAATCCCGCCGTCACGCTCGCCATGCGCCTGCGCCGTCAGATCGGCATGATGGATGGGCTGCTCTATGTGGTGGCGCAGATCGCAGGCATGATCCTGGGCGCCTGGGCGGCGCACGCCATGTTCGATCTGCCCCTCGCCCAGCTCTCGCACAAAAACCGAGAGGGCGGTGCGCTGCTTTTCGCCGAATTCATGGCCAGTTTCGGGCTGCTGACCACGATCTGGCTCGGTCTGCGCTTCTCACCGCGCGCCGTGCCCGCCTTGGTCGCCTGCTGGATCGGCGCCGCCTACTGGTTCACCTCCTCGACCTCCTTCGCCAACCCCGCCATCACTATCGCCCGCGCCCTCTCCGACACTTTCGCCGGCATAAGGCCGCAGGACGCGCCAGCCTTCATCGCCGCGCAGTTTGCCGGCGCGCTGGTGGCGACGGCGTTTTGCGGCTGGTTGATAAAGGAGCCCGGCAAGACTCGTTTGCCGGCTGATCCTTCCCCGACATAACACCCCTGCATAACCCCACCACAAATCCGTATTTGACCGTCATACCCTGCGCCTGTTCCCCTGAATCCAAGTAAAAATCCTTATCTGGCAGGGGCTTTCGACCATGACCAATATGCGCAGTGGACTTCGCTCTCTGGCTCTGGCCGGCCTGGTGCTGGCCGTTTCGGTGGCGCCGTCGCTTGCCGCCGACAAGACCATCAAGGTGGTGCCGCGCGGCGATCTCAACATTCTCGATCCGATCTGGTCGACCGTCGCGGTGACGCGCAATTACGGCTTCATGGTCTACGACATGCTCTATGCGCTGGATGCCAAGTTCCAGGCCCAGCCGCAGATGCTGGAGAAGAGCGAGCTCAGCGCCGACGGGCTCACTTACACCATGACCCTGCGTCCCGGCCTGAAATGGCATGACGGCACGCCGGTGACGGCGGCCGATTGCGTCGCCTCGATCGAGCGCTGGTCCAAGCGCAATCTGCTGGGCCAGCAGATCGCCGCATTGAAGGTCAGCCTCGAGGCCAAGGACGACAAGACCATCGTGCTGGTGCTGAAGGAGAAGTTCGACGTGCCGGGCGCTCTGGCGCAGCCGACCGGCTCGCCCGCCTTCATGATGCCCAAGCGCGTGGCCGAGACCGACGCCAACACGCAGATCAAGGAGACCATCGGTTCCGGCCCCTTCATGTTCAAGAAGGAGGAGTGGAAGCCCGGCAATCTCGAGGTGTTCGTGAAGAACCCCGATTACATTCCGCGCAAGGAAGCGGCCTCGTTCCTGGCTGGCGGCAAGGTGGTGAAGGTCGATCGCGTGGAGTGGATCCACATGCCCGATCCCGCCACCATCATGTCGGCGTTGCTGGCAGGCGAGATCGACTACTACGAAAACCCCTCGACCGATTTCCTGCCGCTGTTCGAGAAGAATAAGGACATCAAGATCGTCGATCTCGATCCGATGGGCTCGCAAGGCACCTTGCGCCTCAATCACCTGCACCCACCCTTCAATAACGAGAAGATCCGCCAGGCCGTGCTGCACGCCATCGACCGCGAGACCTATTCAAAGGCGGTGATCGGCGATGCGCGCTATTACTGGAAGGATTGCCACGCGCTGTTCGGCTGCGGCGGCCCGTTCCAGAGCGATGCCGGTGCGGTCAAGAAGAAGGACATCGCCAAGGCCAAGGCGCTGCTGAAAGAGGGCGGCTACAACAACGAGAAGGTCGTGGTCATGGACCCGTCCAACGTGCCGGTGCTGCATGCCGCCGTCATGGTGACGGTCGACGCGCTGCGCTCGATCGGCATGAATGTCGAGGTGCAGGCGATGGATGTCGGCACCATGATCCGCCGCCGCGCTTCCAAGGATGCGCCGGACAAGGGTGGCTGGAACGTCTTCCATACCCAGTTCCAGGGCATCGACATCATCTCGCCGGCCTCGCACCAGTACATCACGGCCGGCTGCGAGAAAGCCCCGCCGGGCTGGCCCTGCGACAAGCAGCTGGAAGATCTGCGGGCTGCTTTCCTGAAGGAAACCAACCCCGCCAAGCAGAAGGAAATCGCCAACGCCATGCAGAAGCGGGCCTACGAGTTCGTCCCTTATATCGCGGTCGGCCAGTGGAAACAGCCCGTGGCCTATCGCGCCTCGCTCTCGGGCGTGCTTGAATCGGCTGCCACGGTGTTCTGGAACATCGACAAGAAGTAGGGAGCGGCGTTCAAAGGATCATGTATGCGTATGTGGGGCGGCGTGTCTTAGGCACGCTGCCCGTCATTCTTGTCATCGCCCTTGTCATCTTCCTGATCCTGCATTTGAGCGGCGGCGATCCGGCGGCAATCATCGCCGGCGACCACGCCACCGACGAAGACATCAAGGCCATCCGCGACAAGCTGGGACTGGACCGTCCCCTGGCCGAGCAGTTCCTCACCTGGCTGTGGAACGTCGTGCAGGGCGATTTCGGCATCTCGATCTTCAACCGCGTGCCGGTGGGAACGCTGATCCTGCAGCGCGTCGAGCCGACCTTGATGCTGACGCTCACCGTTATCGTCTTCTCCATCATCCTGGCGCTGCCGATGGGCATCGCCGCCGCGTGGTACGCCGGCACGTGGATCGATCGCGCGCTGATGGCGCTGGCGGTGCTGTCGTTCTCGCTGCCGGTGTTCGTCATCGGTTACGGGCTCGTCTACGCCTTCTCGCTGCAGGTGCCGATCCTGCCGGTGCAGGGTTATCGCTCGCTGGCGGACGGCATCGGCCCGTTCGCGCGCCACATGGTGTTGCCCACCATCAGCCTCGGTCTGGTCTACACGGCGTTGCTGGCGCGCATGACGCGCTCCTCCTTCCTCGAAGTGCTGAGCCAGGACTACATCCGCTCGGCCCGCGCCAAGGGCATGGCTTCGTTCCAGCTCATCACTATTCACGCGCTGAAGAACGCGTCGGTGCCCATCGTTACCACCATCGGCTCCGGCATCGCCGTGCTGATCGGCGGCGTCGTCGTCACCGAATCGGTGTTCGCCATTCCCGGTATCGGCCGGTTGACGGTGGATGCGCTATTGCGTTCGGACTTCCCGGTGATCCAGGGCGTGATCCTGGTGTTCTCCTTCTTCTACGTGATCCTGAACCTGGCGATCGACCTGCTCTACACGGTGCTCGATCCGCGCATCCGGTATTAGGCGATGGTCGATATCGCCGCCCTCCAACCGCGCGTTGCTGCCGGCCGTCTCGGCAAGCTTCGCCGCTTCGCCTGGCGTAACCCGGTGATGGTATTCGCGCTGCTGCTGTTCGCCGCCATGATCCTGGTCTCGGCATTTGCGCCGCTGATCACCAGCTTCGATCCGGTTCAGATCGATCCCGGCAACCGGCTGAAGTCGCCGAGTTGGGAGCATCTCTTCGGCACCGACGCGTTCGGCCGCGACGTCTTCACCCGCACTCTCTATGGCGGACGCGTGTCGCTGGCGGTGGGCGCGGCGGTGGCGATCCTCACCACCGTGATCGGGCTGACCATCGGCATGCTGTCGGGCTATCTGCGCGCCATCGATCCCATGGTGATGCGGGTGATGGACGGCATCATGGCGATCCCCGGCGTGCTGCTCGCCATTGCCATCATGTCGGTGACCAAAGCATCCATCGGCACGGTGATCTTCGCCATCACCGTCGCCGAAGTGCCGCGCATGGTGCGCGTCGTGCGCTCCGCCGTGCTCACCATCCGCGAGCAGCCCTATATCGACGCCGCCATCGCCACCGGCACACGCCTGCATCGGCTGCTGCTGAAGCACATCATGCCCAATGCGCTGGCGCCGGTGATCGTGCAGGCAACCTTCGTCTTCGCCTCCGCCGTCATCATCGAGGCCTATCTGAGTTTCCTCGGCGCCGGCACGCCGCCCGAGATTCCGAGCTGGGGCAACATCATGGCCGAGGGCCGCTCGCTGGCGCTGCTGGCGATCTGGGTGATCTTGTTTCCCGGCCTGTTCCTGGGCCTTATGGTGCTGGCAACCAATCTTCTCGGCGACAGCCTGCGCGACGTGCTCGATCCCAGGATGCGGGGCCGCAAATGAGCGAACCCTTGCTTGCCATCGACAATCTGCGCACCGAGTTCCATTCCGACGACGGCTCCGTCGCCGCCGTTCAGCATCTTTCGCTGGCGCTGGCGCCGGGCGAAACGCTCGGCATCGTGGGCGAATCGGGATGCGGCAAGAGCGTCACCGCACTTTCCATCATGCGCCTGCTGCCGCGCAATGCCGGCATCACGCAAGGCCGCATCTGCATCGACGGGCGGGATCTGTCGACGCTCACCGAAGCGGAAATGCGCAAGGTGCGCGGCAACGAGATCGGCATGATCTTCCAGGAGCCGATGACGTCGCTCAATCCGGTGCTGACCATCGGCCGCCAGCTTGCCGAAGCCACGATGCTGCATCGCGGCTGGTCGCGACGGGAGGCCGATAAACGGGCACTCGAGATGCTGAACCTGGTGCGCATTCCAGACGCGGAGCGGCGGCTGAAGGAATACCCGCACCAGCTTTCTGGCGGCATGCGCCAGCGCGTGATGATCGCCATCGCGCTGTCGTGCGAGCCTAGAGTGCTGATAGCCGACGAGCCGACCACCGCGCTGGACGTCACTATCCAGGCGCAAATCCTGTCCCTCATCAGCGAGTTGCAGCGCAAACTTGGCACCGCCGTGCTCCTCATCACCCACGATCTTGGCGTCGTGGCCCAGACCTGCTCCAGAGTCATCGTCATGTATGCCGGCCGCAAGGTGGAGGAGGCGACCACAGTCGATCTCTTCGCCAACCCGCTGCACCCTTATACGCGCGGCCTGCTGGGCTCCGTGCCCCACCTTTCCAACGGCACCGTGCCGATGGACGCGCGCCTGACCGAAATTCCCGGCATCGTGCCCGCACCAGGCCAGATCGTCCAAGGCTGCGCTTTCGCCTCGCGCTGTACGCTCGCCACCGATCGCTGCCGCGCCGAAGAGCCGCCGCTGGTCGAACATACGCCGGGCCATTTCGCGGCCTGCTGGGCAGTGGCCGCATGAACCAGCCACTCGTCAAGGTGCGCGGCCTGAAAAAGCATTTTCCTATCCGCAAGGGCCTGCTGCTGCGCGCCGCCGGTTACGTGCACGCCGTCGATGGTATCGATCTCGAAATCGGCGGCGGCGAAACGCTGGGCCTGGTAGGCGAATCGGGCTGCGGCAAGAGCACGGCTGCCAAAACCATCCTGCGCCTGATCGAGCCCACCGCCGGCAGCATCGAACTCGACGGCGTCGACATCACCCAGCTCAAGCGCTCGGCAATGCGCGACTATCGCCGCCAGATGCAGGTGGTGTTCCAGGATCCCTTTTCTTCTCTGAACCCGCGCATGAAGGCGGGCGAGATCGTTGGCGAGCCGTTGCTGAACTATGGTCTGGCGTCGGGCGCCGAACGCGAGAAGCGCGTGGCACAACTCTTCGACCAGGTTGGCTTGCGCAAGGAGCAGATGAGCCGCTACCCGCACGAATTCTCCGGCGGCCAGCGCCAACGCCTGGGCATCGCGCGCGCCCTGGCGCTCAATCCCAAGCTCATCATCTGCGACGAGCCGGTCTCGGCGCTCGATGTGTCGGTGCAGGCGCAAGTCATCAACCTGCTTATGGACCTGCAGCGCGACCTCGGCCTGTCCTACCTCTTCGTCGCCCATGACCTCGCCGTAGTCGAGCATATCTCCCATCGTGTGGCGGTCATGTATCTGGGCCGCATCGTCGAGATCGCGCCCAAGCAGGCGCTGTTTTCAAATCCGCTGCACCCCTATACCGAAGCGTTGCTGGCGGCCGTGCCCAAGCCCGATCCCACCCATCGCGAGCCGCCCGCCGTGCTGAGCGGCGACGTGCCGAGCCCCGCCAAACCGCCGCCCGGCTGCCATTTCCACACGCGCTGTCCTTACGTCTTCGAGCGGTGCAGAGTCGAAAGCCCGGCGCTGCTCGAAGTCGGTCACAATCATCTCGCCGCCTGCCATCTGCGCGAGCCCTTAAGCGTGAGGCCCTCATGAAGACCATTCCCGAGATCGAAACCCTGCAAGCCGACATGACGCAATGGCGGCGCGATCTGCACGCGCACCCGGAGACGGCGTTCGAGGAGAACCGCACCGCCGCCATCGTGGCCGAGAAGCTGAAGAGCTTCGGCATCGCCACCCATGTCGGCATGGCCAAGACCGGTGTGGTCGGCACCATCCGCAACGGCACCGGCAAGCGCACCGTCGGCCTGCGCGCCGACATGGATGCGCTGCCGATGGAAGAGCTCAACCAGTTCGACCATCGCTCCAAGCATGCGGGCAAGATGCATGCCTGCGGCCATGACGGGCACACGGTGATGCTGCTGGGCGCGGCGGCCTATCTGGCGAAGCACAGGAACTTCGACGGCACCGTGCATCTGATCTTCCAGCCGGCGGAAGAGATGGCGGGCGGCGGCAAGGTGATGATCGACGAGGGCCTGTTCAGGAAGTTTCCCTGCGATGCGGTGTTCGGCCTGCACAATCTGCCCGGCATCGAAGTCGGCAAGTTCGCCGTGCGCGGCGGCCCGCTGCTGGCCTCGTCCGATCGCTTCGACATCACCGTCTCGGGCACCGGCGCGCATGGCGCTTTCCCGCATCAGGGCATCGACCCGGTGCCGATCGCGGCCCAGATCGTGCTGGCGCTGCAGACCATCATCACCCGCACGCTCGATCCGTTGCAATCGGCCGTCATCTCGGTCACCAGGATCGAAGGCGGCAATGCCTATAACGTCATCCCCGAGCAGGTGAAGCTTGCCGGCACGGTGCGCGCGTTTTCGCCGGAAGTGCAGAAGACCATCGAACGGCGGATGCGCGAGATCGTCGAGGGCATCTCCAAGACGCACGGCGCCGCCGGTTCGTTGCACTGGGATGTCGGCTATCCGCCTACCATCAATGCCGACGCCGAAGCCGCTATTGCCGCCGAGGTCGCAGCCGGTCTCGTCGGCCAATCCAATGTCATCCCCGATGCGCCGCCGTCGATGGCCGCCGACGACGTCGCCTTCATGCTGATGGAGCGGCCCGGCGCGCATGTGCTGATCGGCAACGGGGTGGGCGAGGGCGTCGGCGAAGGCGGCTGCCACGTCCACAACCCGCATTACGATTTCAACGACCGGATTCTGGCGCTGGGGGCCTCGTTCTGGGCCAAGTTGGCGGAGACTTATCTGAAGGCGTAAGCCAGTTTTGCATTGGGGACGGTGGGTTTTGTATACGAGCCGCGTCCCGCATGTCGAAGGTGAATTGGCTAATCACAGATTGATATTTGACCGCCAATTAAGCACGCGTCTTCAATGCGTTGCAGGGAATTTGCCCATGTCGTGGGCAGCTGGCGGCAAGGAAACGGCGGTAGATGCGTTTTTCGTTTTGCGTGATCCCGACCCAGACGGTGCAGCAGGTCGGCGACCTGGTGCAGCGCGCCGAGTCGTGGGACGCCGACATGGTGTGGATTCCCGACGAAGCCTTCATGCGCGACCCGTACGTGCTGCTGGGTGCGGTGGCCTCGCGAGTTTCGAAGGTCGGTCTGGGCGTCGGCATCGCCAATCCCTACACGCGCCACCCCATGCAGCTCACTCGCGCCATTTGCACCGCCGCCGATTTGCGCGGCGGCGACATGGTTTTCGGCATCGGCGCCGGCCTGAAATCGACCCGCGCGGCGATCAACGCCAACGAAGGCGAATTCGTGCAGACGACGCGCGATTGCATCGCGATCATGAAGCGGCTGATGGCGGGCGAGACCGTGAGTTTCGACAGTCCCGTGTTCAAGCTCGACAAGGCGCGGCTGATGTTCCAGCCGACGCAGAAAGTGCCGATCCATGTCGCCTCCACCCATCGCGACGCCTTCGTCATGGCGGGCGAGATCGCCGACGGCGTCATCGTCGGCAACGTCGCCGAGCCGGAAGCCATGGCGCAGGTGGTGTCCTGGGTGCATGAGGGCGCAAATCGCGCCGGCCGGGATCCCAAGAGCATCGAGATCGTGGCCTGGAACATCGCCGTGGTGGACGACGATGCCGAGCGCGCCTACGACATCATGCGCGGCGCCATCGCCAAATCCGTCGCCATCACCCATCGCGCCGTGCGCGCGGCGATGAACATCGACCATGACACCTGGCAGGGAGTGCACGCCGCGGTGCGCCACGGCAAGGGCGAGATCACGCCGAAGCTGGTGCCCAATGCGCTGATCGACAAATACGCCATCGTCGGCTCGGCCAAACGCTGCGGCGAGCGCATGCGGGCGCTGGAACAGGCGGGCGCCACCATGATGGGCGTACGCACGGCGCTGGAGCTGAACGCGCAATACGACTGGGAAAGCAACGTGCGCACTCTCAGTGCGGCGCTGAAAGCGTAAGAGTTCATGGCAACGCAGAAACAGAATCCGGACCAGCGCGGCGTGCGGCTGGCAGTCGATATCGGCGGCACCTTCACCGATTTGGCGCTGGAATCGCCGCAAGGCAGATTTAGCCACAAGATCCTGACTACGCCGCGCGCGCCGGAGCAGGGCGTTATGGACGGCATCACGATCCTGCTGGGTAAGGCGAAGATCGAATGGTCCGCCATCGACGTCTTCGTGCATGGCACCACGCTTGCCACCAACGCCATCATCGAGCGCAAGGGCTCGCCCACGGCGTTGATCACGACGCAGGGCTTCCGCGACTCGCTTGAGATGGCCTACGAGCATCGCTTCGAGCAATACGACGTGATGATCGACAAGCCGCCGCCTTTGGTGCCGCGGCAATGGCGGCTTGAGGTAACCGAGCGCATGAATTCGCGCGGCACCGTGCTGATCCCGCTTGATGAGGCATCGGCGCAGGCTTTGGTGCCGCAGCTCAAGGCGGCCGGCATCCAGAGCCTCGCCATCGGCCTGCTGCACTCCTATGCCAACCCCGCGCACGAGAAGCGCCTGCGCGAGATATTCGCCGCCGCGTTGCCGGAAGTGTCGATCACGCTGTCGTCCGATGTCTGTCCCGAGATGCGCGAATACGAGCGCTTCTCGACCACCTGCGCCAACGCCTATGTCCAGCCGGTGATGGCGGGCTATCTCGGCCGTCTCGAGCAGATGATCCGCGCCAAGGGCATGCATTGCCCCATCTATCTCATCACCTCGGGCGGCGGGCTGACCACCATCGACCTGGCGCGGCGCTATCCCATTCGCCTCGTCGAATCCGGCCCCGCCGGTGGCGCCATCCTGGCGGCGAGAGTCGCCAACGAGTGCGGTCTCGACAAGGTGCTGTCCTTCGACATGGGCGGCACCACCGCCAAGATTTGCCTGATCGACGATTTCGTGCCGCAGCAATCGCGCACCTTCGAGGTTGCGCGCCAGTACCGGTTCCAGAAGGGCTCCGGCCTGCCGCTGCGCATCCCCGTCATCGAGATGGTCGAGATCGGCGCCGGCGGCGGCTCCATCGCTGGGGTGGACGAGATGTTGCGCATCGGCGTCGGTCCGGAGAGTGCGGCGTCCGAGCCCGGCCCGGCCTGCTACGGTCGCGGCGGCACCAAGCCCACAGTCACCGATGCCGATGTCGCCTTGGGCCGCATCGATCCGGCGCGGTTTGCAGGCGGCACCATCAGCCTGAAACCCGAGCGGTCGAACGACGCCATCGCCGGCGTGATCGGCAAGCCGCTCAAGCTCGACGATATCGAAGCCGCTTTCGGCATTTGCGAAGTGGTCGAGGAGAACATGGCCAATGCCGCCCGTGTTCACGCCGTCGAACGCGGCAAGGAATTGAGCGACCGCACCTTGATCGCGTTCGGTGGCGCTGCGCCTTTGCATGCCGCGCGGCTGGCGGAAAAACTCGGCATTGATTCGGTGATCGTGCCGACCGGCGCCGGCGTCGGTTCCGCCGTCGGCTTTCTCGCCGCCCCCGTCGGCTACGAGATCGTGCGCAGCCGCTACATGACGCTCGACAATTTCGACGCCAGCCAGCTCAACGCGCTGTTCAAGACCATGCGCGCTGAAGCGGCCGAGGTGGTCGAGCCGGCAACGCGCGGCCGGCAACTGCACGAGCATCGCACCGCCGACATGCGCTATCGCGGCCAGGGCCATGAGATCGCCGTCACCGTGCCGGTGCGCGCCTACACCTCGAACGATCGCGAGCTGTTCCATCAGGAATTCGAGAAGGCCTATGCCGCCCTGTTCGGCCGCACCATTCCCGATCTCGGCGTCGAAATCCTGAGCTGGACCTTGCGTCTGGCCGACGATCCGCCACCCGTAGTGAAAGCGCCCGCGACGCCCAAGGGTGGCAAGGCAAGATCGTCGGGTAAGCGCCAGCTGTTCGATCCGGCGCAGGCGCGCATGGTCTCGGTGCCCGTCTATTGGCGGCCCGATCTGGCACCGGGGGAGACCATCGAAGGCCCCGCCATGATTACGGAGGACGAGACCTCGACCTTCGTCTCTTCCGCCTTCAACGCCACCATCAATCCCATCGGCTACATCGTCTTGCAGCGGCGTCTGCGCCGCGCGGAGGCAGCATGAGCGCCAACCATCCTCTCTCGCCGATTCATCTGCAGATCATGTGGGACCGGCTGATCGCCGTCGTCGAGGAACAGGCTCAGACCCTGATCCGCACCGGCTTCTCGACCTCGGTGCGCGAAGCGGGCGACGTCTCGGCCGGCGTCTTCGACCTCGGCGGCAACATGCTGGCCCAGGCCGTCACCGGCACGCCGGGCCATGTCAATTCGATGGCCAAATCCGTCGGCCATTTCCTCAACCGCTTTCCCGTCGCCACCATGAAGGAAGGCGACGTCTTCATCACCAACGATCCGTGGAAGGGCACCGGGCATCTGCACGATTTCACCGTGCTGACGCCCACCTTCCGCCGCGGCAGGCCGGTGGCACTGTTCGCGTCGACCGCGCACGTGGTCGATGTCGGCGGCCGCGGCCTGACCGCCGACGCGCGCCAGGTCTACGAGGAAGGTCTTTACGTTCCCATCATGCGCCTGGCCGATGCCGGCACAGTCAACGAGACCCTGCTCGAGATCGTGCGTAGCAACGTGCGCGAGCCTGTTCAGGTTGTAGGCGATCTCTATTCGCTGGTCGCCTGCAACGACACCGGCGCCAAGCGCCTGCTGGAGATGCTCGACGAATTCGAGATCGATGGGCTCGATCGGCTGGGCGGCCATGTGCTGGAGCGCTCGAAGGAAGCCGCGATCCAGGCGATCCGCGCCATTACGCCCGGTTCCTACAAATATTCGTTGATGCTGGACGGCTACGACAAGCCGATCGAGCTGGTTGCCACCATGACCATCGGCAACGACGAGATCGTGGTCGATTACAGCGGCACTTCGCCGATCTCGGCCTACGGCATCAACGTGCCGCTTTGCTACACCGAGGCGTATTCGTCCTTTGGCATCAAATGCCTGGTGTTCCCGAAAGTGCCGAACAACGCCGGCTCGCTCTCCGTCGTGCGGGTGACGGCGCCGGAGAACTGCATTCTCAATGCTCAGCATCCCGCGCCGGTCGCCATCCGCCACGCCACCGGCCTGATGCTGCCTGACGTGATGTTCGGCTGCCTGCACCAGGCCACCAACGGCAACGCGCCCGCCGAAGGCGCCTCCAATCTGTGGAACCTGATGCTGATGGGCGGCCCCGGTCGCGTCGCCGGCGATCCCGCGCTGCTGACCAAGGCGACGCCGTTCAACATCATGTCGTTCCATTCCGGCGGCATGGGCGCGCGGCCGGGCAAGGACGGGCTGTCGGCCACCGCGTTTCCCTCCGGCGTGAAGAACGTTGCGGTCGAGATCACCGAAGCGGTGGCGCCGGTCGTGGTGTGGCGCAAGGAATTCCGCACCGACTCAGGCGGCGCCGGTTTCTATCGCGGCGGTCTGGGGCAGACGATGGAAGTCTCGCTGCTGGAAGACGCACCATTTGCGCTCTCCGCCACTTTCGAGCGCATCGACAACCCGCCCAAGGGTCGCGCCGGCGGGCAGGACGGCTTGCCCGGGGTCGTGCGCACCGAAAGCGGCGCGCCAATGAAGGCCAAGGGGCACCAGACCATCGGCCGCGGCGACCGGCTGATCGTGGAGATGCCAGGCGGCGGCGGTCTGGGCGATGCGCGCCAGCGCGCCGTTGCCGACGTGCTCGCCGATATCGATGCCGGCCTGGTGTCGGTCGAAGCAGCGGCGCGCGATTACGGCGTGGTGGTGAAGAACGGCGCGCTTGATACGGCGGCGACCGAAAAGAAGAGGGCTTAAGCGATGCGCTACAGCGTGGGATTTCCGACTGGCATGGAAGGGCTGATCTATCCGATCCCCTTTGCTGAAACCAACGATCTGCTGAAGATTGCCCAGACCGCCGAAAAGCACGGTTTCGATTCGCTTTGGGGCAACGATCACATGACGACCCAGGACTACGTGCGCGAGGAATTCCCCGTACCGCCGCGCTTCTGGGAAGTGCTTACCACGTCGGCCTGGCTTGCGGGCCAGACGACGAAGCTGCGTTTCGGCACCGGCCTGCTGGTGCTGCCCATGCGCCGCGACATCGTGGTGACGGCCAAGCAGATCGCCACGCTCGACCAGCTTTCGGGCGGACGCGTCGAGATCGGTATCGGCGTCGGCGCCTATCGCGAGGAATTCGAAGCCGTGCAGCCCAACGTCAAGGCGCATCGCGGCGACATGGTGGAAGAGGGCATCCAGGCCCTGCGCAAGCTCTTCACCGAGCGTTCCTCCAGCTTCGACGGCAAATATTACCAGTTCAAGAACGTCGAGTTTGCGCCCAAGCCGAAACAGGCGCGCCTGCCACTGCTGATCGGCGGCAACAACATCAACGCCATCCGCCGCGCCGCCCTGCATGGCGACGGCTGGATCCCGGCCGGTTTCCATACTGACAAGATCGCAGAAGGCGTGAAGCAGATGCATGAGATCGCGACAGTCAACGGCCGCGATGCCAAATCGCTGCAGGTGGCGCCGCAATTCATCTGCCATGTCGGCAAGGACCACGAGAAGGCCATCGCCCGCTTCCGCCAGAGCCAGATGCACACGCATCTGGTGTCGCTGTCGAAATCGACTCTCAAGGAGCAGGGCAGCCTCACCCACGAGGACATCAATCTGATCGGCGCGCCCGATGCCATCCTGGCCAAGATCGCCAAGGCCAAAGCGGCGGGCGCCACGCATCTGCTGGGCATCCTGTTCGCCGCCAACGACGTGCCGGAGCTGCTCGACCAGATGCAGATCTTCGCCGAGACCGTCGTGCCGCATATCAAATAGGCCGCTGGCGCACCAATCCCATGAGCACGCAACCTCTTCTCCGCAACGCCGATTGGCGCAACGCCAGCCCGTCGCTGGCCTATGCGCAGCGATCGATGGGAGATGGCGCGCCGATCTTCGATCTGTTTCCGGTGCTCGTGGCCGGCTGCCCGCGCACCAGCACGGACAGCGCTCAGTATCCGCTGGAGATCGACTACCGATACGACCAGCTCGATCTGTCGCTGTTCGAGCAGCCGCCGATGGCGGGGATCGATCGCTGGGCGCCGCTGCTGCCGCCGCTGGCGCCCGGCCTGTCGATGGGCGAGGGCGGCACGGCCTTGATCGAAACGCCTCGGCTAGCCAGTTGGGCCGGGCTTGGCACGCAGCTCTTCATGAAGGACGAAAGCGGCAATCCGACCTGGAGCCACAAGGACCGGCTCAATCTCTGCACGGTTTCCGCCGCCGTCGCTTCCGGCGCGCCCGGCATCGCCGTCGCGTCGTCCGGCAATCATGGCGCTTCGGCTGCGGCCTATGCCGCCCGCGCCGGCATCAAATGCGTTGTTGTCGCCAGTCCCGCCATCTCGGCGCTGATGAAGCAATTCATCACCGCCTACGACGCCATCCTGGTCTGCGTGCCGCAGGAGGAGCGCTGGCCGGTTCTGCGCAACATCGTGCAGCGCACCGGCTTCCATCCCGTCAGCAACCTGACGCGCTTCCACACCGGCCATCCCTTCGGTCCCGAAGGTTACAAGACCATTGCCTACGAACTGTTCCTCGAACTGGGCCGCCAGGTGCCGGGTGCGGTGGTGGTGCCGACCGGTTATGGCGAGCTGATCTACGGCCTGTGGAAAGGCTTTAAGGAGCTGAAGCTGCTCGGCCTGACCGCGCGCCTGCCGCGCATCATCGCCGCCGAACTTGATGGCGGGCCGCTGCACGCGGCGATGGCCAGGAACCTGCCGATGGCGGAAGTCGTGGCGCAGCCCTCTATCGCGTTGTCGATTGCCGTCTCTGTCACCGGCTACCGCTCGGTCGTTGCCTTGCGCGAAAGCAGGGGCGCGGTGCTGCAAGTCGGTGATCGGGACATTCTCGCCGCCCGTGACGAGCTGGCGCGCGACGGCCAATGGCAGGAGCTCTCGGGTGTCACGGGGCTGGCCGCCTTGCGCAAGGCGCAGCAAAGCGGGATCGAAATCGAAGGGCCGGTGGTCAACATCCTGACTTCGTCCGGCCTGAAAGACGCGCATCTCGAGGCTGCGCCCACCGACAACGGGCTGGACTGGAACCGCATCGAGCGATCCGTCGGTTCTTGACAGGCCGAAAGGGTAAACAGTGATCAGCGTTTTCGAGCTGTTCCGCATTGGCATCGGCCCATCCTCCTCGCATACGGTGGGGCCGATGCGCGCGGCGCGCCGTTTCGTGCGCCAGCTCGAAGACGCGCAATTGATGCCCTTCGTAGCGCGGCTGGAAGCCACCCTGTTCGGTTCGCTGGCCTTTACGGGCAAGGGGCACGGCACGCATGTTGCGGTCATGCTGGGGTTGAGCGGCGAGGATCCGGAAACCGTGATGCCCGAAGCCGCGCCCGCTCTGGTGGCCGAGATCGGCGCTACGCGCAAACTCACGCTCGATGGCAGGCACGCCATCGATTTCAGCCCCGAGCGCCATCTGCGCCTGGTTTTCGACGCCTTGCCAGCCCATCCCAACGGGCTGCGCTTCGAGGCTTTCGACATCCAGGGCAAGGAGATCGCGGCCGAAACCTTTTATTCCATCGGTGGCGGCTTCATCGCCTCGGACACTGAGCTCGCCAACCCACCAGCCGAGAACGCAGCGAACGAGCCCTATCCTTACGCCTCCGCCGACGAGCTGCTGGCGTTGTGTGAGAAGAACGAGCTTTCCATCGCGGAGCTGGTGCGCCGCAATGAGGCCAGCAGCCGCAGCGCCGCCGCGATCGACGCCGGCCTCGACGCCATCGCCGCTGCGATGCGCGCTTGCATCGACGCGGGTTGCCGTAACACCGGGACGTTGCCCGGTGGACTAAACGTCAAGCGCCGCGCCGCCAATCTTCTCGGCAAGCTCGATCGCGCGGCGCAAGACAATTCGCACATGCCGCATGAGGTGATGGACTGGGTCTCGCTCTTCGCCATCGCCGTCAACGAGGAGAATGCGGCTGGCGGCAGGGTCGTCACCGCGCCGACCAACGGCGCCGCCGGCATCGTCCCGGCGGTGCTGGAATATTATCTGCGCTTCTGTCCCGGCGCCGACCAGAAGGGCGTGCGCGATTTCCTGCTCACCGCCGGTGCTATCGGCGGCCTCTTCAAGCGCAACGCCTCGATCTCCGGCGCCGAAGTCGGTTGCCAGGGCGAGGTCGGTTCCGCCTCGTCAATGGCCGCCGCTGGATTGGCCGCTGCCCTGGATGGCACACCATCGCAGATGGAGAACGCGGCCGAGATCGCCATGGAGCATCATCTCGGCATGACCTGCGATCCGATCGGCGGGCTGGTGCAGATTCCCTGCATCGAGCGCAACGCCATGGGCGCAGTGAAGGCCATCAATGCGGCGGCGCTGGCTTTACATGGCGACGGCAAACATCACGTCTCGCTCGATGCGGTGATCAAAACGATGCGGCAGACCGGCGCCGACATGATGAGCATCTACAAGGAGACCAGCCAGGGCGGCCTGGCGGTCAATGCCGTCGAATGCTGAAATACTCATAACCTTTTTGACTTTCCGGGGCTTTGGATATTCAATACTGATATGGCACGAGAATTCCTGAACTTCCGGCAGATCGAGGCTTTTCGCGCCGTGATGCTGACCGGCTCGATGACCGAAGCGGCGGTGATGCTGAACACTTCGCAGCCGCGCATTTCGCGTCTCATCGCGCAATTGGAATCCGGCACCGGCTTCCGCCTGTTCCTGCGCGGTTCGGCGCGGCTGCAGCCGACCGCCGAAGCCATCGCCTTTTATCGCGAAGTCGACCGGCTGTTTTCCGGCCTCTCCAACCTGTCGCAGACCGCCAAGAACATCCGCTCCTTCGGCTCCGGCCATGTCCGCATCGCCTGCCTGCCGGCACTGGCGCTGGGCTTCATGCCGCGCGTGATCAAGCGGTTCATGGCCAAGCACCCGGGCATCAATGTTACCTTGCAGGCGCGTTCGTCCTCGACGGTGACGGAGTGGACTGCCTCGCAGCAATGCGACATCGGCCTGGCCGCGCGCGGGCCGGAGACCAAGGGCGTCGATGCCGAAGAGTTTCTTTCGGTGCCCGGCGTCTGCGTGCTGCCGCCCAGGCATCGGCTGGGCGAGAAACAGCTCATCGCACCCAGGGACCTCGCAGGCGAGGATTTCGTTTCGCTCGGCTTGATCGACCTGACGCGCGGCCGCATCGATCAGCTGTTCAGCGACCTGAAAATAGAACGCAAGTTGAAGGTCGAAACGCAATACGCCGCCACCGTCTGTGCCTGCGTACTGGAAGGGCTGGGCGTTTCGATCGTCAATCCCTTCGTGGCGGTCGACTTCATCGAGCGCGGCCTGATCGTGCGCCGCTTCGAGCCCGAGATCCCGATCGAGAAGATGCTGCTGTTCCCCGCCAACAAGCCGCGCTCGCGTTTGACCGACGCCTTTGTGCAGATCCTCAAGCAGTGCCGCGACGAGGAATTGGCGCAGCAGGCGGAGATGCTGGGCCCGTCGAAGCTGGCGAAGAAGGTAGCTGGGAAACGCTAGACCACCGGCAAATCCGTCCGGTACTTCACTGCGCGCAAGGCAAACGACGACTTGATCGACGCCACCCCCGGCACCCTGGTCAGATGGTCCATCAGAAATCGCTCATAGGCGCCGAGATCAGGCATGACCACGCGCAGCAGGTAATCGGCATCGCCGGTCATTAGATAGCATTCCATCACCTCCGGCCGCTGCAGCACTGCCTTTTCGAACACTTCCAGCGCCGATTCCACCTGGGTAGAGAGCGAGACGTTGACGAAGACGTTGACCGACAGCCCGACCGCTTTGGGATCGACCAGGGTGACGTAGCGCGAGATGACGCCCGCATCTTCCAGCGCCTTCACCCGCCGCCAGCACGGCGAGGGCGAGAGCTTGGCCGCTGCTGCCAGATCGGCGGTGGAGGCGCGGCCATGTTGCTGCAAATACTGCAAAATCCGGCGATCTATAGCGTCCAGGGTGATTTTCGAGACTTTCATTCCAATATTCTCCAATAATTGGAAGAATTATGCCTATAAGCTTGAAAAATCCGCAATAACGCAAAAGTTTTCTGCCCGAACTGGGTTAAAGAGGAAGCCTTATCTTGGGAGATGGCGATGGCCAGTCCGCAGGCGAAAACTCGGCAGCAAACCACCCCGATCCGGTCCGCAGCGGCCTCCGAACTTGCCTGCCTCGAGGCGCTGCAGAAGAAGATCCTGTGGCTGTCGTCGTGGACGATCCATAACGCCAATCACGAGCGTGACTCGCGCGACGGTCTGAAAGTCGGCGGCCACCAGGCGTCGTCGGCCTCGCTCGCCACCATC
Source organism: Alphaproteobacteria bacterium (assembly GCA_029266575.1). Taxonomy (GTDB): domain Bacteria; phylum Pseudomonadota; class Alphaproteobacteria; order Reyranellales; family JAQSWP01; genus JAQSWP01. The sequence goes on along the minus strand of JAQSWP010000016.1, from coordinate 5,136 downwards.
ATGACCGCGCTTTATTTCGCCGTGCTGCGGCCGCAGGACCGCGTCGCGGTCAAGCCGCACGCTTCGCCGGTGTTTCACGCCATCCAGTATCTGTTCGGCAACCAGACCAAAGAACGGCTGCAGGATTTCCGCAAGCTCGGCGGTGCGCAGGCCTATCCCTCGCGCACCAAGGACAAGGACGACGTCGATTTCTCCACCGGCTCGGTCGGGCTGGGCGCCGCGGTGACCTTGTTCGCCGCGTTGGTGCAGGACTATGTGGCGCTGAAATCGCTCATGCCCGAGGACAAGAAGGGGCGCATGGTGGCGCTGGTCGGCGACGCCGAGCTCGACGAGGGCAATATCTTCGAAGCCCTGCTCGAAGGCTGGAAGCACGACGTACGCGATCTGTGGTGGGTCATCGACTACAACCGCCAGAGCCTGGATTCGGTGGTCAGCGACCGGCTGTTCCAGCGCATCGACAAACTGTTCGAGATGGTGGGCTGGAGAGTCATCACGCTGAAATACGGCAAGAAGCTCGAAGCCGCCTTCGCCCAGGCCGACGGCGAGCATCTGCGGCAGTGGATCGACGAATGCCCCAACTCGCTCTATTCCGCGCTGGTCTACAAAGGTGGCCCTGCCTGGCGCGAGGCGCTGCAGCGCGATCTCAATTCCTATCCCGGAATCCGCCGCATCCTCGAAACGCATGACGATGCCGCATTGTCGGCGCTGATGACCAATCTCGCCGGCCACGATCTGGAATGCGTGCTGGAAGCCTTCCGCGCGGCCTCCCATAGCGACGTGCCGACCTGCTTCATCGCCTACACCATCAAGGGCATCAATCTGCCTTTCGCCGGCCACAAGGACAATCACGCCGGTCTGATGAGCCCGGAGCAGATGCGCGAGTTCCGCAGCCTGATGCGGATCACCGAGGGACAGGAGTGGGAGCGTTTCGCCGGGCTCGACATGGACGCTGCGGCGCTGGAGCAGTTCCTGAAAGACGTGCCGTTCAACGCCAGCGGCAAGCGCCGTTTCAGCGACGAGGGCATTGCCGTGCCGCCGCTGGTTGCCCCCGCCTCGAAGAAGGCATCGACACAACAGGGCTTCGGCCAGATCCTGAATGAACTCGCGGGCGGCGAGTCGATGCTGGCGCAGCGCATCGTTACCACCTCGCCTGACGTCACGGTCTCGACCAATCTCGGCGCCTGGGTCAATCGCCGCGGCGTCTTCAATCGCCAGGAGGCGGCCGACGTGTTCCGTGAGCAGAAGGTCGTCTCGGCGCAGCGCTGGCACCAGAGCCCGCGCGGCCAGCATATCGAACTGGGGATCGCCGAGAACAATCTGTTTCTGCAACTGGCCGCCTTGGGCCTGAGCGAATCGCTGTTCGGCGCGCGCCTGCTGCCGATCGGCACGCTCTACGATCCCTTCATCCAGCGCGGCCTCGATGCATTGAACTACGCCTGCTACCAGGGCGCCCGCTTCATGCTGGTGGCGACGCCTTCGGGCATCACCTTGTCGCCCGAAGGCGGCGCCCACCAATCGATATCCACGCCGCTGATCGGCATGGCGCAGCCGGGCATGACCAGCTTCGAGCCTGCCTTTCTCGACGAGTTGGCCGCCATCATGGAATGGGGCTTTGGCCACATGCAGGCGCAAGACGGCGGCTCCGTCTACCTGCGCCTCTCGACCCGCGCGCTCGACCAGCCGCAGCGCGATCTTTCGGCGCAGCAGCGCGACGACATCGTGAAGGGCGCCTACTGGCTGCGCGCTCCCGCGCAAGGCTCCAAGCTCGCCATCGCCTATGTCGGCGCCGTCGCCCCTGAAGCCATCGCCGCGCACGAATCCCTGCTTGCCGACATTCCCGAGGCCGGCCTGCTGGCCGTCACCTCGCCCGATCGCCTGCATGCGGACTGGCAGGCGGCGCGTCAGGCGGGCAGCGCGTGCCATATCGGCGATCTGCTGGGCACGCTGGCGCCGGGTGCGGCGTTGATCACCGTGCTCGACGGCCATCCCGCGACCTTGTCGTGGCTGGGTTCGGTCGCCGGCCAGCGCATCTACCCGCTGGGCGTCGACAGTTTCGGCCAGTCGGGCGACATCCCCGATCTCTATCGCGTCCACAATATCGACGAGGCGGCGATCATCGATGCCGCCGCCCGGGCTTGCATCGACGGATGGCGGCCATGACTATGCATACCACCAAGCTCGCCGAACGCCTCGCCGCACTTGCCTCAATCGATCTCGCCAAGATCGTTAGAACCGGCGAAGTGACGGCGCGCGACGTGGCGGCCCTGTTGCCGCTACCGCCAAATGTCGTCTCCTTCGCCGCGTCCACGCGCGCCTTGCCGACGACGCGCGGCGAGCGCCTGAATAATGCCAAGCGGGAGATGCCGCATTTCTACCAGACCATCGATGTCGCGCTTGACCGCCTGCTGAACTTCGCCGGCGCGCTGGGGGAGCATAAGCCGTCGCTGCTCGACGTCGTGGTGCTGGCGACGGCGCGCCTGCTGCGCCGCACGCCGGCGCTCAACGCCGTGTGGCAGGACGATGGCATGCTACTCTACGACCGCGTCGACATCGCGCTGAGCCAGGGCAGCGGCACGATCATGATTGCTGACGCCGACCGTCAGGGCCTGCGTGGCGTCGCCCGGTCGATTGCCGCTGGCGAGGAGGGCAGCGGTACCTTCGCCATCGTCGATTTCACCGCCACCGGCATTCGCGAAGCGTCCGCCATCATCGACCCGCACCACGCCGGCGTTATCGCAGTCGGCGCGCTGCAGGAGCGGGTAGTATCGCAGGACGGCGCCTTCGTCGTGCAATCCTATTGCCGCCTGACGCTGTCGGCCGATCATCGAGTCATTGACGGCGCGGCGGCGGCCGAATTCCTCTCCGAGCTAAAGACGCTGCTGGAAGATCCGATCGGCTTGCTGCTGTAAACAAAAACCGGCGCCGCATTGCTGCGGCGCCGGTCATTCGAGCGCTTTCAACTGTTACGCAAAGCGCTGCGAATCTCCGTCAGTTCATTCGGCCGCCGCCGCCACTCTGTTGCTGCCCAGCGCCCGATCGATCGACTGATGGAAATGCGCCAAACACGGCTCGTTGCGGCCGAACACGATGGTCTTCTGATGGCCGGCCTCGTAGCCACGCTGCATGCCGGCGGACATAACGAGATCTTCCTTCTCGACCGTGTCGATCGCCAGATCGAAATTGCGCTCCCAATGCCGGCGCTGCTTGTCGGTCGTCGTGGGTGCCGGCGTATAGAGCGAAAAATAGGTCGTGCACGCGCCCGGATCGCTGGCATGCGGATAGGCGTGCCAGGTTTCGACATGATCGCCCTGCACCACCAGCACCGTGTTGGGGAACAGCACGTAGATGATCGCCGATTGCGGGATCAGATTCCATTGCTCTTCCGGCAGCTTCACCATGTCTGTGAAACCCCGGCGCACGACGATCATGCGCGTGTTCAACCCATAGCCATCGAACGTGCCGAGATCGCCGAAGATCAGCGGCGACACGGTGGTCTTGTGCAGATGGGGCAGGTGATAGGTCTCGAGGAAACCGTCTACCAGCATCTTCCAATTGGTCTCGGGCGTGATGACCTTGGTGCGATAGTGCGAATAGCTGTCGAACTTGTATGACGCCAGTTCCGGCCCCAGTCCAGCCAGTTCGGCATCGATATCGAATTCCAGCCCGGGCGTGGCGGCAGCCCACATCAATCCGTACTTCTCCGCCACGGGCAGCGGAATAAGATTGCACTGGCTGCGATCATGGCCGGCAAAGGCGGCCTCGTTGGGCCGCGTGCGCAGCTTGCCGTCGAGACCATAATTCCACGCATGGTAAGGACAGGTGAAGCCGCCGGCCTTCTCGCCAGCCCCGTCCGCCACGCGCGCACCGCGATGGCGGCAGGTATTGACGAAGGCACGCAGGCTGCGGTCGCGATCGCGCACCAGCAGGATAGGCGTGCCGGAATGGTCTTCGGTCAGCCAGTCGCCAGGGTTGGGCAGCCTGCAAGACAGACCCAGGCACAGCGGCCGGCGCAGGAAAAGCTCGCGCCGCTCCCGCTCCGCCCGCTGCGGCGAGGCGTAGGCTGCGATGTCTTCGATATGCACGTCATCGGCCAAAGCCGTGGTGCGTCTGGTGATGTAGTCCAGCAGCTTTCTGGACTGGGCGATCTGTTCGGCGCGTTGCATCGGCCCGTTCCCGGATTTTCTAACGGATATTAGGTAGAAAATCCAGCAAATGCAATGCAATAGGCGGCTGCCGCAGTTCAGGCCCCAACCGCAAGCAAATCAATCCGCTAGCAGCAGGTATTAGGGACCGGCTTTAGGAAAATAGGTGGGGTCGCTGCGGATCGCCTGGCTGCGGGCGGCGCCATCCAGGCTGCGCAGCATGGCGTAATGCTGCAGGTTGCGTTGCACCGACACGGAATCCAAATCGGCCGATGCAGCGCGCGCCGCCTGATCCGGCTGGTTGGCCAGCCCGTACGCCAGCGCCAAATTGAGGCGATTGCGCGCGGTTGCGGCCGGATGTGCCGCCACGCCGCGCAGCACCCGAACCGATTCCTGATAATTGCCCGATAGCGCTAGCGACAGGCCGTAATTGTTCTGCAGCGGCAGATGATCGGGCGCCAGACCCAGGCCGCGGCGATAGTAGTCCTGCGCGCCGGCATGATCGCCCGCCAGATCGCGGACGACACCGAGGCCGTTCAAGGTGCGATGATCGTTCGGTGCCGCCTTAAGCGCAGCTTCGTACTGCGCTTGCGCCAGTTGTGGCTGGTCCATGGCGATCAGCACGTTGCCCCAGCCCCGATAGGCATCGGCGCTGTTGGGTTCGACGCGGACGGCGTTTTGGTAAGCGGCGATGGATTCATTGTAGGCGCGCGCTTCGGCCAGCGCGGAGCCAAGACGCAGATGCGGTTCCAGATAGGTATCGTATTGGTCGACGGCGCGGCGATAGAGGCCGATGGCGGTCGGCAGATCACCCTGAGCCCGGGCGGCATCGCCAAGGCGCAGTAACGTGCCGAGCGGGTTCTGGCCGGTGGCGGCATCCGAACTGCGCGCCGCCGCCATGGTCTTGTCGCCCTGAGGTGAGCAGGCGGCAGCTGCCAGCACCAGCATCCCCGCGAGGATCAGCCTTCGCCCCATCATTTACCGCATACCCCCA
>JAQSWP010000177.1 GCA_029266575.1 Alphaproteobacteria bacterium | reverse complement strand
GGCCGCCGGCAGGCCGAGCGTGCGCATGAGCTCGATGTCCTTGCCGCCGCGCCAGCCGGCAAAGGTCGGCATGTCATGGGTGGAGAAGGTGGACAACGCCTGCCGGGGGTAGGTATCCGGCGCATGGAAAGTGGCGGCATCCTGTTCGAACATCATGACGCGATAGGTCCAGATGCCGAAATCGCGCAACTGCTGGCGCAATCCGTCCGGCACTGTGCCGAGATCCTCGCCGATCACCAGGCAGCGATGGAACTGACTTTCCATCGCCAGCACCGCCAGCAGCTCCGCGAGCGGATATTTGATATAGGCGCCTTGCGTCGCCTCGCTGCCGGGCGGCACGACGTAAAGCCGGTTCAGCCCCAGCACGTGATCGATGCGGATGGCGCCGGCATGGCGCATGGAGGCGCCCAGCATCTTGCGGAACGGCTTGTAGCCCCGCTGGCGCAGCATGCCGGGATGAAAACTCGTCAAGCCCCAGTTCTGCCCTGCCTTGTTCAGCGGATCGGGCGGGGCGCCGATGCTGGCGCCGTGCAGAAACACGTCGGGATCGTTCCAGGCATCGAAGCCGTCGGGATGCACGCCAACGGCGACGTCGAGATAGAGGCCGACATCCATCTGCCGCCGCTGCGCCAGCGCCGTGCATTCTGCCAGTTGGCGAAAGGCGTGGAACTGGACGAATTCGTGATAGCCGATCTCGTCGGCGTTTTCCCGTGCGAAAGTTTCCAGATCCTGCGGCGTCGGTTGCGCCCACGGCCGCCGCCAGTAGCGCCACGAGCCGCCTTCGCGCCGCCGCAGCAGACAGAAGGCGGCATAGCGGCGCAGATCCTCGCCCATGTCCTGCCGGTAGGCGGCGAATGCCGCGCGCTCGTCTTCCGAGCCGCGTTCGACAAAGCGGCGATAGGCCAGCCGCAGCACCGTCTCCTTGGCGGCCGCGACTTTTGCATAGTCGATCAATCCGTCATCCGGGCTCTCGTGCGGCTGCATGCCGTCCAATTCGTCCGGCTCGATGCCGGGCAGCAGGCCGACATCGATATAGAGCCAGTTTAGGAAAATCCTGCTGCTGGGTGCGTAGGGGCTGGCGGCGTCGGCATCGTCCTCGGCCAGCGCGTGCAGCGGATTGACGCCAACGCCGCCACCGCCGGCATCGGCCACCAGCTCGAGCAATTGCCGCAGATCGGTGAAGTCGCCATGGCCGAAATTGCGCGCACTGCACAGGCTGTAGAGCTGCACGCTCAGGATCCAGCTGCGACACCCCTCGAGCGCGAAGCGCGGTTGATAGGCGCGTGCGGGCGTGTGCAGCAGCTTGAAGCTTTTCCGTTGCCCATCGTCCAGCGCCAGATCGAGCCGATAGTCGCCGCGCGGCAGATCGTCGGGCAAAGCGAGCTGTGCATCCTTGCTGCGCGCCAGCACGTGTTCGCGTTTGCGCAACGTGGCGAGCGCTGGGACGCCGTTGCCGCTTAAGAGGTCGATGGCATCGCCATGGCGCACCACCAGCAAATTGCCGTCGGTTTTGGGCCGCGACAACAGTTCGAGCAGCAGGCGCAGGGTGGGTTCGGCGGCGTGCTGCTCCTGGCCGTCGACGTCGATGAAAAAAGTTTCGATGCCGGCCGATTGCGCTTGCCGCAGCAGATCCTGATCCACGCTCGCCGCCTTTCTCCCGAGCAACGCAACTGCCCCAATTTTGCGCGGTTCCCGGGCCATTCCAAAGGAACCCTGCCCCCCCGATGTCGTTGCCGAACAAGGGAACTTCCGGAAATTCGCAGGCGGAGACGTGGATATAACTGCCCCATTGCAGAAAATTGCGGCGCGGCCGCGGATTTGCGTCGAAAACGTCTATCCGGCGGTCGATGACGGGCGCCACGCGGTCAAGCGCATCGCGGGCGAACCGATCGAGGTTTGGGCCGATATTTTCCGCGATGGGCACGAGCTGATCGCCGCCCAGCTGCGCTGGCGCCGGGAGGGATCGGGGCAATCAGGTACCGTGCCGTTCGTTTTGCATGGCAACGATCGCTGGCTGGCCGCTTTCACGCCGACCGAGCCAGGCCTCCACAGTTTCGTGATCGAAGCCTGGAGCGATCGCTATGGCTCGTGGGCCCAGGATCTCAAGGCGCGCCAGGCGGCCGGCCAGGACGTGAGGCAGGATCTGGAGGAAGGCCGCTTGCTGCTGCGCGAGGGCAGGATCAAGGCCGGACCGCAGGACGATCTGCTGTCGGACGCGATGGTGCAGAAAGCGGCGGATGCGCTGCCGCTGGCGGATCATTTCACCAGCCGCGAATATAAAATCACCGTCGATCGCGCGCGTGCCCGCTTCGGCTCCTGGTACGAGATGGTGCCGCGCAGCCAGGGCAGCGTGCCGGGCAAGGGCGCGACCTTCGACGATTGCATTGCGCGCCTGCCCGACATCGCCGCGTTGGGCTTCGACGTCGTGTACCTGACGCCGATCCATCCGATCGGCCGCATCAACCGCAAGGGCAAAAACAACGCGCTGAAAGCCGAGCCGGGCGATCCCGGCTCGTTCTATGCCATCGGCTCGAAAGAGGGCGGGCACGATGCGGTGCATCCCGAGTTGGGCGGGCTGCCGGCGTTCCGCCGCTTCGTCAAAGCCTGCGGCGAGCGCCAAATGGAAGTGGCGCTGGATTTCGCCGTCCAATGCGCGCCGGACCATCCGTGGCTGAAGCAGCATCCCGAGTGGTTCAAGCACCGGCCGGACGGCTCGATCCGCTACGCCGAGAACCCGCCGAAAAAATACGAGGACATCGTAAACGTCGATTTCTATGGCGCACAATGGCAGGCGCTATGGACCGCCCTGCGCGACGTGGTGCTGTTCTGGGTCGGCGAAGGCGTCAAGATTTTCCGCGTCGACAATCCGCACACCAAGCCGCTGCCGTTCTGGGAATGGATGATCGCAGAGGTCAAGCGGGTCGATCCCGACGTGCTGTTCCTGTCGGAAGCCTTCACGCGGCCCAAGCTGATGCTGAACCTCGCCAAGCTCGGCTTCACCCAGTCCTACACCTACTTCACCTGGCGCACGACCAAGGCCGAGCTGCAGGAATATCTCAGCGAACTTTGCGCCTGGCCGACGCCCGAATTCTTCAATCCCAATTTTTTTGTCACCACGCCCGACATCCTGCCGGTGCAGCTGCAGAACGGGGATGTCCATCTGTTTAAGGCGCGAGTGGCGCTGGCTTCGATGCTGTCGTCGAATTACGGCATCTATAACGGCTTCGAACTGGTCGAATACGAGCCGCTGCCGGGCAAGGAAGAGTATCTGGACTCCGAGAAGTACGAGTTCAAAGTTCGCAACTGGAACCAGCCCGGCAACATCAAGGGTTACATTGCCAACCTCAATCGCCTGCGCCGCGAGCACAAGGCGCTGCAGCAGACCTTCAAGCTCGATTTCCTGCAGGTCGATAACGACGACACGCTGGGCTTGCTCAAGCACTCGCTCGATGGCGAAGAGACGCTGGCCATCGCCATCGCCGTGAGCAAGCCCGACCGGCGCGAGTTCTGGCTGCATTTCGGCGACAACGAGATCGGTTCGCCCAATGCGCGCCGCCGCATCGTCGCCGTCGAGAACCTCGCCACCGGCGAACGCCATTCGGTGCAATGGGGCGGCGTGCGCCTGCGCCTCGATCCCCAGGCCGATCCGATGATCGCGCTACGGTGCCTCTGATGGACGCGCTCACCGGAACCGGCCTCGCGGGCGCAATCCTGAAGCCCAGTGTCGCGGCCGCCACCGACGCGCCGGACTGGTACAAGGACGCCATCATCTACCAGCTGCATGTGAAGGCCTTTGCCGACAGCAACAACGATGGCATCGGCGATTTTGCGGGATTAACGAGCAAGCTCGACTATCTGCAGGATCTGGGCGTGACGGCGCTGTGGCTGCTGCCGTTCTACAAGAGCCCGCTGCGCGACGACGGCTACGACATCGCCGACTACAAGGCGATCAATCCCAACTACGGCAAGATGGCCGACTTCCGCAAGTTCATGGCGGAAGCCAAGAAGCGCAATCTGAAAGTCATCACCGAGCTGGTGATCAACCATACCTCCGACCAGCATCCCTGGTTCCAGCGTGCCCGCAACGCCAAACCGGGTTCGGCTTTGCGCGACTGGTATGTGTGGAGCGATTCGGACCAGAACTACAAGGGCACGCGCATCATCTTCACCGATACCGAGAAATCGAACTGGACTTTCGATCCCATCGCCAAGGCCTATTACTGGCACCGCTTCTTCTCGCACCAGCCCGACCTGAATTTCGACAATCCGCAGGTCTTCGAGGCCATCGTCGGCATCATGAAATTCTGGATCGACCATGGCGTCGATGGTTTCAGGCTCGACGCCATCCCCTATCTGGTCGAGCGTGAGGGCACCAATAACGAAAACCTGCCGGAGACCCATTCCGTCCTGAAGCGATTGCGTGCCGAACTCGACGCCTACGCGCCTGGCAAGCTGTTCCTGGCCGAGGCCAACCAGTGGCCGGAGGACGTCTCCGCCTATTTCGGCGATGGCGATGAATGCCACATGGCCTATCACTTCCCGCTGATGCCGCGCATCTACATGGCGATCGCGCAGGAAGACCGCCATCCCGTCACCGACATCATGCGCCAGACCCCGGACATCCCCGCCAATTGCCAGTGGGCGCTGTTCCTGCGCAATCACGACGAACTGACCCTGGAAATGGTGACCGATTCGGAGCGCGACTATCTGTGGTCGACCTACGCCGTCGATCCGCGCGCGCGCATCAATGTCGGCATCCGCCGCCGCCTAACGCCGTTGATGGAAGGCGACCGGCGCAAGGTCGAGCTGATGAACTCGTTGCTGATGTCGTTTCCCGGCACGCCCATCGTCTATTACGGCGACGAGATCGGCATGGGCGACAACATCTATCTCGGCGACCGCGACGGGGTGCGCACGCCGATGCAGTGGACGCCCGATCGCAATGCCGGCTTCTCGCAGTGCAATCCGGCGCAGCTCTATCTGCCGGCAGTAATGGATCCGCAGTACGGCTTCCAGGCGATCAATGTCGAAACGCAGCAGCGCTCCATCGCCTCGTTCCTCAATTGGAACAAGCGGCTGATCTCGGTGCGCAAATCCAGCAAGGCGTTCGGCCGCGGCTCGATGAATTTCATTCGGCCCGATAACCGCGCCGTGCTGGTCTATCTGCGTCAGGACGGCGACGAAACCATCCTCTGCGTCGCCAATCTTTCGCATGCCGCGCAATCGGCCGAGATCGACCTGTCCGCTTTCGCCGGCCGCATCCCCCTGGAGATGCTGGGCCGCACCTGGTTCGCGCCGATCTCCAATGCGCCGTTCCATGTCACCCTGGCGCCCTACGGCTTCTTCTGGTTCCAGCTCTGCACCCAGCAGCCGTTGTCCTACAAGCCGCTGCCCTTGCGGCCCGATTACCCGACGCTGGTATGGACCGCCAAGTTCAACTCGCTGAACAACGCGCTGGGCAAGCGGGCGTTGGAAGGCGAGGCGCTGCCCGGCTTCCTGAAGGCGCAGCGCTGGTTCGCCGACAAATCCTCGCGCAAGTTCGACGCGACGTTGAAAGCGGCGGCCGTGCTGCAGGACGAGGAGCCGGGCGTGGCGCTGCTGGTGATCGACAGCAAGTCGAGCAAGCAGGCCGGCCGCTATCTGCTGCCGGCGGTAACGGCGTGGGGCAGGCCCGAGGGCGCCGTTCTCGCCGACGTGATCGCCGCCATCAGGCGTGGTCCACGCGAAGGCGCGCTGCTGCAGGCCGCCAGCAATCTCGATTTCGTGCGCCTGATGCTGGGCCGCCTGCATGAGGATGCGGCGGGCGAGAAGGACGGGGTGAAGCTGCGCTTCACTGCCACCGAGGCGTTCCGGGCAGCGCCATTGCCGCCGATCGAGGCCGCGCGCGGGGTGGGCGTCGAGCAGACCAATTCGTCCATCATCATCAACGATGCATTCGTGCTGAAGATCTATCGCCAATTGGCAGTCGGCCTCAATCCCGAGATCGAGATCGGCCGCCATCTCGCCAAGCGCGGCTACGCCAACACGCCGGAATTCCTGGGCTCGGCCGAAATCGAGATCGATGGGCAGACCAGCGCCATCGCCGTGCTGCACCGTTTTGTGCTCAATCAGGGCGATGGCTGGACGCAGACTACCACCTATCTCGATCGCTTCTTCGAGGAGCAGCGCCTGCTGCCGGGCGCCCCGCCGCCGCCCAGGGAAGCGCATGGCATCTATCTCGCTCGCATGCAGGAGACCGGCACGCGGCTGGCGCAATTGCATGAAGCGCTCTCGACTGCCGACGGTGACCCTGCGTTCGAGCCGAAAAAGATGACCAAGGCCGATCTGGTGGCGGAGAACAAGGCGCTGCTGGAGCGCGCCGAGCAATTGCTCGACCAGATACAGGCGCTGTCGAACGTGCCGGACAAGGCGAAGCCCCTGGTCACTGCTCTCGTGTCGCGGCGCAAGGATGCGATCGCGCGGCTGAAGGCGGAATTGCCCAAGGAGCCGTTGCCGTTCTACACGCGCCTGCACGGCGATTTCCACCTCGGCCAGGTGATGATCGTCAAGGGCGACGTGTTCATCCTCGATTTCGAGGGCGAACCGCGACGCTCGCTGGCGGAGCGACGGCTGCCGGGCATCGCCTTGCGCGACGTGGCCGGCCTGTTGCGTTCGCTCGATTATGCCGGGCTTGCCGCCATCGAGCGCCTGGCGCTGACGCTGCCGGATGCCGTCAGCGCCAGCGTGCCGCTCGAGGACGCCTGGCGGCAATCGGTCGGCAAGACCTTCATCGACGCCTACCACGCCGGCATCGAGAAATTGCCCATCGCCCCTTCGCGCGCGGCGATGGAATCCTGGCTGACCGCATTGCAGATCGACAAAGCGATCTACGAGATCGGCTACGAAATGG
>JAQSWP010000176.1 GCA_029266575.1 Alphaproteobacteria bacterium | reverse complement strand
TGGATGTTTCAAAGCCATTCTATGAAATGGTGAATGCTCTTCCTCAGAGGATATCAGGGGGAATATGGTTGGTACCCGTTAGCCATCCGGGAGGTATGGGGTGGGCTAATCGGCAACCGCAACAAGGCGTTGCAGATCGAAAAGAACAACATCTTGCCGATTGGAAGCGTGGGAGTGATCTGCTGAAGGTTGCAGATTCCACAAGCGTGTAGGATTACCTGGTTTAGAGGCCCCGCCGTCGCGCGGAAAATCAGCTTGAACGCAGCCTTCACGGCGCCAGAAATGTCGCCGGCCTTCCCCGTGTGAAGGGGACGCTCAACACACCCTCACCCTCCCAACCCGCACCACCACCTCATCCCACGACAGCTCCGGCCCGTTGACCACCTCGACCGCTTCCGCTTCGAAGCGGTCGCGCAGGTCCTGCGTGGCGAAGGAGAAGATGGTGTAGCCGTTGCTGTTCCACCAGGCATGCTGCTCGCGGGCGATCTCCCTGGCCATCAGCGACAGCGCTAAAGGCGCCCGTTGCAGGGCCGCTACTTAACAGCGACAATCCTGACGCCGCCCAGCTTGCGCTGCTGGATGAGGTCAACAAACCGGATGTAGGATTCGTGGAAGGCATCGTGCCCCATCGGGGTGCCGGCCTGGCGGGCTTCTTCGCGCAGCCGCTGATACATCGCCAGTCGTTCCTTTAGGATCGGGCCCCACTCTTCCGTCAGATCCTGGGCCGAGATCACCTTGAAGCCGACGCTCTCGACCAGGCTGCGATAGTCGGCAATCGAGCGCAGCGGCTGGATGGCCATGCCTTCCCACATCAATTGCGCATCGGCCGTGGCCAGCGGTTGATGGGCGATCCAGTCGGTGAAGGCCAGCCGGCCGCCTGTCTTCAGAACGCGGAAAGCCTCGCCAACCGCCTTCTTCACATCCGGAACGTGGCAAAAGGCTTCCTGGCTGACGACGGCATCCATGCTGGCATCGGGCAGCGGCACGTCCATCACGTTGCCCTCGACGATACGCGCCGTATGGTCAAGGCCAACGCGTCTGGTCAACTCCTGGGCGCCCGCAACGCGCGCCGGCGTCAGTTCGATCCCGGTGACGTCGGCGCCGTATTTATGCGCCAGGTAACGCACCGTGCCGCCAAGCCCGGCGCAGAAATCTGCGACCTGAGACCCGGCGCCGATTTGCGCACCGCGTGCCAGTTCATCGGTGACGGCGAGGCCGCCATAATGGTCCTGGTCATGGGGGAACAGCTCTTCCGGGCGCAAGTCGTCGAGATGGCCGCGGCTGGCGCGCAGTTTCTTGAAAATGATTTCGCTTGAGATCGGATGGCGGTCGTAGAAATAGACGGTCTGTGAAGTTGCATCGCTCATAAAGCTTCCCTTCAAAGCTCGGAACCCTGCCAGTCTTCGCCCTCAGATTAGGCGGGCAAACGGCAAATGGCGACGGGCAAAAGCGGCGGACGGCGGCCTTTTATCTCAGCTGCGGCGCTGTTGCGCGCCATGGCTGCAGTCTGGCGTTGAAAATTACTGCGGGGATTTTCCGTGCCGGATAAACTCCGGCTGGCATAAGAATTCTGGAAGGGGGGCCTATGCTTTCAGATCGATTCGGCCAGCCAATCAGCACCTCGTCCGAAACGGCGCGGACCGCCTATATAGCCGGCTGCGATTGCGTTCTCGCTGCCGAATACGGCGGCGAAGCCCACCTGCGCAAGTCGATCGCAGCGGATCCCAACTTCGCGCTGGCTCATGCCGCGTTGGCCCGCGAACGTTTTCTGATGGGCGACCTTGCCACGGCCAGGGCCGAGGCCGCGCTGGCTCGCCAACTGGCTGCTGCGGCAACGGACCGCGAAGCCAGCCACGTGAACGCACTTTGCCTGCCGATCGAGGGCAGAGCGGCCGAGACCCTGGCGTTCATACGGGCGCATGTGGCCGATCATCCGCGCGATGCGATGGTCGCGGCCCCGGCGACGAGCGTGTTTGGCCTGATCGGATTCAGCGGCCGGCAGAATCGCGATGCCGAACAAATGGAATTTCTGGAATCGCTGCGGCCGCATCTGGAAGGAGACTGGTGGTTCCAGCTTGCCTATGCCTTTGCGCTCGAGGAGATCGGCTGGCTCGACGAGGCATTGCGCTGGATCGAGCGCAGCCTCGCGGCCAATCCCCGCAGCGGCTACGGCGCGCACATCAGGACGCATGTATTTTACGAACTCGGCGACGAGCGGACCGCGTTGGATTTTCTCGAACCCTGGCTCGCCAGATATCCACGCGAAGGGATCATGCATTGCCATAATTCCTGGCATGTCGCGATTTCCCTGCTCGCCTTGGGCGAGGTGGCCCGCGCCTGGGAAGTCTATCGTGCGCAAGTGCATCCCGGCGGCGCGTGGGGACCTTCGCTTAACGTCGCCACCGATGCACCGGCCTTTCTATGGCGGGCCTCGCTCGCGGGGCATTCGACGCCGCCCGAGCTGTGGCGGGAAGTCGATGCCTATGTGCGCCGGTCTTTCCCGAAACCAGGCCTGGCTTTCGTCGATGTCCATCGCGCGATGGCGTTGGTCGCCGCAGACGACAGCGAAGGCCTTGCAACTCTGGTGAGCGAGCTGCAGCAACGGGCAGCGCAGGCGCCGACCGGCGACGTGGTGCCGCGTATCGCAACGGGTCTTGCCGCATATGCAAAGGGCGACTGGAATGCCGCCATTGCGACGCTAGAGCCGGTGCTGGTCGAAACGGTGCGCATCGGCGGCAGCCGTGCCCAGCGCGACCTGGTCGCCCACACCCTGGCCGCTTCTTATCTCAAAGACGGCCGGATCGAGCAGGCGCGCAAATTGCTGACGGCACAGGCTGAACGCACGCCCATCATTCCCATTGCCGGGCTGCACTGAGGGATCACGCGGTTTAGACTGTGCGGCTGTGGCCGGCGCAACCGCAGCCGCTCGGCGCGAGATCTTCCGCTCAGCCCTCTCGCGGGTTGATAGTGCGGTGCAAGGCGACGTATTCGATATCGCAGCGGGCAATAGCGAAATCCGTCAGCTCCCGGTCGCTCAGCTCGTACAGGGCGGCACGCATCTTCTGGCGCTCGCGCCGCTGCTGAAACGCTTCCCAGCAGGTCCGCAGGAGGCTGGAGGGATGCCGCGTCGATGCGGCGGCGTGGGCGTAATGTGCTGCAAGCTGGGCCATGGCCGATATCTCCTCTGAAGGTCGTTGCTGACCAGACGAGGATGGCGGGGCGACAGCGCTGCCGCTTGACTTACGGCTTACTTTTTCCTTACCGGCGGGTTACTTTTTGAGGCTGGAAGCGGTGCTGAAGCGAACGGCGGGGCGAGACCACCCCAGGGAAGGGGAAGCGTGCGCTATCTCTTCGAGGATTACGCCTTCGACACCGACCGGCGCGAGCTGCATCGCGGCACCGGGGCCGTCGCGCTGGCGCCGCAGGTCTTCGACCTGCTCGACTACCTGATCAGCAACCGTCAGCGCGTCGTCAGCAAGGACGACATCATTGGCGCCGTCTGGCATGGCCGTATCGTGTCCGATGCGGCGCTGACGACGCGGCTGAACGCCGCCCGGCGCGCGATCGGCGACACGGGCGAAGAGCAGCGCCTGATCAAGACACTGCCGCGCAAGGGCTTCCGCTTCGTCGGCGCCGTTCAGGAAGCGCGGAAGAGCGCGGGCGAGGCTGCCGTTGCCGGCGACCGCAATCTTGGGCCCGAGGACAAGCCGGCACCGGCCGATCAGGCGAAGTCTGCTGCCGGCGTGCCGACGCCGCTTCCGCTGCCGGACAAACCTTCGATCGCCGTGCTGCCGTTCGAAAACATGACGGAGGCCACCGACAACGTCTATTTCTCCGACGGCATCGCCGAAGACATCATCACCGAGCTGTCGCGCTATCCCGATCTGTTCGTCATTTCGCGCAATTCGTCGTTCGTCTATCGCGGCGAGGAGGCGCGGGTAACAGACGCCGCCCGCGAACTCGGCGTGCAATACGTTCTCGAAGGCAGCGTGCGCCGGATCGGCGAAAAAGTTCGCATCACCGCTCAGCTTATCGATGCCGTCGGCGGCAAGCATTTGTGGGCGCAGCGTTACGATCGCGAGCTGAAGGATGTTTTTGCGGTCCAGGACGAGGTCACGCGAAGCATCGTCGCGGTTCTGCCAGCGCGGATCGAGGCCATGGCGGTCGAGGAGGTAAGCCGCAAAGGCAGCGCCTCGCTCGAGGCCTACGACTATTTGCTGCGAGGCAAATACTACTATCATCGCTATACAAGGGAAGCGAACCAGCAAGCCCAACTCAACTTCGATCATGCCATCGAGGCCGACCCACGCTTCGCCACGGCCTA
Source organism: Alphaproteobacteria bacterium (assembly GCA_029266575.1). Taxonomy (GTDB): domain Bacteria; phylum Pseudomonadota; class Alphaproteobacteria; order Reyranellales; family JAQSWP01; genus JAQSWP01. Next base: position 2,586 of record JAQSWP010000176.1, on the reverse strand, counting down.
TGCCTGGAGAGCCTGTACGCTGGGTCAGGCCGTGCTGCAGGGATTTCGACCTTCCAGCGCCGACCTTCAGCAGGAAATCCGCCGTTTCGTGGCTGCCGCTGCCCGGCTCGACCAGAACGATACTGAATGCAACCGCATCATGAGCCGCATGGCGCTCATCGAAGGGCAATTCGCCAAGAGCGAACATCATCTGGAACGCGCGCTGGCCACCAATCCCAACGATCCGCGCCTCGTCGCCCAGCGCGGCATCAACCTGACATTTCTCGGTGATGCCATAGCGGCCATACCGTGGCTCGAGGGGGCGATGCGCCTCGATCCGTTCTCGGCGCACCGCTACTATCTCGATCTCGTCCGCGCCTTATTCATGGCCGAACGGGCGACTGAAGCGATCGCGGTCCTGGACCGAATGGAGCCTGTTCATTACGAACACTACGTCTGGCTGGCCGCCTGCAATACGGCGATCGGCCACGGCGCGGCCGCCCAGGAGGCAGGAAAGCGGGCGATCGCCCTGCGACCTGAATTTTCAGTCAGCGCCTACTTTGTCGGGTGGTTCTCCTGGAAGCGGGACGAAGACAAGGCTCGCCTTTCCAAGGCCCTGCTTGCAGCGGGATTGCCGGAATGATCCCGCATCCGACACCGCAATAGGAGCGAGGGATTGAACCCGGGACCTGCCCGCGTGACCGTGACGCTCACCCCACCTTTCACCTCCCCACCCGCACCACGACCTATCCCCGGACAAGCTGTGGCCCGTTGACCACCTCAACCCCCGCTGCGCACACCGCGCTTGCGTCAGTGCAGCCGGTCGCGCAAGCGGTTGGCCGCCACCAGGTCTCGGCCGGCCTGGGTGATTTCGATTATCCCATGCTGCAGCGTGACCAGCTCACGACGCAGCAGGAACGCCACCGTATCGAGCGGCGGGGCGTAGCCGGGAACGGGGTCGAGCAGCTTGCGCAAAGCGTCAAGCTCCTCCGGCCGCAAGGCGCGGGTCGCGTCATCGTCTTTTCTAGAGCCGGAGTTGCGATGCGGCATGGGATGATCGTCGGCTGGGCGATCGAACAGTAAGCGCGACGTTTTGCGAGTCAAGCGGGAGGGCTCGCGCGCCCCGATCGCAGTGCATCTATAACCGCAACGCTTCGCCGCTTTTCCTCCCGCCACGCCGAGCCGTCACGGTTCCAGGCTTGCGAGATAGCTCGCCAGCGCCTCGACCGAGGCTTGCGGCAGGGGCTCGCCCCGCGCCGACATCGGCGGATGCAGGCTGGCATCGCGCTGCAGCCGGCCGATCGTCCAGGCAAGATAGCTGCGCAATTGTCCGGCCAGTCGCGGCTCGGACGGAGCCGAAGCATGGCAAAAGGCGCTGTGGAGTATCCAAGTCGCAAAACGCAGGCACGCGCATTTGCCGCCGCCTGCACTTTGCTCACAAAGCGCCCGAAATCGTGCGGCGGCGTAATATGTCGCGATGGGCCAGAGCACAAAAGCGGACATCGGCAGTCCGTCCACTGGACGCGCTGCATTTTCGGCTTACAGGATTATTTCGTCGGCCTTGTTCAGAATCTCGGAAGGAATGGTTACACCCAGCTCCCGTGCCGTCTTGAGATTGATCCTCAGCCTCCGGCGCGACACGGTTTCGATTGGCAGATCTGCCGGGACCGCGCCTTTGAGGATTTTGTCTACATGGGCCGACAGACTTGGAATCGTATCCAGCAGACTGGTCCCATAGCTCATGAGCGAATCCCTTACCTCGCCGGCCGGCAACAACGCTGGCAGCCGATGGGCGATGGCGAGGTCGGCGATCTGTTTCAATCGGGAAAGCGTGACCGGCACCTCCAGAACGAGCAGCGCTTCGGCGCCAGCACTCTTGACCGAAATGACGGCGCGCTCCAAATCGGGCGTCGGCCCCTTCACCCTGACCCAATAGGGCTCCAGACCAAGCGCGCGTGCCGCTGTGTCGTTCGATTTCTCAAGCGGATTCCAGCCGTCCAGTTGGCTGCGCGGAACATCCTCGTCGCTCAGAATGGCCATGCGGCGGAGCGAGGGGACTACTGCTCGGATCAATTTGAGCTGCTCGATAGCCTGACCGGGATCGTAGTTCGTCACCCCGGTGACGTTCCCTCCGGGCCGCTCCATGCTCGCCGCGAAGCCGGCGGCCACGGGGTCCAGCACAATCGCAAAGAGAACCGGAATCCTGTTTGTCGCTCTTTGCGCAGCTCGCGCTCCGACGCCCCCGACGGCGACGATGACATCCACCCCAAGCCCGACCAGCTCCGACGCGAAGGTTGACGTGCGATCGAGTTGCCCACGAGCAAACCTGGGCTCAAATGCGACATTCTGGCCTTCGGCATAGCCCAGTTGAGCGAGGCTACCCCGCAAAGCAATGTAGAGGGGATCGTCCGGACCGCGATGAAGGATAATGCCGACGCGAGCCAAGCGAGATTTCGGCATCATGGGAATGTGCCTCCACTGCGTGCATCCAGTTTGTGATGATGATATGCGATTCGCAAGACAGTCCGTTATCTCCGTGGATGTGGGTGTTATTCCATCAGCCTCACCCTTCCCACCCTCACCACCACCTCATCCCACGACAGCTCC
>JAQSWP010000015.1 GCA_029266575.1 Alphaproteobacteria bacterium | reverse complement strand
CGGATTGCCCATGACCTTGACGAAATGGTCCCATTGCGATTCTTCTGGACAGAAAATCAGGATGTAACCATCGCGGCAGCGGTAGTAGTCCGATGGTCCGAACTTGCGGGGCATGAAGCGGCCGATGGTGCGCTTGGCGTAGGAATACTCCATCGCGTTGGGGCCGTGCTGCGTGGCGCTGACTTCCTGCATCGACAGATCGACGTGTTCGCCGACGCCGCTCTCCAATGCTGCGTAATGACAGCTTAAGGCCACGCCTGCAGCGGTGATCGCTGCCTGAATTTCCGAGTGACGGCCGAAAAACTTCACCGGGGCTCGGGCCTTGGGATCGCGCGGATCGGCAAAGATCCAGCCGCTGCCCGAAGCGTGAAACACCGTCAAATCCGATGCCGCAAAGTTGCGATAAGGCCCCGTCAGACCAAACGGAGTCATCGACACCATCACTAGACGCGGATTGTCGCACGCTAGGCGCTCATAGCTCAGGTTCAGCCGATCCATGCTCGATCTTGACCACAGTGGCCCCAAGATCGCCCAGCAGCTTGCCGGCAACGGCGGCAGCGATACCGCTGCCGTTTACTTCGATGACGCGTACGCCTTCGAGACCTTTGGCCATCGTCGAGACTTTACGTTTTATTGCGCTTTAAGAAGGCGCGCAGCGTCTTGGCGCATTCCCTGGCATAGGCTACTGGCACGCCGTGCTTGGCGTGCGCAAAGAGCTGCAGCTCGGCATTCGGCAATCGGCTCTTCATATCGGTCATCAGGGCTACCGAGACGAACGGACTGGAATCGCCGTGCAGCAGCAGTGTCGGCGTATCGATCTCCTTCAACCGCTCCGACAGATCGGCATCGACCAGCGTCTTGCGTGCGTCGATAAGCGAATCGATCGGGTGGCTGGCCTGCTGCTCTTCGTACCAGGCCCATAGCTCGGGCGAGATCTGGCCGGGATAGAAGCGGTCCTTCATCATGCCCTTGGACCATTCTAACGCGCCGCCGGGCTTGCGTAACGTGCGTTCCCATTCCGCGATATTGCCGATGCGCGAACCGATATGAGCGGCGTTGCTGATGGTCAGCGTGCGCACGCGCTTCTTGTGGCGCAGGCCAAGCATCAGCCCGACCGTGCCGCCGTAGGATTCGCCTACGAAGTGAAATTTATCGACACCCGCAGCGTCGGCCACTGCGACCACGTCGTCGGCCGAGACCTCGAAGCTCCAGCCCTTGTCGTATTTGGCCTCGCTCGATTTTCCCATGCCGCGGAAGTCGAAGGTGATTATGCGATATTTGTCGCCCAGCACGCCGATCCATTGCGACCACATACCGCTTATCGAGCCGGCGCCATGATGGAAGATGATGGTCTCTGGATTCTTGTGCCAGGGCGCCACGAAATCGACGACTTCATAATGCAGCTTGCCACCGGAAACCGTTGCGTACGCCATTTTACTCTCCTCAGATCTTGCTGAAATCTTCCGGTCGTCTTTCCGCTACCTGCCTGACATGTGATGCGGTAGCCACAGCGCTATCTCAGGCCAAAACACCAGGAAGGCCAGCATCAGGAACATGATGAGATGGAAAGGGATTGTGCCCAGCACGACCTCTTTCATCGTCCCGGTCCAGATGCTCTGCACCACGAAAAGATTGATGCCGATCGGCGGTGAGATCGCGCCCAGTTCAATGAACATCACGAGCACGATGCCGAACCACACCGGATCGATGCCGTATTTCAGCAGCACCGGATAAAGCAGCGGCACGGTGATGACGATCATGCCGACGCTTTCGACCAGGCAGCCCAGTATCGTGTAGAGCACGAACAGAGCCAGGAAGAAGCTCCAGCGCTCGAGATTGAGTCCGACCATGTAGCTGGTCAGCGCTTCGCCGACGCCGCCAAGGCTGATGCCGTAGGAGAAAATATAGGCGGCATAGATGATGAACAGCAGATTGCCGACCAGCTGGATCGTCCCTTTGACCGAATCCAGGAGAATGCGGAACGACATGCGGCCCCAGACCATGGCGATCACGATCGCGAACACCGAGCCGATGGCAGCCGCTTCCGTCGGCGTCACCAGACCGGCATACATGGTGCCCAGCACGGCCGTGACCAGGATGAAGAACGGAAAGACGTCGGCAAAGGCCATCATGATCTTGGCCAAGGTCAGATTGGCCTGCTCGCGCGGCGCAACGCTGGGCTTTGCCATGGCATGGATGGCGATATAGAGCATGAACATCGCCGTCAGCATCAGGCCAGGAACAACGCCGGCCATGAACAGCTTGGCTACCGAGGTGTCGGTGAAGGTGCCGTAGATGATCATTGCCAGGCTGGGCGGAATCAGGATGCCCAACGTGCCGCCGGCGCAGATCGAACCGGCCGACAGTGTTCGGCTGTAGCCGCGCTCCAGAAGCTGCGGCAGGGCAACGCTGCCGATCGAGGCGGCGCAGGCGACACTGGAGCCGCTAATGGCAGCAAAAGCGGCGCAGCCGGCGATGTTGGTCTGCAGCAGCCCGCCGGGAATTCGCGACACAAGCTGCGACAAACCTCGATAGATGCGCGAGCTGAGATCGCTGCGCTGCATGATCTCAGCCATGAAGATGAACATCGGGATGGCGGTCAGGGTGAAGCTGTTCATGCTCCCCCAGCTGACAAAGCCCAGCCCCTTCATCGCCGGCAAGCCGCCCTGGATGATGATGTAGGCGGTTCCGGGCAACGCGATGGCAAAGGGCACGCTCATGCCCGCTGCCAGCAACACCAGATCGCCGTCTTGATCAGCGAAATCAGCAGCAATCCCATGCCGATGGGCATGGTGATCTGCGGAATCCACATCGGTGTTTCGATAAAGGACGGCGCTGTGTCGCCCGATTTGATGGCGTCCAGAGCGAAGATCGCCAGATACCAGGTCACCAGGGCGACAAAGACGATGGAGACAAAGAGGAAGAACAGGCTTAGCAAAGCGCGCCCACGCGGTTGCAACCGGCCTTGCACCAGCTCGATTTTATGAAAGGCATTGGTGACCTGGCAGTAGCACAGGCTGATGAACGTCATGGCGACCAGCAGATAGCCGCCGAAATCGTCGCTGATCTGCAGCGAGAAATGGAACAACGCGCGCCCCACCACCTCGAAGCTCGTGATGATCAAAGTGACGACCAGCGCCAGGCCGCAGACCCAGGCGCAAGCGGTTTCCATCCAGCCTTCGAGCGGCGAGGTCGGAACGCCAGGTCCGACCTCGCTTTTGATTTCCTCGTCGCTCATCAAAGTCAGCGGCCGAGGGCGGCGCGGACCTTGACCAATGCCTCGGCAACTTCGGCCGGCTGCTTCTTGGCCCATTCGTCCCAATAGGACTTCATCTTGGTCTGACCCTGCTCGATTTCAGCGGCCGTCGCCTGCGTTACCACCAGCCCGGCGGCCTGCATCTTGCTGCGCAGATCCTGTTCTTCGTCGGCCAGCGTCTTCACCGTCCATATGCCGCCTTCGGAAGCGCCTTTTCGCAAGGCCGCCTGCTGATCGGCTGGCAGCTTGGCCAGCGATTCCTTGTTCACGATGATCAGCGTTTCGAGATAGTTCAGTGGAAGAATCAGATTGTACTTGAGCAGGTCGCGCCAGACATAGCCGCCGCCTGAAGCTGCGGTGCAGACGCCGTCGACCACACCACGATCAAGCGCGGCGCTGACTTCCGGTGTGCCCATGGTGATTGCGGCGCCTCCAAAAGCGCGGATGAACTCGCCCTGTTCAGGCGAAACCACACGGATCTTCTGATCCTTAAGATCGGCCAGCGACGTCAGCTTCTTGCGCGACCAGATCGACTGCACCGGATACAGGTAGCGGCCGACGATCGTCAGGCCCTTTTTTTCATGCGCCGCTTCGAAAAGCGGCATCATGATGGCATGCACCTTTTCGTATTCCTCAACGCTGTGAACCAGCATCGGCAGGCGCAGAACGCCGACGATCGGCATGTTGCCGGTTGAGAAGATGTCGGACGCCATCTGCACCACGTTGCTGGTGACGGCCGGCGTGATGGTCGAGGCCTGGATCGGCAGCGAACCGCCCAGATGCACGCGGATCTTGAGCTGGCCGTTGGTCGCCTTGTCAATGGCTTCGGCCGCCTGCGTGATGCCGCGCGCCGGCGAGCCGGTCGAGACCGGATAATAGGTGTACCAGTTCCAGGCGGTTTGGGCCTGCGCCAGGCGCGGCAGGCCGAGCGAGGCGGCGCCCGCCCCGGCAAAGCCGGCGGCGATAGTCTTGAGCGAGGTGCGACGAGAGATTTTCTGCATGGTGTGCCTTTCCGATGGAGCTATCGTGTTGAAACGCTCTCGGGCGCTAAAGGCGCAGGAGAGGAACCTCGATGATCAGTGCGGGAAAGCATTGCGACCGGTCCGGATGCAGGCGCGAGACGCTTAAGCGACTGCTAACTTCCGAACATGTTCCGCTCCCGACGGCCACCGCTTCGAGGCGGAACCATTTTGTTAGGCAAACATTAACCAAACGGTCGTTCGTTCGTCAAGCAAGCCCGAGAAAATGCCAGCCGGAACAGGGTTTTCCCGCGACCCAACGTTGCAAGACGAAAGCAAAGGAGGAGCTGGAGGCGACTAGTTCTCCGAGTCGCGGCGCAAGAAATCGACCAGGCGGCGGCCGATTTCACCCGGCGTTTGCTTGCCCTTCTGGTACCAGGCATGCGTCCAGGCCAGCTGGCCCATCAGGGCCAGCCGCCAAAGGCTGCGGCTGACGCCGCGGCGCAGCGGCAAGTCGGCAACTAGATTGCGGAAACGGTCATCGACGATTTGGCGCGCGGCCAGAAGCTCGGCGCGCAGATCCTTGGAATGGCGGCGCGGAAACTCGGAAATGATAACAGCGCAAAGGTCGCGGTCAACACCCAACATGGATTCCAGATAGGCAGCGGAGGCGTTGCTCAGCCGCTCCCAGGGGTCGGCGGAAGATTTCGCAAGTGCTGCTTCGATCTTCGCGAGAATACGACGTACGCCTTCCTGGTGCACGGCGACCAGCAGGCTCTCCTTGGAGGGGAAATAGTAATAAATCGTGCCGGGCAGGATCGCCATCTCGCGCGCGATATCGCGCATGGAAGCCGCATCGTAGCCTTGCTCGTTGAAACAGCGCGCTGCGATGACCAGCAGCTTGTCGCGCCGCTTATCGAATTTTGCCCGCGGCGGAGGAACGGAAAGAGTAGAAGCGCTTTTGGGCATGGGCAGGATGTTCCGGAGAATGACTAGGCAAGCGAGCGTTGCAAGGGATGGAGCCGAGCAAGTAGCATAAAATGATGCGCGACGTCACTGCATTCCAAGAAATGCTTCGCGCACATAAGGATCGGCCAGCAGCACCGAGGCCTGCTCGGCGCGGGTGATCGAGCCCTTCTCCAGCACGAAGCCGCGATCGGCGATTTCCAGCGCCCGGCCGACATCCTGCTCGACCAGCAGGATGGTAACGTCAGGGCCTTTGAGGTTGGCGATCAACGCGAAGATCTGATCCATGATGATCGGCGCCAGACCTTGTGACGGCTCATCAAGCAGCAGCAGTTTCGGGTTGCTCATCATGGCGCGCGCGATAGCCAGCATCTGCTGCTGGCCGCCCGAGAGCATGCCGGCGCGCTGGTTTGCGCGCTCTCGCAGGATGGGGAAGCGGTCGAGCTCGCGGTCCAAGGTGGCGGAGATGTCGCCCTTTGAAGCGTAGCCGCCCATTTGCAGATTTTCGCGCACCGTCAGGCTGGGGAATGTGCCGCGCCCTTCCGGCACCAGCGCCACGCCTTGGCGGGAGATGCGGTGCGTCGGCTGGCCGCGCAGGGAGGCACCGTTGAATTCGATGTCGCCGGAGGAGAACGGGATCTGGTTGAGGATCGAGCGCAGCAAGGTGGTCTTGCCCGCGCCATTGGAGCCCACGATGCAGCCAATCTGATTTGACGCCACCTCCAGCGAAAGGTGATTCAGCACCATCAGGCCTTTGCGATAGCCTGAAGAGAAGTCAGCGAGCGTCAGCATACCGGCTTCCTAAATAGACTCTGATGACGTCGGCCGAACGCGCGACCACCTGCGGATCGCCCTCGGCCAGCAAGGTGCCTTCCGCCAGTACCACCAGCCGATGCGACACGCGCATCACCGCCCGCACGTCGTGCTCCACGAAGATCAGGGTGATGCCCTCGCGATTGATGCCTTGCAAGATGTCGAGGATCTGGTCGGTCTCGACGCCATTGAGGCCCGCCACCACCTCGTCGGTCATGATCAGCCGCGCGCCGGTGGCATAGGCGCGGGCGACTTCGACGCGCTTCTGCTCCGACGTGGTGAGCTGGTCAGTCTGCTTGGCGGCGATGCCCGTGAGACCGCACAACGCCAACGCCTGGTCGGTGATCTGGTCGGCGGTGCGACCGCCCTTCTCACGGCGAAACAGCGAGGCGACGTGCACGTTCTCGCGCGCCGACATGCCCGACAGCAGCGAGGAGGTCTGAAAAGTGCGCGCAATGCCCGCGGTGCAGATCTGGTCGGGCCGCTTGCCCTGGATATCCTTGCCGTCGAAGACGATGCGGCCGTTGGTTGGCTCGACCACGCCGGAGATGAGGTTGAACACGGTGGTCTTGCCGGCGCCGTTGGGGCCGATCATGCCCAGGATCTCGCCTTGCGCGACGGAGAAGCTCAAATCGCGCACGGCTTCGACGCCGCCAAAGCGTTTGCCGACTTTCGTTACTTCGAGTATGGCGCTCATTTCTTGAACCAGCTGGCGATGCCGGCTGGGCGGAAGGAGATCACCGCGATGATCATCAACCCGTAGATCAGCGTGTGGTACTGCAGCAGATAGGCCCAGCTCAAGCGATCGATGATGCTGAGCAGCAAGCCGCCGATGATCGGGCCGATGATGGTGCCGATGCCGCCGAAGATCGCGATCAGGATCATGTTGAGCGTGATCGAGATGTTGAAGACGTTGTCGCTGGAGATGAACACCAGGAACGGCGCATAGGCCGCCCCCATGACCCCCGGCCACACGGCGGAGAAGACGAAGGCGATGGCCTTGTAGCGGGTGCAGGGAATGCCGACGGAAGCCGCCACCACCTCGTCCTTGTGGATGGCGCGCAGCGCCAGCCCCACCCGCGTGCGCAGCATCAGTATGATCGAGCCGATGCAGGCCACCAGCAGGCCAAGGGTCAGCCAATAGAAGAAATCGAGCGAGCCGAGGTCGGGCAGGTTCCAGCCCTGATCGAAGGACTGCAGTCCACGCGTGAAGGACCAGGTGCGCACCACGGTCTCGATGGCGAATTGTGCCGCCAGGGTGGAGAGTGCGAAATAGAAGCCGCGCTGACGGAACAGCGGAATGAAGAGCAGGGCGAAGGCGCCCGCCACCGCGCCGCCCCCCAGTATGGCGAGCGGAAACGGCACGCCGCCGCGCACGATCAGGATGGCGCAGGTATAGGCTCCCATGCCGAAGAACACGCCATGGCCGAAGCTGGGGTAGCCGGCGATACCGCCGATCACGTTCCACGAGCTGGCAAGGGCTATGTTGAAGAACACGAAGATCAGCACGCGTTCCCAATAGGCGCTGAGATAGAACGGCCCTAGCGCCACCAGCACCAGCGATAGCGCCAGCAGCGCCAGTCGGATGCGGTCGTTCTCGATCAGTGTTCGCATACTCGCGATAGCGGCGCTCATTTGCGCACCGTCGTGCCCAGCCCGAACAATCCCTGCGGCCTGATCATCAGCAGCGCGATAAGAGTGGCGAAGATGATGGCCGGCGCCTGGTTGGGCAAATAGTAGTAGGCGGCGAAATTTATGATGCCATATAGGAAGCCGCCGATCAGCGCGCCCGAGATGCTGCCCATGCCGCCAATCACCACGACCAGGAAGGCGTCGAGCGTCCAGAAGAAATGCATGTAGGGGCCGGTCGGCTTCAAGGTGATGACCAGTGCGCCGGCCAAGCCCGACCAGATTCCGCAAATCCCCATGGTGATGAGGAAGACGCGGCCCACATCGACACCGACCAGCGACGCCGAATCGATGTTGTCGCGGCAGGCGCGCACGGCACGGCCTAGAGGCGTCATCTGCATGATCATGACCAGCACGCCGGCCGCGATCAGGCTGATGACGAAAATGACGATGTCCCAAGTCGGGATGTAGATGTCGCCGATGGTTAGCAGCGCGGGGCCGGGGAATTCGACTTTCAGCGAGCGCTCGCCGCCGCCCCAGGCCAGTTCCGCCAGCTGCGTCGCCACCACCGCGACGCCGAAAGTCTGCACCAGGATCATCAGCGGGTGGAGCTTGAACACCCGGTCAATGAAAACCTTTTGAATGAACACGCCCAGCACGCCCATCGACCCCGCCGCAATCAGGCTGGCGACGACGATGTTGATGCCGATCTGCGCCGTTAGGCTCCAAGTGATTAGCGCGCCAAGGACGACGAACACGCCATGGGCGAAGTTGACGATCCCCAGCACGCCCAGCACCAGCGAGAAGCCAAAAGCCGCGAGGGCGAAGATCGCCCCGCGCAGGGTGCCGAAGATAATGATCTCGATTATTTCGGACAATTAGGCTTCTCTCCGGTGCGAGCTTGCCAAGACTTTTTCCTAACCGCGCTTGTTGAAGGCGGGCATCGGGTACAGGTCCTTGCCATTTGCCAACGCGTCGGGAGCCAGCACTACCACCTTGGGATCGGTGCCCTGCCATTGCAGTACCGGCACGCCCGGCGTCAGGATGCGGCCCTTGTCGTTGAACTTGATCGGTCCCCACACCGATTCCAGGTTGTTCAACGCGGCAATGCGCTTGCGCATGATCTTGCTGTCGAGCGGATCGCCTTCCGAGCCGTCGGCGATGACGTGCTGGTAGATGTAGGGAATCGCATAGGCCATCGCCGCATGATAGGTCGGTGCATAGTTGTACGTTGCCTGGAACTTGTCAGCGAAGGCCTGGCAGTTGGCGTAGTACTTGTCCTTGTACGCCATCTGTGGCAGCCAGTTGGTGATGCCGTAGATGTACTGCAGTTGGCCCTTTAGCGTCTCCTTGACCACCGGGTTGGTGGTGAGATGGCCGCCGACTATCGCCTTGGGATTGACGTCGAGCGCGACACATTCCTGGATCAGCTTGATGCAGATTAGATCCCAGCCGGTGTTGTAGATAATGTCGACATCCCCCGCCCGCTTGATTTTCAACACGGTGGGACGCAGATCCTGGGTGTTCATCGGCAGCACTTCGTTTAGCACGATCTTGATGCCGTGGCGCTCGGCATCGGCGATCGCTCCGGCGGCGAACTCCTGGTAAACGGGATCGTCCATGGTGATGATCGCCATGGTTTTGGGCTTGGGATTCTGCTTGGCCAAATGGTCGATGGCCAACGTCGGGTAGTTGCGCGAGGGGCCGATTAGCGTGAAGGTCGTGTGGCCGCCAATCTGCTCGTCGACGCGCGCGGACGCGGCACCTGCCTGCATGGTGATGCGCTCGTACTTTCGCGCAATTGCTCCCTGGGCCAGCACCGTGTCGGTGCCGTAAGTGCCGACGATGCAGTCGACCTTGTCAGAGCTGATCAGCCGTTCTGTCAGTTCCGCCGTGCGCGCCGCTTTGTTCTCGTCGTCGTAAATGGTCCATTTCACGTCGGCATCCTGGCCGCCGACGCTGACCTTGCCGCCCACCGTTTGGGTCCACAGGTCGTAGGCGTCCTTGTAGACCTTCGAGACCTTCTCGTACGGACCGGTCAGCGGCAGCGAGGCGCCGAAATGCACCGTCTTGCGCTGGGCAATGGCCGGCGCGCCCAGCGCCACCATCGAGGCAGCACCCATGGCGCTGCCCAGGAAGGTTCTGCGTTTAATCGCCATGGTTTTCTTGGACATGCGTTTTCTCCTGGAGGTTCGTTGTTTCGGGTTGTCTGGACTTCGTCAGCTGGCCTTGGCCTGCTTCTGCAGGGTTTCGCGATCGAACACGACGCCGGCGTTTTCACTCGCACGCAGCTTGTACTTCTCAACCTTCTGGGTCGGCGTGCGGGGCAGGATGTCGCGGAACTCGATGTAACGCGGCACCCAGAAGCGCGGCATGTTTTCGTCGCAATAGGCCCAAAGCTCTTCGGCCGTCAGCTTTTCGTTCGGCCGCACTACGGCCACGACCTTGACGTCGTCCTCGGTCAGCGGGCTGGGTACGGCGACGGCGGCGCAATCGAGCACCTTGGGGTGGCTCATCACCACCGTCTCGAGCTCGAAGGAGGAGATGTTCTGGCCGCGCCGGCGCAGGGCGTCTTTCTTGCGGTCGGTGAAATAGAAATAGCCGTCGGCGTCCATGGTGCCGCTGTCGCCGGTGTGGAACCAGAAATTGCGGAAGGCGGCGATCGTCTCGCGCGGCATGTTGTAGTACTCGTTCATCATGCCGTAGGGGTTCTTCGGCCGCACCACGAACTCGCCGACTGTGCCAGGCGGCACTTCGTTGTCGTCGTCATCGACGATCTTCACGTCGTAGGTGTTGGGATTTGCCTTGCCGGCCGAGCCCGGCTTGGTCGGCGTACCCGGCCAGCAGCCGGTGACGATGCCGGTTTCGGACTGGCCGTAGATTTCGTGGATGCGGCAGTTGAAGCGATCCTCGAATTCCTTGTTCCGCTGGGCGACGTAGACGCGGCGCAAGGTGGTCTTGTCGTCATGCCGCGGCGGGTTCTTCAGCAGGATGTGCGGCATGGAGAAGATCATGTGGCCCAGCGTGGCGTCGAAACTGCGCACGTCGTCCCAGAAGCCGCTGGCCGAGAAGCGGGCGCCGACCAGGCATGAGCCGCCGGCCATCAAGGTCGTCAGCACGCCCAGCCACGAGCCCAGCGCGTGGAACAGCGGCATGCAGGTGTAAAGCTTGTCCTCGGGCCTGTATTCCATCAGCGTGATGAAGTCCTGCGCGAACGTCACGACATGGCAGTTGGTTGTCAGTGCGCCCTTGGACGGGCCGGTGGTGCCCGAGGTGTAGGAGATGGCGAAAGGATCGGTGTAGCGCGCCAGGGCGGCCGGCTCGCTTGCCTTCATCGAACCGGCCTCGGCCCAGTCAAGCCGTGTTAGGCGCTTGGGCACTGCGGTCTGTGACGCGCCAAAGACGATGACGCGCTTGAGCTTGGGCAGCTTGTCGTCGACCGTGACCAGGCGGTCGAGATATTCCGCACCGATCACCATGGTCGAGACGTCGGCGAGGTCGAGCTGGTGCGAGAGTATCTGGCCGCGATATTCGGTGTTGATCGGCACATAGACGATGTTGGCCTTGGCGGCGCCCAGCCACGCCACCAGGAATTCCGGTGAATTGGGCAGCATGATGCCGACCTTGTCGCCGGGCTTCATGCCCAGGCTGTAGAGGTAGGCTGCGAACTGATTGGCGCGCTCGTTGAAAGCGCCGTAGCTGAGATCGACGTTGTTGGAGCGGGCGAACAGCTTGTCCGGCATCTGCTCGGCGCGCTCACGCAGCATCAATCCGACCGACCGGTTCTTCATCTCTATGTTCATTCGCGTCTCTCCCTTTCGTCCGTCATCGTTGCCGCGCGCGAGGACGTTCGTTCCGGCAGTACCAATACGTTGTCCGATAAATAATGCTTGCATAAATCGAACGAACGTTCAACAGATTAGGGGCCGTCGATTGTACGGCGCGTCTTGATTTCGTTGTGCGGGAGGCCGAAATGCGCTTTGGCGTTTTCTACGAATTGCAGTTGCCAAAACCTTGGAATCCCGGCGACGAACACCGGCTATTCAAGGAAGCGCTGGATCAGGTGGTTCTGGCCGATCAGCTGGGCTACGACTATGCGTGGGAGGTTGAACACCATTTTCTTGAGGAATACTCCCACTCCTCGTGCCCGGAGATCTTCCTGGCCGCCGCTGCAGCCCGCACCAGGAACATCCGGCTCGGCCACGGTATCCGTCAGGTTATCGCCAACTATAATCACCCGGCGCGCACGGCCGAGTGCATCTCGACGCTCGACATCATGTCGGACGGACGGGCCGAATTCGGCATCGGCGAAGGCGCGACGCGACTGGAAGTGGCGGGCTTCGGCATCAATGCAAAGGAAAAACGCGCCTGGGCGCTGGAGGCGGCCGAGCAGATCGCCAACATGATGGTTATGGAGCCCTATCCCGGCTTCGAGGGTAAATCCTTCTCCCTGCCCTGTCGCAACGTATTGCCCAAGCCGGTGCAGAAGCCGCACCCGCCGATGTGGATGGCCTGCACCAACCGCGACACGATCAAGATCGCGGCGAAGCTAGGCTTGGGCGCGTTGGGCTTCTCCTTCGTCGATCCCGAAGAGGCGCGGGCGTGGAGCAAGATTTACTACGACATTATCAAGAGCGAAGAATGCGTGCCGATCAGCCATGTGGTTAATCCCAACATTGCGCTGGTCTCGGCCTTTTCCGTGCATAACGACCGCAACGAGGCGATCAAACGCGGCCAGGAAGGCTTCGAATTCTTCGCCTATGCGCTCAACGCGCTTGTCGCGCAGGACGCCATTCCCGGCCGCACTCATATCTGGCAGGACTTTATCGCCAAGCGTGGCGACAAGAGCGACAAGCTGATGGCCGCCGCTTCCGAGCAGGGCTTCGTGGCGGCAGGCGGCATCGGTACGCCCGAGGACATGCGCACGCATCTTCGCATCATTCAGGATACCGGTGTCGATCAAGTGATCTTCATGCAGCAGGCCGGACGCAACAAGCACGAGCATATTTGCGCCTCGCTGGAGCTATTCGCCCAAGAAGTAATGCCCGAGTTCAAGGCGGAACTGGCGCAGCGTGAGCAGCGCAAGGCGGAAGAACTCGCGCCCTTCATTGAGGCGGCATTGCAGCGCAAGAAGCGCATGAAACCGCTGCATGATCATGAAATTCCGGTGGTGAAGGCGGCGGTGAATAAGGCCATCATCGCGGCCGCCTAAATTCCGCTGCACCGAGGGCCTCGCAACACGGCTAACGTTGATCTTCCGCGTGCTGTCCGTGCTCAAAGGACTAATGGCGCAGCGCGGCGTGCCGGACCGGATTATTTTCTATCCGGAGCCGCTGGAAGTGCTGTATGAACGCCACAGTGTCGCTGGCTCCATTCCGATCATATGCACCATCTCCATCGGGTATGTCTGCCGCTACGAAGCGAATTCCGGGCTATTTGGAGCGCTAGAAGGAAATAGGCTCCCGGGGGATAGCCGATCCAGCTTGGCGATCCCTAGACGGTCTTCGTAAACCCGGCAGCTGCCATTGCAGGCGCTAGCTCGACCGGTCGGCACGCTTGCCACTCTCGACTTCATCGAATTCGCCCTGTCGGTGCCAGTTGCAGCCTCTTAACAACCTGCTGGACCGTTTCGTTAGGCATCGCCAGACCAAGCCCCAATTGTCCCTGGCGCTGGTTGAAACGCGATAGTGGCGTCGGCTACCACGATTGTATCCTCCGACGACTCCCGAACATTGCTTGCAACGGACGTTGAAAGAAATGAAATCTCCCGTCCTCCCCTTATGCAAAAATCTAATTATGAAAGTGTGCCTTAGTGAAAAGCCGCGCAATCTACGAATTTCATCTGTAGACCTAAAAAGGTGAATAGTTGCCTGCCCTCTACGTAAATATTCTTGGCTTCATCTTCGTAAAGCAAGAACCAGAGTTTTGTCGTCGTCAGATTTGGGACGCCGACCAACTGCAAACTTTCCTGGCGGCTGCCCAGGCCGAGGGACTGCCATCTAGGGCGTTGGCGCTACTGTTGGGCGCCAGCCTGGCATAGCGCGAGGGCGACATCCTTACGCTTGCTTGGTCGAATTTCGATGGCGCGCGCTTCACCATCAGGCAGCGCAAGACCGCCGCGCTGGTCGAGATGCCGGCCGTGGTCGACTTGCTGGAAGAGCTAGCACAGACGCCGCGTGCCGCAGCAACGATCGTCATTTCAGAAGCGACCGGACTGCCCTATCGCGAGGATCATTTCCGCCACCAATTTGCACGCTTGCGAAGGCTGGCTGGCCTACCGAACGAAACGCAGTTCCGCGACCTGCGCCGCACCGCAGTCGTTCGCCTGGCTGAAGCTGGCTGCACCGTGCCGGAGATATCCGCCATCAGCGGTCACACAATCGAGCGCACCGCGCAGATCCTTGAAGTTTACCTGCCGCGCACCGGCGCGGTGGCAGCGAATGCCATCGCCAAGCTGGAAGAGTACAGGAACAGGATCAGTACAAAAGTTGGAAATTCAAACGAGGCAGAAGGAAAGGCGTTGGAAACGGTTTTACGACCTCGTCGCTAATACTCTGTGCCACATCGACGAATTGGTGGGCGCACCAGGGCTCGAACCTGGGACCCGCTGATTAAGAGTCAGCTGCTCTACCAACTGAGCTATGCGCCCAATTCGTCCTTCGCCGCAGGCGAAGCGGACCCGCATATAGCAAAGGGGGTCAGGCTTGTCGATAGCGGCAAACCGGGATAATTCCGCCGCTCTCCGGTTCAGCTAAACGGGCTGCCGGAGCGGTTGGTGGTGACGTCGCGGTGGATGTAGACGCTGATCAGAAGCCCGCATGCCGCCAGCACCGTCAGCATCGCGGTACCGCCATAGGAGACCAGCGGCAGGGGAATGCCGACCACCGGCAGCAGGCCCATCACCATGCCGATATTGATGAAAATGTAGAGGAACAGGGTGAGCGTGATGCCCATCGCCACCAGGCGGCCGAAATGGTTGCGCGAGCGCAAGGCGATGGCGAAGCCGTAAAGCAGCACGCAGACGAACAGGCCGATCACCACCAGCCCGCCGACCATGCCGAATTCCTCCGCCAGCATGGTGAAGATGAAGTCGGTCTGCTTCTCGGGCAGGAAATTCAGATGCGCCTGGCTGCCCTGCATGAAGCCCTTGCCGAACAACCCGCCCGAGCCCAACGCGATCTTCGACTGGGTGATGTGGTAGCCGGCGCCGAGCGGATCGCGCTCGGGATCGAGGAAAGTGAGAATGCGGTTCTGCTGGTATTCGCGCAGCATGCTCCAGGCCACTGGTGCTGCGCCCGCCACGGCCAGCCCCGCCAGCAGGAACTTCCACAGCCGGACGCCGGCGATGAACATGATGCCGATGCCGGACAGGATCAGCATCATGGCGGTGCCGAGATCGGGTTGCACCATGACCAGCGCCACCGGCGCCACGATCAGGCCCAGCGGCACGAAGAGATGGGTGATGCGGCCGATATTCTCGGCGCTGACATGGTGGTAGTAGCGCGCCAGCGCCAGCACCAGGCCGATCTTCATCAGTTCCGACGGCTGCAGCTGGATGAAATAGAGATCGAGCCAGCGCTGCGCGCCCATGCCGATGACGCCCAGCACGTCGACCGCCACCAGCATGACGAAGGCCAGCCCATAAATCGGATAGGCCAGTTGCATCCAGATGCGGATGTCGACCAGCGCGATGACCAGCAGCACGCCGACGAAAATGCCGAAGCGCACCGCATGGCGCATGGCCCAGGGCTCCATCCGGCCGCCGGCGGCGGAATAGAGCAGGGCGAAACCCACCATGCCGATCAGGGCCAGCAGCAGCAGCAAGCCCCAATTGACCTGCCACAGCTTCTCGGCCAGCGACATTTCCGGCGTCCGCATCAGCGCGGCTCCCGCGCCGGCAGGGTGCCGGAGCCCATCCCGGCGACCTGGCGCGGCGGCGTGGCCGAGGGATCGCGCTTTTGCGTTTCGACCAGCACGTCGCGCGCCACCGGCGCCGCGGCCTTGGCGCCGCCGCCGCCATGCTCGACGATGACGGCGCAGGCGTAGCGCGGATTGCCGACCGGCGCGAAGGCGACGAACAGCGCATGATGGCGCAAATGCCAGGGCAGCTCGGCGCGCTTGTTGCCGGCATCGCGCTCGGCCTGGGTGATGCGCTTGACCTGCGAGGTTCCGGTCTTGCCGGCCATCGCCATCTCCGGATCGACGATGCGGGCGCCGTAGCCGGTGCCGCGCTGCGAATTGGTGACCGCATCCATGCCGGCCAGCACATGGCGGATGTGCTCGGGCGAGGTCTTCAGCTTGGGATAGGGTTTGCTCTTGCCGTCGGGCGCGTTGGCTTCGCGCAGCAGCCGCGGCACGACGGCGAAGCCGCCGTTGCTGAGACGCGCCGCCATGACGGCGAGCTGCAACGGCGTTGCCAGGATGTAGCCCTGGCCAATGCCGAGGATCAGCGTTTCGCCCTGCTGCCAGCCCTGGCCGAACGTGGCCTGTTTCCACTGCCGCGTCGGCACCAGTCCGGTTTTCTCGCCGGGAATGCCGACGCCGAGTTCGGCCCCGATGCCATAGCGCAGCGCGATCTCGGCGACCTTGTCCATGCCGGCGCGGCGGGCGACTTCGTAGAAATAGCAGTCGCAGGATTGCGCCAGCGCCAGATTTAGATCGACTGAGCCATGGCCGCCGCGCAGCCAGCAATGGAACTTGGTGTCGCCCAGGGTGACGCTGCCGGCGCAGGGCAAGCGGGTGGCCGGCGTGATCACGCCCGCTTCCAACCCGGCGAGGGCGGTGATCATCTTGAAGGTCGAGCCGGGCGGATACTGGCCGCTGATCGCTTTGTTGTTGAGCGGTCCCAGCGGATTGTCGCGCAGGTTTTCCCATTCCGCCTGGGTCAGGCCGCGCGCGAAGGCGGTGGGATCGAAACCCGGCGTCGAGGCCAGCGCCAGAACGTCGCCGTTATGGATGTCCATGACCGCGACGGCGCCCGATTCGCCCTGCAGACGTTCATAGGCGAAGCGCTGCAATCCGGCATCGATGGTCAGAACGTGGTTGGTGCCGGGCTGGCCTTCGTCGCGCGCCAATTCGCGAATGACCCTGCCGACCGAATTGACTTCGAGCTGCAGATTGCCGGCGCGCCCGCGCAGCGGCATGTCGAGCGCCTTTTCAATGCCCTTCTTGCCGGTGCGGAAGCCGGGCAGGGTCAGGACCGGATCGCTGCTCTCCTGCTGCTCGCGCTCGGTGACGGCAGCGACGTAGCCCAGCACATGCGACATCGGCTCGCCGCCGGGATAGTCGCGCGATTCGCCGACATCGATGCTGATGCCGGGCAGGTCGGGCGCGTTGAACTCGATCTGCGCCACCTCGTCCCAAGCCAGGTTCTCCCGCACCACCACCGGCACGAAGGAACGGTTGCGCTGCACCTCGCGCGCCACGCGCTTGCGCTCGGCTTCGGTCAGGCCAAGGATGTGGTCGAGCCGGTCGAGCGCTGCCTCGGTATTGCCGCTGCGCTCGGACACCAGCAGCACGCGATAATTCTGCCGGTTGACCGCCAGCGCTTCGCCGTTGCGGTCGAAGATCAGCCCGCGCGTCGGCGGCAGCAGGCGCATGTTGATGCGGTTGTCTTCGGCCAGGGTGGCGTATTTCGACGATTCCAGCACCTGCAGCTGATAGAGCCGGCCGGCCAGCGCCGAGAGCAGCAGCACCTTGCCGCCCGCCACCAGCGCCACGCGGCGGGTGAAGAGCTTGTAGCGGTCGGTGTCGCGCTTCTGCATGGCTCAGGCCGCCCGCGTTTTCGCCTGCGAGCGGCCGAACACCCAGCCGGCCAGCGGATAGAACGCCAACGCGATCAGATACTGGAAGATCGCCGGACGCGGATCGATCGGCGCCCACAACAGAAAGCAGATCAGCGCCCAGGTGCCGGCCACCGCCCCGGCCGAGGCCAGCGCATAGCCGAACCAGATCACCATGAACGGCTTGTCGACCAGGAAGCGTTGGTTGGCCTCGACGAAATGGCGCACCATCAGCAGCACCACCGCATTGACGCCGACCGGGCTGCCGGCCAGCAGATCGATCAGCAGGCCCAACAGCAGCACCAGCCAGTGCGGCAGCAGGGTCGGGCGGAACAGGCCGAAATGGTACACCGCCATCAACGGCAACAGCGGCGAGGCGGTGGTCAGGATCGGCACGCGCAGCGGCGCGAGCGAGATCAGGATCAGCAGCAGGCAAATGGCGAAGGGCGAGAAAGTGCGGCCCCAGCCATCCAGCCGCTGGATCAGGCTCGGCGTCATGGCAGGGGCGCCTGGGCGCCGCGGCGGGGCAGCGGCACCAGGGATGGCTGCGGCGGCAGAATGCCGGCAATGCCGAAATCGACCACGCGCACGAATTCCAGCCGGTTCCAGTCGACCAGCGGCTCGATACGAACCGCCTTCTCGCTGACCGAGGCGACCACGCCCACCGGCAAGCCGGCCGGGTAAGTGCCGCCATGGCCCGAGGTGACGACTCTGTCGCCCGCTTCGACCGTCATGCCGGGCGGCATCAGGGTCAGCCGCGCCTGGCGTGAATTGTCGCCCGCCAGCACCGCGCGCTCGCGCGTGCGCTCGACCAGCACCGGAATGCGCGAATTGATGTCGTTGATCAGCAGCACCCGAGCCGAGGTTTCGCCCACTTCGGTGATGCGGCCGGCCAGCCCATCGGCGGTCATCACCGCCTGACCGTTGCGGACGCCCTGGCGGGCGCCGGCATTGAGCAGCATCGAACGCACGAAGGCTGAGCCGGCGTCGCCGACGACGCGGGCGGTGATGAAGGTGGCTTGCGGGCCGGAGGAGAAGGCGAAGAAGGAGCGCAACGCCTTGTTCTCGGCTTCCAGCCGTTGCGCCACGTTCTGCCACGACAGCAGCCGCGCGTTCTCCTCGCGCAGCCGCGTCAGTTCCTCGCGCATGGCGATGAGGTCTTCGACTTCGGCCACCGCGTCGTTGACGGTTTGCACCGGGCGGGAGACGACGGCAAGCACGGGAGCGGCAATGTCGACAACGGCGGAGCGCACGCGCTCGATGATCACGGTGTCGGCCTTGCCGATCACCATGACGGCGAAGGCGGTCAGCACCAGCAGGCCGAAGGCAAAGCGCTGGGCCAGCCCCTTGAGGGACACCGCCAATTGACCGACTTTCATCCGGTCAGCCACGTTGCGCCCGCTCCCCTAAAATCGTTTCGCCGCGCCCTGCCTCAATACGAGCTGGACAGCACGTGCCGTCCCAGCGTCTTCATCTCTTCCAAAGCCCGGCCGGTGCCCAGCGCGACGCAGGACAATGGCTCGTCGGCGATCGACACCGGCAGACCGGTGGCGTGCCGCAGCACGTAATCGAGATTGGTCAGCAGCGCGCCGCCGCCGGTGAGCACGATGCCCTTGTCGACGATGTCGGCGGCCAGTTCCGGCGCGGTGTGCTCCAGCGCCACTTTCACCGCTTCGATGATGGCGGAGACCGGCTCGGCCAGGCTCTCGGCGATCTGGCGTTCGGAGATCACCAGCTCCTTCGGCACGCCGTTCATCAGATCGCGGCCCTTGATTTCCATCACCCGGCCCTCGCCGTCTTCCGGCGGACAGGCGGAGCCGATTTCCTTCTTGATGCGCTCGGAAGAGGATTCGCCGACCAGCAAATTATGGTTGCGGCGGATATAGGCGATGATCGCCTCGTCCATCTTGTCGCCGCCGACGCGCACCGAGCGCGAATAGACGATGCCGCCCAGCGACAGCACGGCCACTTCCGTGGTGCCGCCGCCGATATCGACCACCATCGAGCCGGTCGGCTCGGCAACGGGCAGGCCAGCGCCGATCGCCGCCGCCATCGGCTCCTCGATCAGGAACACGCGGCGGGCGCCGGCGCTTTCGGCCGAATCCTGAATGGCGCGGCGCTCGACGGCGGTGGAGCCGGAGGGCACGCAGACCACGATCTGCGGGCTGGCGAAGGAACGGCGGTTGTGAACCTTTCGGATGAAATGCTTGATCATTTCCTCCGCGACTTCGAAATCGGCGATGACGCCGTCGCGCAAGGGGCGAATGGCTTCGATGTTGCCCGGCGTGCGGCCCAGCATCAGCTTGGCCTCGTCGCCAACGGCAAGAACCTGCTTCTTGCCCTTGGAATTGGTGATGGCGACCACGGACGGCTCGTTCAGCACGATGCCACGTCCCTTGACGTAGACCACGGTGTTGGCAGTCCCCAGATCGATGGCCATGTCGGCCGACAGCCAGCCCATCAAACGCGAAAACATGGATTTCTTTTGCTTTCCCTTCGACGAAACCGTCGCTCCCCAAAGCGCCGGCTCCCCGGTATCTCCCCAAACGCGGCCTTAAGGCCTCTCAAACTTCTCAATGCCGATGCGTGGCGCGTTTGCAAACGCGGCATCGTGTCCGGCACGACACTTTGCTCGAGCACGCCCGACCAATTCCGGCTCGGCCGTTGCGCGCGGCCGAATTCCGCTTCCGCCGCCATGACGATCAGGCCTTCCGACCGGCGTCGACCACGCCGCTCCCTCGTCCCGGTCGCCCTAGTCGGTAACATTGCGCAAGCCCTCAAGGCGCTGCTGGGCGACCTTGCGACAGGCAATGAGGCCGGCGCCCCGTCACCGGCTCCCTGCCGCAACGAAATCGCCTAACCATCGGTCATTTCTAACGTTTTGCCCCCTGCCAAGCAATCATTTTGTTGCGAGTAGTGGCCTTTTGGCCACAACGGATAGTGGTCGACCGACCCGGCAGGGACTGTGTCTCAAAAGAAAACGGCGCCCGTCGAAAACGGACGCCGTCTGCGTTCGATGGCAGCGATCAGTTCTTCGACTTGTCGACCAGCGCCTTTTCCTTGATCCACGGCATCATGCCACGCAGGCGCTCGCCGACCTGCTCGATCGGATGCTCGGCGTTACGTGCGCGCATCGCCTTGAAGTTCACCTGGCCGACGGCGTTCTCGAGCATCCAGTCGCGGGCGAAACGACCCTGCTGGATGTCGTCGAGAATGCGCTTCATCTCCTGCTTCACTTCGGCGGTGATGATGCGCGGGCCGCGCGTGTAGTCGCCGAACTCGGCGGTGTTGGAGATCGAGTAGCGCATGTTGGCCATGCCGCCCTCGTACATCAGATCGACGATCAGCTTCACCTCGTGCAGGCACTCGAAATACGCCATCTCCGGCGCGTAGCCCGCTTCGGTCAGCGTCTCGTAGCCGGCCAGGATCAGCGCCGTCAGACCGCCGCACAGCACCGCCTGCTCGCCGAACAGATCGGTTTCGCATTCTTCCTTGAACGAGGTTTCGATCACGCCGGCGCGACCGCCGCCGATGGCAGAGGCGTAGGACAGCGCGATCTCGAGCGCGTTGCCGGACGGGTTCTGCGCCACTGCAACCAGGCATGGCACGCCGCCGCCGCGCTGGTATTCGGACCGGACCGTGTGGCCCGGGCCTTTGGGCGCGATCATGAACACGTCGATGTCGGGGCGCGCTTCAATCAGGCGGAAATGGATGTTCAACCCGTGCGCGAATGCCAGGGCCGCGCCCGGCTTCATGTTGGCGGCCAGATGATCCTGATACAGCGCGCGCTGCAATTCGTCGGGCGTCAGCACCATGACGACGTCGGCCCATTTGGCGGCGGCGGTCGGATCCATGACCTTGAAGCCGGCGGCTTCCGCCTTCTTCACGGTCGGCGAGCCGGTGCGCAGCGCCACGGCCACGTCCTTGACGCCGCTGTCGCGCAGGTTCTGCGCATGCGCATGGCCCTGGCTGCCGTAGCCGACGATCACGACTTTCTTGCCCTTGATCAGATTCACGTCCGCGTCGCGGTCGTAATAGACTCTCATTTCACCCTCCAAAGAAATCCAAAATCCACGGCGCGAAACCGCTTCAGCGATCGAGCGCCAACCGAAGACCCAAAAGCGTCAGGAACCCGCCCGTCGCGCGATCGATCCACACGCGCCAGCGGTCGAACACAAGCTTCGCGCCACGCGTGGAGAACAGCAGCGACAAGGCCGCGTACCACAGGAACTCGTTGACGAAGACAATGCCCAGTGCCGCCAGGAACACCCAGTGCGGCGCTTCCGAGGGCAGCAATGCCACGAAAATACTGCCGAAGAAAACCATGACTTTCGGATTGGACATCTGCAGCACCAGCGCCCGCAGGAACAGCCGCATGCCGCCGCCCTTTACGGCCTCCGGCTGCGGCGCAGGCGCTTCGGCGGCAACCGGCCCCGGCCTGGAGCGCAGCAAGGTGATGCCCAGCCAGATCAGATAAGCCGCCCCGGCCAGCCGGATGCCGATTTCCAGCCAGGTGAGCTGAGCCATCAGGGCCTGCAAGCCATAGAGCGCGCCGGCAGCCCAGATCAGCGCCCCGACCGCCATGGCAAGCGACGCCAGCACCCCGGCGCCACGCGAGCGGGCCACGGCGGTGTGGGTGATGAAGACGAAGCTCGGGCCGGGACTAGCGGCGGCCAGCAGGTGCGCCAGGGCAAAGCCGAGCAGAGGCAGGATGTATTCCACCGCTGTCGACCCTAAAGCCCCGCGGGCCCGCGCGAGATGGCGACGACGCCCGTGCGGCAGACATCGGCCAGCCCGAGCGGCTCCATCAGCTTGATGAAGGCATTGATCTTCGCGGTCGAACCCGTGGTCTCGAACACGAAGGAGGTGTTGGTGCTGTCGACCACCTTGGCGCGGAAGATGTCGGCGATGCGCAGCGATTCGACGCGCTTCTCGCCAGTGCCCTGCACCTTGATCAGCGCCAGCTCGCGCTCGATATGGGGGCCTTCGACCGTCAGGTCGCTGGTCTTGTGCACCGGCACCAGCCGGTCCATCTGCGCCTTGATCTGCTCGATCACCATCGGCGTGCCCGAGGTGACGACGGTGATGCGCGACAGCGCCTGCTTGGCATCGACCTCGGCGACGGTGAGGCTCTCGATGTTGTAGCCGCGGCCCGAGAACAGGCCGGTGACGCGGGCGAGAATGCCCGCCTCGTTGTCCACCAGCACCGCAATCGTGTGCCGTTCGCTCTTCTGTTCGCTCACGACCAATCCTCCCCCCGCCAGCCGTCAGCAAGACGGCGGCAACGGCAACTTGGCCGGCCCTGCAGCCGGCCGACGCTATACCAGAGCCAAACCTGCGTCGGAAATCGGCTTCTTGGCGACATCCCCCGGACCAAGCAGCATCTCGTTATGCGCCGCGCCGGAAGGGATCATCGGGAAGCAATTTTCCTTGGGATCGACGCAGACATCGACGATCACCGCCTTGGGTGTGGCGATCATCTCCTTGATGACGTCGTCGACTTCGCTGGGCTTGGTTGCCCGCAGGCCAACGCCGCCGAACGCATCCGCCAGCTTGACGAAATCGGGCAGCGCCGCCGAATAGGATTCGGAATAGCGCCCGCCATGCAGCAATTCCTGCCACTGGCGCACCATGCCCATGTATTCGTTGTTCAGGATGAAGACTTTGACCGGCAGCCGGTACTGGCAGGCGGTCGCCATCTCCTGGATGTTCATCAGGATCGAAGCTTCGCCCGCGACATCGATCACCAGCGCATCGGGATGCGCGATCTGCGCGCCGATGGCGGCGGGCAGGCCATAACCCATCGTGCCCAGACCGCCCGAAGTCAGCCAGCGATTGGGCTTCTCGAACTTCATGAATTGGGCCGCCCACATCTGGTGCTGGCCCACTTCGGTGGTGATGATGGTCTCGCGATCCTTGGTCAGCGCGTAAAGCCGCTCCAGCGCGTATTGCGGTTTGATGATCGTGTCGGAACCGGCATAGCGCAGGCACTCGCGCTTACGCCATTCCTCGATCTGGCCCCACCAGGATTTCAGATGCTTCTGGTCGACCCGAACCTGGCGCGCTTTCCAGACCTTGATCATGTCCTCCAGCACGTGCGCCACGTCGCCCACGATGCCGAGATCGACATGCACGTTTTTATTGATCGACGAGGCGTCGATATCGACATGGATCTTCTTGGAGTCGGGCGAAAAGGCGTTGAGCCGGCCGGTGACGCGATCGTCGAAGCGCGCGCCGATATTGATCAGCAGGTCGGAGGCGTGCATCGACATGTTGGCTTCGTAGGTGCCGTGCATGCCCAGCATGCCGAGGAATTGCCGGTCCGAGGCCGGGTAGGCGCCCAGGCCCATCAGCGTGTTGGTGATGGGAAAACCGGTCAGCTTGACGAACTGCGCCAGCAGCTGCGCCGCTTTCGGACCGGAATTGATGACGCCGCCGCCGGTGTAGAAGATCGGCCGCCTGGCCTTGGCGATCATGTCGATCGCCTGCTCGATCTTCTTCAGATCGCCCTTCATCTGCGGGCGATAGGATTTGTGCTGCATCTTCGGCGTGGCGTTGTAGGTGCCCGGCGCCATCAGGATGTCCTTGGGCAGATCGACCACCACCGGACCCGGACGGCCCGAGCGCGCGACGTAGAACGCCTCGTGCAGGATGCGCGGCAGGTCCGCGATATTCTTCACCAGGTAATTGTGCTTGGTGCAGGGACGGGTGATGCCGGTGGTGTCCGCTTCCTGGAAGGCATCGTTGCCGATCAGATGCGTCGCCACCTGGCCGGTCAGGCAGACCACCGGAATGCTGTCCATCAGCGCGTCGGTCAGGCCCGTCACCGCATTGGTGGCGCCGGGACCCGACGTCACCAGCACCACGCCGACCTTGCCGGTGGAACGGGCATAGCCTTCGGCCGAATGCACCGCCGCCTGCTCGTGGCGCACCAGGATGTGGCGCAGATGGTTCTGCTTGAACAGCGAATCGTAGATCGGCAGGACGGCGCCGCCGGGATAGCCGAAGACGACGTCTACGTCCTGGTCGATCAAGCATTTGATCACCAGATCCGCACCCGTCAGCGACTCCTCCGACATGACACCTCTCCTCCAAAAGCGGCTGGCGCGCCGAGAAGCACGGGAAACCCGCGCCGTTTCGCCCAATTTTGCCGCGAAGGCGCGGACCTTAGACGCTCAAGACTGAGGGGTCAACCCGTTCTGGCGAATAAACGACAAGATTTCGGGCAGAAATTTTTCTGAAAATTGCGATTTCAACCCGTAGTCGGCAATGAATTGATGCCTAAACCAGGTATCCTGCCGCTTGGCATACTGGCGTGTGGCCGTGGTCGCTGCGCTAAGCGCTTGATCCAGCGACAATTTCCCCTGCACGTGCTGCGCCAGTTCCGGCATGCCCAAGGCCCGCAGGACCGGCCGGTCGGCCGGCAAATGCCGCGCCAGCAGCGCCCGGACCTCGTCCAGCGCGCCCTCGGCCACCATCGCCTGCAGTCTGGTGGCAATGGCTTTACGCAAGGCCTCCCGATCAGGCTGCAGCAGCAATGTGAGGAAGCGAAAATCGGGCGGCGCCCCTTCCGATTGCTGCCACTCGGAGAGCGGTCGGCCGGTGGCTTCGACAACTTCCAGCGCCCGCAACTGGCGTTGCCTGTCGCCCGGTTTCAAGCGGGCGGCGATTTGCGGATCGCGCTCCGCGAGCATTTGGCGCACCGCTTGCGGTCCTTGCTCCTCCCACAGCGCCCGCACGCGCTGGCGCACGTCGGCGGGAATGTCGGGGATCGGCGAGAGGCCCTGCATCAGGGTGCGCAGATAAAGCCCGGTGCCGCCGACCACGATCGGCACGCGGCCGGTGTCGCGGCTTTGCGCGATGGCGTCGAGCGCCATCTGGCGCCAGAGCTGCGCCGTGCCAAGCTGTTCGGCCGGCAGCACGCCATAAAGCAGATGCGGCGCCAGTGCCTTGTCGGCGGCCGATGGCTGCGCCGTCAGGACCGGCAGCGCGTCGTAGAGCTGCATGGAATCGGCATTGATGACGGTGCCGCCTAGTTCGTGCGCCAGCGCCAGCGCCAATCCGGATTTGCCGCTGGCGGTCGGCCCGCCGATGACGATGACGGGGTTTTCGGTCTGCCAGACCATCAGCGGCGCGTCGCTTGCCACTGGCAGGAGCCGCAGCCAAGATGCGCCCGCCCGATGGAATACGTCCTCACTCTCATCGCCAATCCTGCCCGCGCCACGCTTGACGATAGCATGGCGCGGCGCGTGCGCGAGGCGCTGGTGTCTTTAGGCGGCGATGCCGGCGCCATCGAGTGGCTGGCGCCGGGCCAGGCGTGCGACATCGGCTTCGAGATGATCGTGCCCGACCAGGCCGAAGCCGCCGCGCGCAAGGCGCTGGGCAACGCCACGCTCGACATCGCTGCCCAGCCGACCTTGGACCGGCGCAAGGCCCTGCTGGTCGCCGACATGGAATCGACCATCATCGAGAATGAGATGCTGGACGAGCTGGCTGAGTTCCTGGGCCTGCGCGAGCGTATCGCCGCCATCACCGCCCGCGCCATGAATGGCGAAATCGATTTCCCCGAAGCCTTGCGCGAGCGCGTGGCGCTGCTGAAGGATCTGCCGGCCAAAAAACTCGACGACGCGTCCAAAAGCATCCAGGTGGTGCCGGGCGCGGCGACATTGGTGGCGACCATGAAACAGGCCGGCGCCTATTGCGCGCTGGTGTCGGGCGGCTTCACCTATTTCACCGCCATGGTGCGCATTTCACTGGGCTTCGATGCCGATCACGCCAACAAGCTTGAGATCAACCGCGACAAACTTGCCGGCACGGTGGCCGAACCGATCCTCGGCCGCGAGGCCAAGCTCGAAACCTTGATCCGGCTGGCGGCTGAACGGCAATTGCCGCTGACCAAGACCATCGCCGTGGGCGATGGCGCCAACGATCTGCCGATGCTGCAGGCCGCCGGGCTGGGCGTGGCGTTCCGCGCCAAGCCAACCGTCGCTGCCGCCAGCCGCGTGCGAGTCGAGCATGGCGATCTGACAGCGCTGCTTTACTTGCAGGGCTATCGCCGCACCGATTTCGTGGTACGGCCCGACAAACTCATCTGAACGGGGGAAAACAATGCCGCAGAACAATCGCATCGTGCTGGCGAGCCGGCCGCAAGGCGACGTAAAGCCGGAGAATTTCCGCCGCGACAGCGTCGCCAGTGCGGCACCGGGCGACGGGCAGGTGCTGGTGCGGGTGATCTATCTGTCGCTCGATCCCTATATGCGCCCGCGCATGACGGAGATGAATTCCTACACCCCGCCTTTCGAGCTGAACCAGCCGCTGACCGGCGGCGCCGTCGCCGAGGTGATCGAATCGAAAAGCGACCGGTTCCGCGCCGGCGACATCGTCATGGGCATGTTCGGCTGGGAGCAATACTCGATCGCCGATGCCCGCCTGCTGCGCAAGATCGACGCCAAGGCAGCGCCCTTGATCGCCAATCTCGGCGTGCTCGGCATGCCGGGCTACACCGCCTATCACGGCATGCTGCGCATCGGCCAGCCGAAGCCGGGTGAAACCGTGTTCGTCTCTGCCGCCACCGGCGCGGTCGGCGCGGTTGCCGGGCAGTTGGCCAAGATCAAAGGTGCGCGCGTGGTCGGCTGCGCCGGCAGCGATGCCAAATGCGAGTTCGCGGTCAAGGAGCTGGGCTACGATGCCTGCTTCAACCACACCAAAGAGCGCGACTACGATGCGGTGCTGAAGAAGCTGTGCCCCAAGGGCATCGACGTCAATTTCGAGAATGTCGGCGGGCCGATCTTCCATGCCGTGTTCAAGGCGATGAACAATTTCGGCCGCATGGCGATGTGCGGCGCCATCTCGGAATACCAGGACACGACGCCGCGGCCGGGCCCGGACAAGATGTTCACCATCATCCAGCGCCGGCTGGAGATCAAAGGCTTCATCGTCTCCGATCACATGCAGAGCATGGGCGAATTCGTGCGCGATGTCGGCGGCTGGATCAAGGAAGGCAAGATCCGCTATCGCGAGACCGTGGTCGAAGGTCTCGACAATGCGCCGAAAGCCTTCATGGGCCTGCTGAAGGGCGAGAATTTCGGCAAGCTGGTGGTGAAGATCGGCGATGAGCCGAAGCTCTAGGCCGTGACTCTCTGCTCGCGGCCGGTCTTGGCCGCCTGCACGATGGCCTCGAACACCGCCGCGCCATGGATCGCCTGCTCGTGTGGCACGATCGGCGCGGCGCCGGTGGCGATCTGGGCGGCGAAGGCTTCGAGCTCGGCCCGCTCGGTGCTGAACTCCTCGAAACGGCTTTCCTGCGGCTCCCCGCCCACCGCGCAACTCAACAGCCGGTTCTCGCCCAGCATATCGCTCCAGCCGCCGCTGCCCATGATGCAGAAGCGCCAGCGATAGGCGGTGGCGGTCAAGGTGGTCAGCGAGGCCGAGACGCCGTTGCGCATGGTGATCTGCATGGAGGTGGTGTCGTCGATATCGACCGACAGATGCCGCCGTTCGCTGCGCACCGAGACCGCCTCCACAGCGCCGAACAGGTCGACCAGCATGTCGATCTGATGGATGGCAAGCCCGGCCAGGCCGCCGACCGGCGATTCATCGCCCGAGGCGCGCCACATGGTGGGATCGTAGCGCAGGCCCGCGGGCGCGGAAAAATTGCCGTCGACATGCAGCACCGTGCCCAACGCGCCGCTGGTCACCTGCCGGTGCAGCTCGCGATAGGCGGGCAGCAGGCGGCGATTGAAGCCGATCGCCAGCGGCACGTCGGAGGAGCGGCAGGCCTGCACGACGGCGAGCGCGCCGGCGCGATCGAGCGCGAAGGGCTTGTCGACGAACACCGCCTTGTTGCCGCGCGCTACGGTCAGCGCCTGCGGCACATGGAGCGAATGCGGCGTCGCCAGCACCACGCCGGCGACATCGTGATCGACCAGCGCCTCTTCCAGACCCGCCACCAGCTTCAACCCGTGCTTGCGGGCGAACTCGACGCGGGCTTCGGGATTGCGTACGACAGCGAGGGTGAAGCGGGCCTTGTCC
Source organism: Alphaproteobacteria bacterium (assembly GCA_029266575.1). Lineage (GTDB taxonomy): Bacteria > Pseudomonadota > Alphaproteobacteria > Reyranellales > JAQSWP01 > JAQSWP01. The sequence continues at coordinate 11,855 of JAQSWP010000015.1, read as the reverse complement.
GACTTGCCCTGCAGCGCCTCGACCAGCGTGCGGCCCCAGATGCCAAGCCCGGCTATGGCGAAGTTGAGCATGTCAGCTCCACGAGTATCAGTTCCATTGGGGCGGACGATTGGCCTTGTAGGCGGTCATGGCCTCGCGGAAATCGTCCGAGGCGAGGCCTTTGCGCTGCAGGTCCATGTAGAGATCGAAGGCTTCCTGCCAGTCCATGTCCGGCATCAGCGACAGGCACTGCTTGGTGAAGCGCGCGCCCTGCGAAGCCACGGCCAGGGTCTTGTCGACGTATTGGTCGAACTCCGCCTGCATGTTGGCGTCCGACACCAGGCGATCGACCAGGCCGATGCGCAGCGCCTCGTCGGCCTCCATGAAATCGCCCCACAAGGTAAAGGACTTGGCGCGGCCCAAACCGATATAGCGCGCCAGCCGCAAAGTGCCGAGGCCCGGGATCAGGCCTTCCTTGACCGCCGGCAGGGAGAATTTGGACGTGGGCGTCGAAATGCGGATGTCGCAGCCCAGGCCAAGCTGCAGGCCGCCGCCGACGGCGAAACCGTGCATCAGGCAGATCACCAGCTTGTCCATTACCTCGAAATGGCGGACGGCGGTGTCCCATAGGCTGAAATAGCGCTCATCGATATGCCCGTCGGCCAGGTCCTTGAGATCGATGCCGGTGGAAAAGGCGCGGCCCTCGCCCTGCAGCGCCACCACCCGCACCTCTGCGTCGGCCATCAACATGCGGCCGATGGCGTCGAGATCGCGCACCGCGGGGTAGTGGAAGGCATTCAGCCGCTCAGGCCGGCGGAAAGTGACGCGCGCCAGCTTGCCCTGACGCTCGACCAGCGCATGTTCGAACTCGACCCGCATGGCGTTACCCCCGAAACACGGATTGTTTCGCGCATTCTAGCCATGAGGCGATTGGCACCGCCACAGGCATCAAATCGGCATCGGCGCGGTGCAATTTGGGTGAAGCACAAAGAAAAACGGCGCTGGGATGGACCCAGCGCCGCTGACGCCATGCGTTCCAGCAGCGTCTAAGAGTCGATCCGCAATCCCACGAAGCGCAGGTCGCCCTGGCGATCGATCAGCAGGAGTACGGATTTGCGTTTGGCGTCGCGCGCCTCCTTGACGCGCGTGGCGACCTCGTTGGGCGTCTTCACCTCGTGCTGGTTGATGTCGACGATGACATCGCCGGCGCGAATGCCTTTCTCGGCAGCGGTGCTGTTTTCCTGCACCTTGGTCACCACCACGCCTTTGGTGGCGGCCGGAATGTCGTAGCGGTCGCGCAATTCGGCGCTCATTTCCGTCAGCGTCAGGCCGAACGTGTCGAGCGTCTGGCCCTTGGGCGCGGCCGAGTTGTCGCTGGTCGCGGCGGCCGACTGCAGCTTCTCCGCCTCCTCGAGCTCGCCGACCTTGGCCTTGACCGTGCGCCGCTTGCCGTCGCGCCAGATCACGACATCGACCTCGGCGCCTACCTTGGCTTCGGCGACCACGCGCGAGAGCTTGCGCATCTCGGTGATCTCCTTGCCGTCGAAGCTCAGGATCACGTCGCGCGGCTTGATGTCGGCCTTCTCGGCCGGCCCGCCCGGGGTGATGTCGGCGACCAGCGCGCCGCGCGGCTTGTCGAGCGCCAGCGTCTTGGCCAGATCCTCGTCCACGGTCTGGATGCGCACGCCCAGCCAGCCGCGCTTGGTGCGGCCGAACTCGCGCAGCTGATCGACTACGGAACTGGCGAGGTTGGAGGGAATGGCGAAGCCGATGCCGACGCTGCCGCCGGAGGGCGAATAGATCGCCGTATTGATGCCGATCACCTCGCCGTCCATGTTGAACATGGGACCGCCGGAATTGCCCTTGTTGATGGCCGCATCGGTCTGCAGGAAATCGTCATAGGGCCCCTGCAGCGAACGGGCGCGGGCGGAGATGATGCCGACGCTGACGCTACCGCCCAGCCCGAACGGGTTGCCGATCGCCATTACCCAGTCGCCGACCCGGCTCTTGTCGGAATCGCCGAACTTCACGGTCGGCAGCGGCGCCTTGCGGCTGCCGAGGTCGAGCTTGAGCAACGCCAGATCGGTTTTCTGATCCTTGCCGACGACCGTTGCCTTGAATGTCGAATCGTCGCTCAAGGTGACGCTGATCTCGTCGGCCTCGGCGATGACGTGGTTGTTGGTGACCACGTAGCCGGTAGCGTCGATGATGAAACATCGCGGAACAGGTCTTCGAGCGAGCCGCCCGGCGGGGTGCGCGGACGGTTGCGGTCGGGCCCGTTTTGCTGGCCGCCCTTGGCCTGGGTGGTGGAAACGTTCACCACCGCCGGCGACAGGCGCTCGGCCAGATCGGCGAAACTGGTTGGCGTTTCGCGGGCAAGCGCCGCGCCAGAGAAAAAGCTGACGATGAAACCGCCGACCGCAGCGAGGCGGAGCAGGCGGTGGCTGGTCCTGCCGCTCTCCCCCGAGGCGGTAGAAGTCGTCAATACGCGCATCAACGCAATGCCCACTGAATACCTCCGAATGAATCGGCGCCCCATCCGTTTGGCCTGGCGTTTTCCCCCAACAGGCAACCGGTTTCCGATCAGGATAAATGATCCGGGAAATATGGTCCAAATATGGCGAGACCGCCGGCAGGGGTCTGCGGCGGTCTCGGATTTTTCCGGAGTCGTTGCAGCCGATTTAGCGGCGTGACGGCGCGCCCGGCTGGCCATTGTCCTGGGTGCCGAAGAAGCGGAAGAATTCGCTGTTTTCCGGCGACAGCACCATGGTCGTATCGTTGCGGCCCAGGGCCTGGCGATACGCTTCCATGGAGCGATAGAAGGCGAAGAACTTGGGATCGCGGCCGAAGGCATCGGCATAGATCTTGATCGCCTGGCCGTCGCCCTCGCCGCGCGCCACTTCCGCCTGCTTGCGCGCCTCGGACTGGACCACGATGACTTCACGATCGGCGTTGGCGCGGATGCGCTGGCTTTCCTCGCCACCTTCGGCGCGGATCTGGCGGGCTTCCTGCTCGCGCTGGGTCTGCATGCGGCGATAGACGGCCTCGGAGTTCTCGACCGGCAGATCGCCGCGCTTCAGACGCACGTCGAGCACCTCGACGCCGAACGAGCGGCCTTCTTTGTCGACCGAGGCGGTGATCTCCTGCATCAAGGTGACGCGCTGGGCACTCAGCACCTGCTGCAAGGTCGCCTCGCCTAGCGCCCGGCGAATGGCCGACTGGATCACCGGCCCCAGACGGTTGCGCAAGCCGGTCTCGTTTTGCACCGACTGGAAGAAGCGCAGCGGGTCGATGATGCGCACGCGCGCATAGGCATCGACCTCGAGCCGCTTCTGGTCGCTGAGGATGAAGCTTTCCTTGGGCACGTCGAATTCCAGCACCCGGCGGTCGAAATAGACCACGTCCTGCATCAGCGGGATCTTGAATTTCAGCCCGGGCGTGGTCTCGACCCGCTTGATCTCGCCGAACTGACGCACGATCGCCTGCTGGCGCGGGTCGACGATGTAGAAGGAGCTGTAGGCGATCAGCACCAGTACGCCGACGATAATGAGCAGCGCGGTTGTGACGGGGTTTCTCATCGCGTGCCTCCCGGAGCCGGAGCCTGCGGCGTGGCAGCCGGCGGATTGCGCAAGGCAGGCAATGGCAGATACGGCACGACACCAGAGCCGCCGGCCGACCGGTCGATCAAGACCTTGTTCACGTTGCGCAGAACCTCTTCCATGGTCTCGATATAGATGCGCTCCATGGTGACGTCCTTGGCCTGGCTGTACTGGTTGTAGACCGAGATGAAGCGCTGGGCGTCGCCCTGGGCGCGATTGACCACCTCGGCGCGATAGGCCTCGCCCTGCTGCACCAGCCGCTCCGATTCGCCCTTGGCGCGGGGGATCACTTCGTTGCGATAGGCCTGCGCCTCGTTGATGGCGCGCTCCTTGTCCTGGCGCGCCGCCTGCACATCGTTGAAGGAGGCGATGACCGAGGCCGGCGGATTGACCGGCAGCAACTGGATGTTCAGCACCTGGATGCCCGACTTGTAGGAATCGAGAATGCGCTGGATCTGCTGCGCCGTTTCGTTCTCGATCGCAGCGCGGCCTTGCGTCAGCGCCACCTGCAATTCGGTCTTGCCAACGACTTCGCGCATGGCCGCTTCGGCAGCGCTGCGTACGGCCTCTTCCGGGTTGCGGATGGTGAAGGCGAAATCGAAGGCGTTCTTCACCAGCCACACGACGTTGAACTGGATGTCGATGATGTTCTCGTCGGCCGTCAGCATCAGGCTGCCGCGCTCGCGCTGCACCGTGACGTTGATGTTGCGCGCCGACATGGTCGAAGGCTCGTAACCAAGCGACAAAGTGCGCTGGGTGGTGACGTTGACCACCTCGACGTCGCCGATCGGCGCCGGCCAGTTGAAGTTCAGGCCTTCACCGGTGGTCGAGGAGTATTTGCCGAGCACCACTTCGAGGCCCTGCTCGTTGGTCTGCACGCGATAGAGGCCGGAAGCCAGCCACGCGATCACCAGCACCAGTACCACCAGGATGACGCCGCGTTTGGACAGGAAGCCGCCGGGCAGGATGTTGCGCATGCGGTCCTGGCCTTTGCGCAGCAATTCCTCCAGATCGGGCGGTCGCGGGCCAAAGCCGCCGCCGCGATTGCCGCCGCCTCCGCCGCCGGAATTATTGCCGCCGCCCCAAGGGCCGCCGCTATTGCCGCCGCCCGAGCCCCAGGGCCCGCCGCCGCCTGACTTGTCGTTCCAGGGCATAAGCCTCTTCCCGTTCCTGTTTTTCCGCCACCGACCGTCAGAAACGGTCCGCAGGGATATAGGGCAGATGCAGCCGGGGCGCAAACGCTGCATCCCCCTTGCGCATCGCCCGTTCCACAGGCCATATCGTACGCAAATCCAGAGATTTCAAGCTATTGCAGCGAGCGACGATGGCCGAGCCGACCGAACAAAGCATTCTCGAGGCCCTGCATGCGGTGCGCGATGGCGACAGCGACATCATAAGCCGCAACATGGTGAGCGGCCTGGCCGTTCGCGGCGGCCATGTGCGCTTCGCTATCGAGGTCGATCCCGCCCGCGGCGCGGCGCTGGAACCGCTGCGACAGATGGCGGAACGCGTTGTCGGCGCCCTGCCCGGCGTGCTGTCGGTCACGGCAGTCCTGACGGCCGAGCGCGCCATGCAGGCCAAACAGGCGGCGCCCAAGCCTCAGGCCCGGCCGGAAGCGCCGACCGGCGAAGGGCGCAAGACCGTGCCGGGCGTCAAGCACATCATCGCCGTTGCCTCGGGCAAGGGCGGCGTCGGCAAATCGACTACGGCAGTCAACTTGGCTCTGGCCTTCGCCGCCGCCGGCCGCAAAGTCGGACTGCTCGACGCCGACATTTACGGACCTTCGGTGCCGCGCATGATGGGCATCAACCGGCGCCCCGAAAGCAAGGACGGCAAGACGCTGATCCCGCCGGTCAACTTTGGCATCGCCTGCATGTCGATCGGCTTCATGATCGGCGAGGACACGCCGATGATCTGGCGCGGGCCGATGGTGATGTCGGCCTTGCAGCAGATGCTCTACGACGTCGACTGGGGCCAGCGCGACGTGCTGGTGGTCGACCTGCCGCCAGGCACGGGCGATGCGCAGCTCACCATGGCGCAGCGCGTGCCGCTGGCCGGCGCGGTGATCGTCTCGACGCCACAGGACATCGCGCTGATCGATGCGCGCAAGGGGCTCAACATGTTCCGCAAGGTCTCGGTGCCAGTGCTGGGCATTGTCGAGAACATGAGCTTCTTCCTCTGCCCGCATTGCGGCGAGCGCTCCGAGATTTTCGGCCATGGCGGCGCGCGCGAGGAAGCGGGCAAGCTGGGCGTGCCGTTCCTGGGCGAAGTGCCACTGCATCTCGATATCCGCACCACCTCCGACGAGGGCACGCCGATCGTCGCCACCAGGCCCGAGGCGCCCCAATCGCAGATCTACCGCCAGATCGCCGAGCGCGTCTGGGCCGAGCTGGACGGCGCGCAGCGGCCCAAGCCGCGCATCGTGGTGCAATGAAAAACGGCGCCTGAGTTAAGGCGCCGTTTTTACTTGGAGTGGCGTCAGGCGCGCTTGCGCCGCTTTTGCGCGGCCTTGGCCAAGCCGGGTGGCTTGCCGATCATGCCGGCAACGCCATCAAGTGCGTCGGGCGTCAGGCCCAGCGCCAGGAAGCGGCGCTCTTCGACCGGGCCGGGCAGCTTGAGCGCGAGCGCCTGCTCGCGGGTGAAGCCGAAGGGGTTGTAGTATTCGGGATCACCCACCAGCACGATCATCTTGTGACCCTGCAGGCGCGCCTGCTCGATGCCATGACGCATCAGCGCCTTGCCATAGCCCATGCCACGCAATTCAGGCTGCACGGCAAGCGGACCCAGCAGAACGGCCGGACTCTTGGTCTCGCCGATGGCGATCGGCCAGAAGCGCAGAGACGCCAGCAACTCGCCCTTCTCGCCCAGCGCCACAAAGCACAGCCTGGCCTCGGGCGCCACGCCGTCGCGCAGGCGATAGACCGTCTTGCCGTAGCGGTCGGAACCGAAGGCAACGTCGTTCAGCTTTTCGACCGGCGCCGCATCCTGCGGCCGTTCAACCATGATCTTCATCGCGAGGTCCTCAGGGCCCGTGGCCCGATGCGCAGGCAGAAAAAAAGCGGCATCCAAAGGTGCCGCTGCGCCGCCCAAGTCGGAGGCGAGTCCACTTCCGGACCGCCCCTCAGCCGGGACAAATATGGCACAGCAGCAGCGCCCGGATTCCCGGGCGGCTCGTACGTCGTCGCATAATGATGACGCTCTGCATGGCCAAACTCTCGCTCGCCTGACCGACAATCGATCAGGCGCAATAAGATAACATCATCCCCCCGCGTTTCAAGGGGTCTTTGGTCAAATTCCATCGCCGAATCCTTGCGGCAATTCGAATTTCAGCACCCCCGCCTCGCGCAGCAGTGCGTCGGCGCGGCCGCTGGAAAGTTCCGCCGCGTTGGCGAGCGTGCGCGCCTGGCTGGCGTAGCCGCTCAGCTCCTTTTCCAACCCTGCTGCGTAGGCGTTGATCTCGATCACAAGCTTGGGACTGATGGTCAGCCGCTTGGGCTCCTTCAGCAGCGGCAGACGATCCTCGAACAGCGCAAGATCGCGCCGGTGCAGCGCCAGCTGCTTGACGTAGCCGCGCAGGCAGGTTTTCAACTCGCCGCCGACACGCGCGAGCAGCTCCCCCCAGTCGCCCCAGTCGCCGCGGTCCGAAGCGCGCGAGGGGCGCAGCCGCGTGTACACCTGTTCGAGCTTTTCCCCATCGTCGACGCACAGCGCGAGCTGATCGCGCACCGCCGAACGGCTGATCTGCGCGATGTCGTAGGCGCGCACCGCATCTTCTGCGCCCAGCGGCCGGGGCGTTTGCGCCTGGGCGACAGGCAGCGCCAGTACGAAGAGCAGCGCAGCGAGGAGAATTGTCCGGCACCACATGCAACCGCCTTAGCGCGCCAATATGTCATTGGCAAGACGCTGCCGTTTGCGCGCTGCAGCGCTTTGCCGCAAGCTTGCGCTCGCCATCATGATCGCCCGCAATTTTGCCCCCCTTGCCGTCCGACATCTACCGCTTGCCGCGGCGGTCGCGCTTTATGGGGCGCTGACCGCGATCGGCGCCATCCAGGTTTGGCAGGCGCTGGGCGAGCCGATCTACGCCATCGACGACGTTCACATCCATATGGCGATAGCGCGCAATCTGGCGCTGCATGGGGTCTATGGCGTCACGCCGTGGGAAACCACGCACGCGTCCTCCTCGCCGCTGTGGGTGCTGCTGCTGGCGCTGGGCTTTGCGCTGGTCGGCCCCTGGTATCTGCTGCCCGGCGTGCTGGCGGCGGTCTCTTGCATCGCCGTCCTGCTCATCGCCAACCGCATCTTGCGCGCCGATGCAGGTGCGGGCTTCGGCGATCTGGCGGGCCGCGGCTTCGTGCTGTGCCTGATCGTAGCCGGTGCCTCGCTGCCGCCGCTGACCTGGCAGGCGATGGAGCATCCGCTGCATGCAGCGCTGCTGTTGCTGGCCGCCTGGCTTGGCGCCAACGCGGTCGCGCAGGGCAGGCCCGAGCGTTGGCGCGATATTGCGCTGATGCTGCTGTGCTGCGCCCTGCCGGCGCTGCGTTACGAGAGCCTGTGGCTGACCGCGCTGCTGGCGGCGGGGATGGTGTGGCGCCGGCGTTACCTGATGGCGGCCGGCCTGATCGCCGCCAGTGCGCTCTCAGTCTGCGTCATCGGCTTTTGGGCCATGGGCAAAGGGCTGACCTTCCTGCCCGTGCCGATCCTCGCCAAGTCGGTGGCGCCGATGCTGCTGTCGGAGAACAGCATCGTGCGCCTCGGCGCCAAGCTGGTGTGGCATCCGATCTGGCGGCTGGGGCAGCAGCCATTGCTGGCGCTGCTCTTCATAAGCGGCGGCGTCTATCTCGGGATCATGCTGTGGCGGCTGCGCCTGGCGGCGCTGCAACAGGCCGCCATCGTGCTGGTGGCGCTGTTCGTGGCCGGCACCTGGCTGCACGCCACCTTCGCCACTTTCGGCTGGGGCAGCCGCTACGAGGCCTATCTCATCGTGCTCGGTCTCTGCGCATTGGGCGCCATCGCGCTGCGCCTGCCGCGTCTGCTCGATGCCAAGCGAGGCTTGCACCAGGCGGCGGGCGTGCTGGCAGGGTTCGCGGCGGCGCTGACGCTCTACACCGCGCTGGGCCGGGCACAGGCGACCTACGTCAACGCCCAGAACGCCAGCGCCGAGGTGCTGAACCGCGATTTCTACGCCGCGCGCTTTCTGGCCATGGCCTATCCGCGCGAGAGCATCATGGCGATGAATATCGGCGCCGTGGTGTGGGCGGGCGAGCCGCATCTGCTCGATCCGGTGGCGCTGGGCACCCCAGCGATCATGCCAATGATCTTCGAGCGGCGTCTGACGGTCGAAACCCTGGCGGCGCTGGCGCGCGAGCGCAACGTGCGCGTCTTCGCCATATTCGACGACTGGTTCGCGCAATGGGTCGGCGGTCCGCCGCCCTGGGTCAAGGTTGTGACACTCGAAACCACGATTGGCCGGCGCAGCCTGACGCTGTCCCTTTATGCGCGCGACCAGGCGGAAGGGCGGATCCTGGCGGAGAATTTGCGCAAGACCGATCCCTCCGGAAGGTTCAGCGTCAAGACGAAACTGCTGCCCGCTTTTGAATAGGACCGTTGCGACACCGCCGGTTTGTGCCGGCCGTCCTGCGCCGGATAGTGGCGGATATTCGCAGCAGGAGTCTTCGCCATGTTCAAAGCCAGACCGTCCTCATTTTCCCTGACAAAGCGCCTTCTGGCGCCGGCACTCCTGATTACGGCTTTGGCTGGACCGGCTTTGGCGCAAAACGCTGGCAAGAGCGAACTGGTATTCGCCAGCCCCATCCTGCGCCAGCACTTCGATCCGACCCTGATGGTGGCGACCACCGATTATCTCATCAACGACGTGGTATTCGACGGGCTGCTGAACCTGACCGTCGACGGCAAGAAGCCGGCTTTGGCGACGTCCTGGACCGTCAGTCCCGACGGCAAGCAAGTCGATTTCGAGCTGCGCAAGAACGTGGTGTTCCATAACGGCGATCCGTTCACCGCCGAGGACGTGAAGTTCACCTTCGAGAAGATCCTGCGCCCCGACAACAACCACTCCTACCGCAACGGCTTCACCGGCGCGCTGGAGCGGGTCGACGTCATCGGCCCGCATCATGCGCGGCTGATCCTGAAGAACCCGTGGCCGGCCTTTTTCACCACCGCCCGCTTCGGCCTGCAGTCGATCGTTCCCAAGAATTACTACGAGAAGGTCGGCGCCAAGGGCTTCCAGGAAAAGCCGGTTGGCACCGGTCCGTTCAAACTGGTCGAAGCCAAGGCCGGCGAGTGGAACCGCTTCGAGACCAACGACAAATACTGGGGCGAGGTCGCGCATTTCAAATTCCTGATGCAGCGGCTGGTGGCCGAACCCTTCACCCGCTACGCCATGCTCGAGAAGGGCGAGGCCGACATCGTCTCCGGCCTGACCGGGCCGCTGCTGGAGAAAATCTCCAGCAACAAGAACATCCGCCTGTTCTCCTCGAAATACGCCAGCACGGCCGGGCTCTATTTCAACACCGCCAAGTTCCCGGAAGCCGCCGACAGGCGGGTGCGGCAGGCGATCGGGTACGCGATCAACCTGCCGCAGATCACCAAGAAGATTCTGAACGGCACTTGCGAGCCGGCCAGCACCATCCTGACGCCGGCCACCTTCGGCTATGAAGCCAAATACAAAGTCATCCCGTACGATCCGGCGAAAGCCAAGGCGCTGCTGAAGGAAGCGGGCGTGGCGCCGGGCAAGGAAGTCGATTTCGTGCTGTCGACCGAATCGCTGGCGCCGGTGCCCAACGCGCCGCAGGTGCTGGAAGCGATCGCGGGCGATCTGGAAGCGGTCGGCTTTAAGATCAAGCGCATCCCGCACGACACGCAAGCCTGGTTCGGCATGATGCGCGGCGGCAAGCAGCCCGGCATCTACTGGGGCGGCGCGTCAATGTCAGACGATGCCGGCGAATTGCTGGGCGGCTGGTACGTTTCCAACGCGGTGTGGACGGCGGGCCAGATCAAGGTTCCCGAATACGACAGCCTCTACAAAGCGCAGCTCGAGACCGCCAGCGGCAAGGAACGCGAGAAGATGCTGGCCAAGTTCGCCGCGCTCGAGGATCACAACAAGATGGCGCTGCCGTTGATCTGGTGCGATGCCTCCTTCGCCGCCACCGACCGCATCAAGTCGTGGAAGCCGGCGACGGGCACGCCCTATCACCTCAACTTCAACAACATCCAGTTCAAGTAGATGAGATCGGTGGCGGTGTCTGGGATCAGCGTCCCAGCGCCGCCATCAATTCACGCCATTCGCGCAGCGACAGCCCGCGGCCCTTCCGGTCGACGGCTTCGCCCGCCAGCATGCGCTTGACGATCTCCAGCCCGGTGCGCGAGAGCTGCGCCCCGCCCATGCGATATTCCAGGAACGCCTCGTACGCCATAGGCGTCCAGCGCTTCAGCGTATCGATCATCACGTCGGCATAGGCGCGGATCTCGTACTGCGCATGCGCATCGGCGCGCAGCGACAGGAAATTCATCAAATTGTGCAGATCCGTCTTCCAGTACCATTGGGTATAGAAATTCAGCGACAGGTTCATGCGGGCAAGCTCGCGCGCCAGGCCGGTGCGCTCGGCATCCAGCACCTCGCCTTTGTCGTTCTCGTTGAGCATTTCCATGTAATGCTCGTAGACCTGCTCGCTGTCCTTCTTCAACAAATCGAACACGCGGCGCGCATCCTCGCCGGCCAGCGTGTCGCCGCGGCCCTGGCGGTTGACGGCCGACTGCGCCGCCAGATGCTCCGGCCGCGGCACGTAATATTCGTTGTCGAGAATGGAATAGCGCGCCGAATATTCGTTGACGTTGGCGGTGCGATGGCGGATCCACTGCCGCGCCACGAAGATCGGCAATTTGACGTGATATTTGATCTCGCACATCTCGAACGGCGTGGTGTGGCGATGGCGGATCAGATAGTTGATCAGCCCCTTGTCTTCGCTGACCTTCTTGGTGCCGCGCCCGTAGGAGACGCGGGCGGCCTGCACCACGGCGGCATCGTCGCCCATGTAGTCGACGACGCGGACGAAGCCGTGATCGAGCACCGGCAGCGCCTGATAGAGGATTTCCTCCAGCGCCGGTGCTGTGACGCGCCTTGTTGGCGTCTGCTCGGCGCGCTGGTCGGCGATTTCCTGGGATTGTTCGGTGCGAAGCGACATTGGCGGCTCGAAAGCGGGAGGCGGGGAAACGAAGCGGGCGCCACTGTAGGCGGACGAACGCCAAAGGAACAAGGACGAG
>JAQSWP010000175.1 GCA_029266575.1 Alphaproteobacteria bacterium | reverse complement strand
CAGCTTGGGCGAATAGGCTGCTTCGGACAGCTCAAGCGCCGTATGCAGCTTGCGCAGCGACTCGGTGTAGGGCGAAATCGGCTTGCGCAGCACGTGCTGCAGCGGCCCCATGCGGTCCTTGACCTGCGGCACCATCGCCAGCACAGGCAAGCCGGTCGCCGCTTCCATTTGCCGGCTACGCCGGAAGGTCTGGTCCATGCTCTCGCGCATCAATGCCCAGATGCAGGCCAGCAATCCGCCCGCGATCAGGCCGAACAGCACGATCAGAGGTTTGGGCGGAAAGGCTGGCGTCCAGGGTACGTCGGCGCGGGAGATCAGCTTGGCGTTAGCGCGCTGCAACTGCTGCTGGCCGATCATCTCCTTGGCGCGGCCCAGCATCTGCTCCAGCAGATGGCGGTTGACGTTGGCGTCGCGTTCCAGCGCATCGAGCGTGATCTGCTGGTCGTTGACGCCGCCCATTTTGACTTTCAGCTGTTCGAAGCTGCGCTTGATGTCTTCATAGCGCGTGTTGGCATTCTGCGCTTCGCGCCGCAGGCCTTCCACTGTCCGCGCCACTTCGCCACCGATCTTGCCACGCACGTCCGCGACTTCAGCTTGAGCAGCGCGGCGCTGCGGGTGCCGCGGGCCAAGGCGGGAGGTCACGTCAGCCAGCTTCTGCTCCGCAATGGCAGATTGCGCCTTCAAGGTCTGAATAAGCGGCGACTTGAGGACTTCCGGAACGGCGTTGGCATCGGCCACTTTGCCGCCGCGGGTCTGCGCTTCCAATAAGCGGGAATCGGCTTCCGCCTTGGCCGTTTGTGCGCTGATGAGCTGCGTATTTAACTCGGTGAGCTGCTGCGAGGTGATGCCGGCGCTGGCACCTTTGAAGAGGCCGTACTTGCGCCGGTAGTCCTCGACGGCCTGGTCCGATTTGGCGACCTGCTGGCGCAGTTCCTCGATGCGGGTGGTGAGAAACTTGTCGGCCTCGTCGGAAGCCTGGACCTTCTCATCGCGCTGCTGCGACAGGTAGGTCTCGGCAAAGGCATTGCTCAGTTCGGCCGAGCGTTCCGGACTGTTGGACCTGACCTTGATGCCAAGAACGTGCGAACGACCAAGTTGCGCAACGCTTGTCCGCCCCAGCAGCGTATCGACCACGGCCCGCTGCACGTCTTCCGATGTCGCCGGCGGTTCGTCTTCGGACTGGAACAAAGCAGACAGCGGTTGGCTGACGTGCTTCTGCCACCACGAAGGTTCGCCACTCTCCATGAACGGATTGAACTCAGGATCGCCTACCAGCCCAAACTTGGCCGACACCGCAGCGGCAAGCTCGCGCGACTGCAGCACATAAGCCTCGTTCTGGATCCGGTCGGCGTCGGGATTCTCGTCCTGCAGGATCGACTGGATATTCAAGATCTTCAGCGGCGGCACACCGACCAATACGCGGGCTTCCGCCGCGTAGTAGGTCGGCATGCTCTTGGCCACGACCACCGCGATAGCGCCGAATACCAGCGTGATCGCGATTATGAGAACGCGGTGACGCCACAGTTTCTGCAGCGTCTCCGCAAAGTTTTCAGTCTCCGGCTGCGGGGCATAGAGACGAGTGATCTCTTGCTGCGGCTGGCTGTAGACAACCGGTTGCGGCGCACCGCTGCTGGGGACTAGACGCATCAGAAATAACGCTCCCGAACCGTCACGATGTCGCCGGGCAATAGCGGCGTATCGGCGGTAGCTATAAGTTGCGTGACGCGACCATCGCCCGATGGCCGGCGCACGACGAAGTTGGTCTCGCGGGCGCGATAGGTATATCCACCGCCGATTGCCACGGCGTTCAACACGCTCATGCCGGGAACGTAGGCGTAACTGCCCGGCACCTTGACTTCGCCCACGATGTAGAACGGACGGAACGTGAGCAGTTCCACGCTGACCGCGGCATTGCGCACGTAGTCGGGATCGAGTTTGTCCGACAACGTCGTTTCCAGCGCGCTTGGCGTCAGGCCGCGTGTGGAGAACGTGCCGATGAGGGGGAAGGCCAGGCGGCCGGCACCATCGATCTGATATTCGCGTGACATCTCAGGTTGGCCGAACACGGTGATGCGCAACCGGTCGCCCGACGCCAGACGATATTCCTCGGTCCCGGCTCGCCACGCGTCCGCGTCGCTACCGGAGTACTGCAACGGTTGCGCCAGTTGATCGCTGCATGCGACGGCCGTTGCGGCAAGACATGCCACGGCGGCCAGCCGCGCAATTTTGGCGTAAATGCGGCTGATAGAATCTCTGATCGCCATCGCTCTCTCCCGTCTTGTGCGGTCGGCAGGAGATCGCGCAAAAGCGACAGCCCACACGAACTCGCGGTTTCCCAAGCTTGTTTTAGCTGGGCGGGAAGAGAAGCTGTTGTGACCTTTGCGAGGCGTTTGAAGGGGTTAAAGAGGATCGGCGCACGCCGGCGCCGATCCGCTACATGCGGCCGACCAGCCGCAGCATTATCAAATGTTCGTCGAAATCGTTATTGGCGAGATTGCTTTGCCGCGTGCGGAAGGAATAGCCCGCTTCGGTGGAGAAGTTGCGGTTGAACAGGTAGCGGCCGTTTGCGCCTACCCGGAAATAGTCGTCATCGCGGCTGACGCCTGCGAAATCGTCATGCTGATAGGACAAATACCCGGTCAGGATCAGGTTGCGCAGCAACTCGTGATCGACGCGGACTTCGGCCTTGGTGGCGAAATAGGCCGAGGAATTGTTGACGGTGGTTTCCTCGATCTCGCGTGAGATCTTGCCGGTAATGGTCGTCAAGGCAGTCACGTTCCAGCTCAGACTAAGCCCGCCCGACACGCCGCGCGCCGTCTTCAGGCGTCGGTCGTCGTAGTCTTGCGCGCTCCATCCGAGGAAGAAATCGATGAACGTAATGCCGGTCAGATCGTAGCGCAGGCCGGCCGCCACCTCGACGCCGTAAGAATCGCGCTCGAAACCGGCGTTGTCCCGCGCCTGGTCATAGTTGCGCTTGTTGAAATTCGCCAGGAAATAGACTTCCCGCAAGGGCGTGAACTCGTAGCCGCCGCGCAGCTTCAGAAGCAGGTGATCGCGGTCGCGATCGTCCTGATCAATCTTGCCGCCGCCAAATGCAGTCGTATCCCTGAAATTGTAACGGTCGATGATGCCATCGACGCGGAAATTCAGCCGATTGAAGCGCTGCTGGACGCCAATGCTTGCCGACGTGATGGAATATTCCGTTGGCTTCTTGCCGCCGACGTCGTCGGGCGAGCTGCGCTCTTCATGCAGCCAGCGATAGCCCAGCGATGCGAAAACCTGCGTCAGGCTGGTGATGTCGAGCCGCCCGGCCGCCGCAATATTGAAGTCCTCGAAATTTTCGTTGGTTTCGTTCCAATAGCGCCCGATGGCGGCATCGGCATGGAAGGTCAGCGAATGGTTGTTCCAGTTCGAGCGCAGATCGACCGACGGCTCGGCAATGGTGACGAAATCGTCGATCGTATTGCGCTCGGTCGAATAGACGTTGCTGGTATAGAGCTGGCGCACGCCAAAAGTCGGATAGAGCAGAAACCCGCCCAGCCTGATGCCGAGCGGATCGTAGTCAGGCCGCGGCCGTTCCATGACCGTCTGGCCGCGCGGAATTTCATCGTTGGGGATTTCACGCCGCTCGGGGGCGCCTGGCGGCGTACCGGGTGCACCTTGCGACGTACCGGAGGCGGGTTGCGCCGCGGCCGGCGTTTGTTGCGCCAAGGCATTCGCGGCAGACAGGCTAAATGCCAGCGCGGCAAAACATGCGATCGATTTCATATTGCGTACCGGAGAATCCCCAAGACTCTAGAATAGCAATTATATTTCACGCGGCCTTGATTTGCCACGTCTTTTTGTGCCAGGCCCAGGCCGTTGACAGAATCGTATCGAGGTCGGACAGGGCCGGCCGCCAGCCAAGCTCCGATCGCGCCTGCGCTGAATCGGCGAGCAATACGGCGGGATCGCCCGGCCGGCGCGAACCAGTCGCAACTGGAACCGGTTGGCCACAGATGCGCCCGGCAGCATCGATGATCTCGCGCACCGTGGCGCCATCGCCGCTGCCCAGGTTGAAAGCGTAGGCCCCTTCCCGCCGCTGCAGATATTCCACGGCAAGGATATGGGCCGAGGCCAGATCGGAGACGTGGATGTAGTCGCGCACGCAACTGCCGTCGCGGGTTTCATAGTCTTCGCCATGGACGGCAACGTTTTGTCTTTTACCCGCCGCCGCTTCCAGGATCAGCGGAATAAGGTGCGTTTCGCAGGGATGCGATTCGCCGATGTCGCCCTCGACGTCGGCGCCAGCGGCATTGAAATAGCGCAATGCAACGGACTTCAGCCCATAGGCCCTGAAATAGTCCTTGAGAATGCATTCGACCATCATCTTCGATGCGCCGTACGGCGACAGCGGCGCGCAGCGGTGCTGCTCGTCGATCGGCGTATAGGACGGCTCGCCATAGACTGCCGCGCTCGAGGAGAAAATCAGCGACGAAGCGCCCATCTGGCGCATGGCGTCCAACAGAACCACGCTGGCCGAGACGTTGGAGGCGTAATAGCTCGACGGATCGCGCACAGAGGCGGCGGTATCGATCAGGCCGGCCAGATGGATCACGGCTTGCGGGCGCCAGCGTTCGAGCACGGACCGCACCCGTTCGGCATCCCTAAGATCGCCCTTCTCCAGCGGCCCCCAGCGCACGGCACTGCGATGCCCGCCTTCGAGATTGTCGAAGGTTATCGGCAGGTAGCCCGCGGCGGCAGCAGCTTTGCAGACATGGCTGCCGATATAGCCGGCGCCGCCAGTGACCAGCAGCGCCGGGGCAGTCTCACGTCCGGCCATAATTGTCCGCCAGGCGCACGATGTCGTCTTCGCCCAGATAGGCGCCCGATTGCACCTCGATCAGATGCAATGGCACCTTGCCGGGATTCTCCAACCGGTGCGGCGTGCCGATCGGTATGTGAACCGATTCGTTTTCGCTGACCAAAGTTACTTCCTCGCCGCGCTGGACCAGCGCCGTGCCGCAAACCACGACCCAGTGCTCGGCACGGTGGAAATGCTTTTGCAGGCTGAGACGGGCGCCCGGCTTGACCATCAGGCGTTTGACCTGGAAGCGGTGTTGACACCACGATCAGGTTGTCGACGCCTATCACCGCCAGAAGCTTGTCGTCGCTGCGCAAATAGGAGTTGGTGACGCCCTCGACGATGACGTCGCCCAAAGACACGTTGCCGGCTTCGTCCGACGGATTGGCCTTGTGCAGCGCCTGCCAGGAGCCGAGATCGCTCCAGTCCATGTCTACCGGCACCACCACGGCGCGATCGGTCAGTTCCATGACGGTGCGATCGACCGACAGCGACGGCGCTTCTGCGAAAGCGGCCGCATCGAGACGGAAAAAGTCCAAATCCGGTGCGCCGCTTTCGACTGCCTTGCGGCAGGCTTCAAGCATGGCGGGGTTGAGCTGTTCCAGTTCTTCGAGATAGTGGCGCACCGAAAACAGGAAGATGCCGCTGTTCCAGTAATAGGCGCCGCTATCGACGAAACGGCGCGCCGCTTCTTCATCCGGCTTTTCGACGAAGCGGTCGACGCGACGGGCGCGGCCCACGGCGTCCATCGCAGCCCCGCTCTTGATATAGCCGTAACCGGTCTCGGGACGATTGGGCGTAATGCCGAACGTAACCATGTTGCCGGCCATCGCCGCCGGCAGTCCGGCGCGGATGGCGGCGTGATATTGCTCGGCCGAGCCGATGCTGTGATCGGCCGGTTGCACCAGCATGATCGCTTCCGGCTCTTTGGCCATCAGCGCAATCGCCGCGGCGGTGATCGCCGGCCCAGTGTTGCGTCCCACGGGCTCGAGTATGATCTGCTGCGGCTCCATGCCGATTTCCCGCAGCTGCTCCTGAATGAGAAAACGATGCTCTTCATTGCAGACCAGCAGCGGCGCATCGAAACCGATATCGGCGCGATTGCGCTCGGCGGTCTCCTGCAGCAGCGTCCGGCCGGAAGTCAGCGCCAGAAGCTGCTTGGGATAGACCGCGCGCGACAGCGGCCACAGCCGCGTGCCCGAGCCGCCGGCGAGAATGACCGGATGAATCTTGTAGCTCGGCGTGTGAGCCGCCGCGCCGCCGGCCGCGCCTGCGGCAAATCCGGTATCCATTGCACTACCTCGCTACAAACCCAACTCGTCTGGATTGTGACGAAGCGCCAATGCCTTACACAGTGATCAAACTGTGGTTTAGTCCGCCAGCGGCAGGATCATTTCAATGCTCAGACCACCCCCGACACGATTGCGCGCCATTATCGTGCCGCCCATGCTCTGCACGTTCTGCCGTGCTATCCACAAGCCAAGGCCGGCGTTGTTGTCGCCTGAATTCGCATGCGATGCTGGGCGAGAGGATACTGAGCGTTCGAATATGCGTTCGATCATGTCGGGGTCGACGCCGGGGCCTTCGTCATCGATCCGCAACATCACATCGGCTTCGCGCTTCTTGAGCATGACCGAAATCGTGCTGCCGTTGGGCGCGAAACTCAGCGCGTTGTCGAGCACGCATTCCAGCGACACCTCGACCGCTCCCTCCGCGCCAGTGGCGAACACATCCTCGTCCAGCTTGCGCACGACGGATATGTTGTTCTCCGTCGCCAGATCCCGGTAGTGCAGCAGTATTTCCGCCACCACCGCCGTCAGGTCGATGCGCCGCCGGGGAGCTTCCAGCAGGCTGGCCTTGGTGAAATCCAGGCGCAGGGAGGTGCTGATCTGGCTATGAAGCCGATCCAGCGCCGTCTTGATGATCTGCAGCGAGCGTCCCGCCTTTTGATCGTCCTCCGGCACCGCCTGGCGCAGCGCCGGAAGCGCCATGTCAATCGACGACACATGGCCCTTCAGGGTGTGGGCATTCTCTTCCGCGTTGAGGCGAATGTCCTCTGCCGTCCGCCGCAGATCCTCGACCAGGCTGTCCAGGTCGGCTGCAACGGGTGTCAGCTCGGGCACGACGTTGCGCTCGGAGAATTGTCGTTTGGGATCTCTGCCGTGCCTGATCTCACGCGCCACGCGGCGGAAGCGGTTCAGGCTTTGCCACATGCTGCCGGCAATCAACAACGCTACGACCAGCGCGGCGAAGTAGAAGATGCCGGCGGCCTGCATTTCCGGCGTGTGCCAGTAAGGCTTGTCGATCGACATGTTGAGAAAGGCGGCGGTCGGTTGCGCGGAGATGAGAACCCAGCAGCCATTGGACGCCATAATTGGTAAAACCGAGGTCAGCACCTCCTCGTTGTTGACGCCGGCCCGGCGGCTGAGATCGATCGCCTGGCCGCTGGCGCAGGTCTCGTGCAGGCGTTCGAGCACGCCAAGCTCCTGCAGCCGCGCCAGTTCGAGATCGGGCTGGGTCGTGGAAGCGAGCGCCGGTGCGGACGCGATGTAAAGAAACGCATTCTCATGCCCGGCGCTCGCCGGGCGAAACAGCAATTTCAGAATCGCCGTGCCGTTGGCGAAGCGCTCCAGCCGGCCATTGAGATCGGGGATTTCCTGCGGCGCGATGGTCTGCAGCACCGGCCGCAGAATCTCGCTGATCAGCACGTTGCGGTGCTGAATGCCACGGATGATGAGCTCCTTGCGTTGCCGTTCGGCGCTTTCGAACTGGCTGTAGAGCGCGACCGGAAGCGCGATGAAAATGATAAGGAGCGCCGCCCCTTTGAGTTTGAGCGACGCTCCAATTCGCCTCAGCCAGAATTTATTGGCTGCGGTCGCCTGACCCGTTGCCCTGCCAGCGATAGCCAAAGGCGGGGAAGTTTTCGATCTCGTTGAAGGCATCGTCGATGGCCCGGAATTTGTTGCGGATTCGCTTCATGGACGATCGAACATTGGTACGGTAGCCATCCTCTCCGCTTCCGGCAATGAATCCCGCGCTGTGCACGCAATCGTAAATGGCTCGATAGCTGACGTATTCGCCCGCATTCGAGCCCAGCGTCATGACGATGCGGAACTCCGTGACCGTCAGGTTCACGTCAGTTGTGTCCCAGTATGCACGACAGACCTGCGGGCGCAGCCGCAGGCGTCCGACGCGGATCTCTTCTTCGACCGCGCCGCCGTCGCCCACTTTGCCCGACTCGATGATCAACCGGATACGGCGGGCGAGTATGTCGACACCGCGCGACTTGTCGACGAAATCCGCCGCGCCGCTGTCCAGGGCCACCGTTTCATAATCGGTCGCCGGCAGTCCGGTGAAGAATACCGCGGGCGTGGTCAGGCCCCGGCGACGGGCGCGCATCAGCACATCGAGCCCCGAGCCGCGGTCGAGGCGCCAATCGAGCACCATGCAGTCGGCTTTGCCGCCCTCGTCGAAATAATCGAGCAAGGCTGGGCCGCTGTTGAAGGTCACGACACCAAATCCGAGCTCGCCCAGCCCGTCGCTCAGCTGTGCGAGATAGGCGTTGTCGTCGTCCAGCAGGGCCAGTTTGGCGTCAGCGTCCATCAGCGGACGTCGGTTGAAGGTTTGATTTGGGGAGCTCTGCAAGGCATGCGCTCCGTCCCCCTGTTGAATTGTCATGGTTCGTCACCTCATAGGATAAGACGCGATACGCGCGCGACTGGATATCGAGATACATGGAAACATCGACCGCACAGCGCGAGTTCCAGTACCGCCATACTTTGCCGGGTGCTTTTTCGGTTTCGGCCATCGGAGGGCCCAGGATTTTGGCGACTTGCGTCTGATCCAGGCCCACCAGGTTCAGGGTTCTGCCGTCAACGCGGGACGCGTTTTCCTCCCTCGGCACGTCGGAGGGTTTCGTTCCCTCCTGACTCTTGGATGCCGTGGTCGTCGGTTGCGCGGCGCCATCGGCAGGTTTCCTGCCATCGACGGACCGCGCCGGACGCGGCTTTGCGGCGCTTTGCTGTGGCGAAACGGACGCCGATTGAGTGGCGCCAAAAGGTGTGCCGTCGAGAACTCCGCAGCCGCTCGCCAGCAGCGGCAGCAGAAAAACAAACACCGGTTTGGACAGGCTTTTCGGCATCATCCACCATCGATCGAGCCTTCGGGTCCGAACCGGTTTGCGGTCCGTCAGTTCCGGCGCGTCCCCCGACGCCTTCCGGCCGATTCCCCCCAAAGGCCATCACCGGTGGGTAATGGCGGCAGCGATGATGACCGCTTGCTTGCCGAAAATATTGCAGGAGCGAACACGACACGTAAAGCGCAAAAGCTCACACATCCGTTGATTAAATATCGGAGCTGTTGCGGTATGACGCTGCCAACCGTTTGCAGTTCCCGGCCATGGCTTTGTCACAAGAAATTTCTTAAACAGGCAATGTGGCGAAAATCTAGCCAAGTGCCTGGCGGCTCCACACGATCTCCCCGGCATAGCCATCGAGCGAGGCCAGCCGGTGCGGCCTGCCGTCCTGCCAGCCAATCCGATGGGGCAGCAGATTCCAGCTCAGCAGCAGTTCGCCCAGCTCGTCCGCCGCCCCATAACGGGCGCGGTGCGCCGGCTCGAATTCGGTCTGCAGTAGGATCCCGGGATTGCCGCGCACCATTTCAGCTGCGCCGCGCAACACGGCGGCCTCGTAGCCTTCGACATCGAGCTTGATGTAATCGACGCGTCCTATGCCGCGCCGCTGGCAATAGTCGTCGAGCGTTAGGACCGGAACGGTCTCACCCGCCTCGTCGTCCAGCGCCACCCGCGTTTCACCGGGATTGCGCGCATTAAAGGCCAGCCGCACGGTTCCCGCTGCTTCGCCGACGGCGACATTCTCGATGGTGACATTATCCAACCGGTTGCGCGCGACGTTGTTGGCCAAAAACTGGCACAGCAAGGGATGCGCTTCAAAGGCCACCACACGGCCTGCTGCTCCGACATGCAAACTCGCCGGCACCGAATACAAGCCAATATTCGCGCCGACGTCGAAGAAGGTCGAGCCCGCCGGCAAAGCGCGCCGCCAGAAACGCACGATGTTGAGATCGCGCTCGTCGAACACCGCGGCGATGAAAGAGGAGATGTTGTTGCGCGGCGTGCGAAAGCTGCGGCCGCCGCAAGCGGTGAAGACCATCGTGTCGCCCGAGGTAGTCTGCTCGCGCCAGGTGTACATCAGCGATCGCGCGGCGTATCGGGTCGGCGCTTCGGCATAGACTGGATAATCGCGGATCCAGCGCAGGCGCCCGATGAACGGCCGGGGATCAAGCTGCATATTTTCTCTCCAACATTTGCCTTGGTGCCGCCGCAATTGACCATCAACAGGCGTCACTCTCTCCTTAACAAATGTATCGGGATGACACGCTGTGATATTTCGCGGACATGCCAGGCATCCTACCTTCGTTCACTATCGCGTAGGGGTTTGCAGACGTAGTGTAGCGCTGGAGCACGGGAGCAGTGGGGCGCTGTCTTTGGAGTATGTGGCCTATGAGTGACGGCGTTGCGCGGCCTGCATTTTTCCGCCCCCTGTCTCTGGCCGGCCAGCGATGAAGGTTCTCCATCTCAGCACCTTCGATACTGGTTCTGGCGCGGCGCGCGGCTCGCAATGGTTGCACGAAGCCCTGCGCCGGCGCGACATCGATTCGACCATGATGGTGGCTTCCAAAGCCAGCGACGATGAAACCGTTCGCCTTTTGCCTGGCGCCATGCCGCAGCTGGCGGCCAAGCTGCGCATGCAGTTCGACCGCCTGCCTCTGCGCTTCTATCGCAACACCGAAGAATCCTTCTGGTCGCTTGGCTGGATGCCATGCCGGTTCGACCGCCTGGTGGAAGATTGCAAGCCCGACATCATCCATCTCCACTGGGTCGGCGGCGGCTATCTTCCGATCTCTTCGCTGAAGAGTTTTTCGCGGCCTATCGTATGGACGCTGCGCGACATGTGGAGTTTCACCGGCGGCTGTCATTACACCGCCGGCTGCGAGCGCTATCGCGAAGGCTGCGGCGCCTGCCCGCAACTGCGCTCGAGCCGCGAGGAGGATTTGAGCCGCGCCATCTGGCGGCACAAAAGCAGACAGTGGAAGGATCTCGATCTGACGCTGGTGCCGATCAGCCGCTGGCTTGCCGACTGCGCCGCTTCCAGTCCCCTGCTGGGCCGCTTCCCGATCGAGGTCATTCCCAACGGGCTTGATGTCGCGACCTTCAATCCGCTGGCCAAGTCGATCGCCCGCAAGGAATGGGACCTGCCGCCCGATCGGCCCATCGCCGTCTATGGCGCCATCAACGCCACGCGCGATCCGCGCAAGGGCTTTGCCGAGCTTCTGGCGGCGCTGCGCATTCTGGGTCAGGACGAGCGCACGCGGAACATGCTGCTGGTGGTGTTCGGCGATCTCCAGCACGGCGACGTGCCCGATTGCGGCATCGAGACCCGCTATGTCGGCTACGTCGACGACAATGCGCGGCTGTCGAAGCTCTACGCCGCCGCCGACGTCGCGGTGATGCCGTCCCTCCAGGAGGCGTTCGGCAAGACCATCATCGAAGCCATGGCCTGCGGCACGCCGGTTGTCGCCTTCAACTCCGGCGGCCCGCGCGACATCGTCAGCCACGGCATCGATGGCTACCTTGCCAAGCCCTTCGAGCCAGAGGATCTAGCCAAGGGCATGTTGTGGTGCTTCGAACGGATCGCCGCCGGCGACAATCTGGGCGCCGCGGCCCGCACCAAGGTGATGACGCGCTTCGATATCGAAGCGGTGGCAGACCGTTATGAAGCGCTTTACGAGACGATTCTCGGCAAAAAAGAGGTGCGGCCGGCGGCTCTCCCGGAACTTGCCACCGCCGACACCGGTTTCAGGGACTGGCGCAGCGCGTGAACCCGCTGTGCCGGGGAGCCTGCCATGTCCGAGGACATTGTCTTTTACTTCAATCCGCGTTCGCGGGCGCAAATGGCGCATTGGATGCTGGAGGAGGTCGGCGCCCCCTATCGCATCGTGCCGATCGACTTCGAGACCAAGCAGCACAAGACGCCGAAATTTCTTGCCATCAACCCGATGGGTAAGCTGCCGACCATCACCTGGCGCGGCGTGGTGGTGACGGAAACCGCCGCCATCATCGCCTTCCTGGCCGACGCCTTCCCCGAAGCCGGC
>JAQSWP010000174.1 GCA_029266575.1 Alphaproteobacteria bacterium | reverse complement strand
GTCTTCGCGGCTCAGCGCCAGCTCGATACCCGGCATCGCCGCGAGCTTCTTCAATACATCGGCGCGATCGGCGCCTTCCGGCAGATAGGCCGTGGCGAAGGAGCCCAACGCGCCGTGATGCACAACATAGGGGTCGGTGATCGGCAGGATCACCCGCGCCGTGGCCGCGCCCAGCATGTTGTCCATCACGTCCTGCAGATAGATCACGTCGGGTTGGCCCGAGCCATCGTGCTTGGAATTCATGCCGTGATCGGCCGTCAGCACGATGACGCAGCCCATGGCGTCGAGCTGCGCCAGGTACTTGTCCATCATGATGTAGAAATCGTTGGCGACTGGGGTGCCCGGCGCGTGCTTGTGCTGGATGTAATCGGTGGTCGAGAGATACATCAGGTCAGGCCGGTCGCGCTGCATCAGCTTTACACCAGCAGCGAAGACGAATTCGCTCAAGCCGGCGCTATAGACATCAGGCACTTTCATGCCGACCAGATCGTTGACATAGTCGATGCCGTTCTCGGCATTGCTGGCCTTGTCCGATTTCTCCGATGAGAAGGAGCACGCCTGGCCCGGCGCCAGTATCAGCCCCTTGCCCAGCAAGCCGCGCAGCTTGTCCTTGGCGGTGACGACGGCGACCGTGGCGCCCTGCTTCTGGAACGCCTCGAAGATGGTGCCGACGCGCAGGAACCTGGGATCGTTCATCATCACTTCGGTGCCGCTGTCGCGGTCGTAGAAGTAATTACCGCAAATGCCGTGCACCTTCGGCGGCTGGCCGGTGACGATGGAAAGATTGTTCGGGTTGGTGAAGGTCGGCACCACGCTGTCGGCCAGCAGATTGGCGCCCTGCTCCAGCACCTTCTTCAGGAACGGCGCCTTGCCGGTCTTCACGGCCGCCTCGATATACCCCGGCTCGCTGCCATCGATGCACACCACCACCACCGGCTCGGCGCGCGTGCGATAGCGACGGCCGTTGATGGCGATGTCGATGCCGGTCGTGAGGTTGCTGTCCATACTCTTCAACTCCCTAAGCGGCCTGCGCCGGTGCGGTCTGGCTGACGCCCATCTCGGCCAGGATCTCGCGCACGGTCTGCACGGCGCCGCGCATGTGATCGGCATTTAGCCGGCCGATGCAGCCGATGCGGAAACTGTCGGCCACGGTCAGCTTGCCCGGATAGATCACATAGCCGCGATCCTTCAGCCGATCGTAGAAATCCTGAAAGACGAATTTGGGATCGGACGGCATGTGGAAGGTGACGATGATCGGCGCCTGCAGGCTGTCCGGCAGCAGGGTGCGGAAGCCCAAAGCGCGCATGCCGTCGATCAGGATGCGGCAATTGCCGGCATAGCGCCCGCCGCGGCCGGCGACGCCGCCTTCAGCCGTATGGGTCCTGCAGATCGAGCGTCAAGGTGGTGGCATTGCCCTTGGTCTCGGCCAAAGCTTCCTTACGGCAGACCACAAACCCCAGGCCCGGCACGCCTTCCAAGCACTTGTTCGACGAGGCGGCCAGCGCATCGAAACGCACGGAGCTTGCATCGACCGGCAGCGCGCCGAAGGCACTCATCGAATCGAGCAGCAGGCGGCGGCCCTGCTTGGCAACGATGGCCGCGATCTCGACGATCGGATTGAGAATGCCCGACGACGATCTTGCCATTGCGGGGAACGAAGGTGGTCAGCATCGCCTCGACGGCGAAGGTGCCGCTGCCTTGCATCGGCACCGTGACATGCGTGCCGACGCCATTCGCCAGCGCCGTGATCTGCTCCAGCACTTCGCGATTGATGCGCAGGAACGTAGCATCGCGCGAGCCCCAATCATGCACCATGACCTGTTTGACCGCGCGTGAAGTCGTCAGCGGGCCGGGAGTGAGCAGAAGCGGATCGCCGGTTTCGGAGGCGGCTGGAGGCTTGGACACGGGTCTTAATCCTTCCCAAAGCTTGAAATGTCAGGCTTTCAAACTCTGCCCATCTTCAGCATAATTCAAATACATAATACCAATACGAGATATAGGTTGCATCTATATGACACCTTCCCAACTCCGCGCTTTTCATCTGGTCGCCCAAGAGGGTGGCTTCTCCGCCGCGGCCAATTCCGCGATGGTAAGCCAGCCAACAATATCGAGCCAAGTCAGGCAGTTGGAAGAAGAATATAAAGTAAGACTTTTCGAACGACGGGCTCGCTCGGTCGATCTGACGGAGATGGGCCAGGCGCTCTACGCCGTCACCACCCGCCTGTTTGCCGCCGAAGCGGAAGCCAATTCCCTGCTCTCCGGCGCCAAAACGCTCATTCGGGGGAATCTGCGCATCGCCGGCGACAGCGCCTATCACGTCATGCCGGCGCTGGCCGCCCTGCGCCGCCAGCACCAAGGCATCCGCTTCTCGCTGCGCATCGGCAACTCCGCCGACGTGCTGCAGCAGGTGCTCGACTTCAACGCCGATATCGGGGTGATGGCCAAGCTGGTGTCCGATCCGCGCCTGCATTCGCTTGAGATCAAGCGCGATCAGCTAATCCTGTTCGTGCCGACCGGCCATGCCTGGGCAAAGAAGAAGCGCATCGGCCTGCGCGACTTGGATGGTCAGGATCTTGTGGTGCGCGAGCGCGGCTCGGTTACCCGCGAAGTGTTCGAGAACGCGCTGGCGCGCGCGGGGGCCACCCCCGCCATGCTGTCAGACGTGCAAACACGCGAAGGCGTGCGCGAAGCGGTGGCGGCGGGTTTCGGTATCGGCGTTGTGTTCCGCAGCGAATTCGGCACCGACCCGCGCTTCCATCCCATCGCCATCGCCGATGCCGAAATCGAAGTGTCGGAATACGCGGTTTGCCTGCGGGACAGTTTGCGGCTGGCCCCGGTGCGCGCCTTCATGGACGCCATCGAGCATCCGACCAAAGCCTAACGGGCGCTGACCTGCTTCAGGCTCGTTCCGTCCCAGCCGCCGCCCAGCGCCTCGTAAAGATCGACCAGCGCGGCCAGTCGCGCCAGATTGGCCTGCGCCACCGCATCCGTCGCCTGGAACACGGCGCGCTGGGCATCCAGCACGGAAATGAAATCGACGGCGCCAATGCGATAGCGCGCCTCGGCCAATTGATATGCCCGGGTGGCTTCGGCCAGCGCCTCCTGCGCCAACTGATATTGCCTGTTGTAGAGATCGGTTGCGCTCAAGGCGTTCTCGGCATCGCGGAATGCCGACAGCACCGCCTTGCTGTAATTGGCGATCAGTTCGCGATAGCGGGCGCGCGCTGCATCCTCTCCCGCTTCCAGCCTGCCGCCTTCGAAAATCGGCACCGTCAGGCCTGCCACCAGCGACGTCAGGAAACTGCCGGGACTGATCAGCTGCGACAGCGTGGCGCTGGTGACCCCGGCTCGGGCCGTCAGCTCGATGCTGGGAAAGCGCGCGGCACGGGCACTGCCGACGTCGAAATTGGCCGCCCGCAAATCGGCCTCGGCGGCGCGAATATCGGGGCGGCGCTGCAGCAATTCCGACGGCAGGCCGGCGATCACCGCCGGCGCCTGCAATTCGTTCAGCGACTGCGCGCGGGCTCCGAAACCGGAAGGCATTTGCCCCACCAGCACGGCCAGCGCATTCACCGTCTCGCGCTCGACCTGCATCAAGCCCTGCAGCGAGGCGCGCTGCGAAGCGATGGCGTTGCGCTGCTGCGCCAGTTCCAGATCCGAAATGGTACCGATGCGGGCCTGCTGTTCGAGCAGGTTGAGAATGCCCTCCGCACTGCGCAGCTGTTCGTTGGTCAGGCGTATGCGGTCGCGCGCCGCCAGCACTTCGAAATAGGTCGCCGCGATATCGGCGTTGAGTGTCAGCGCCACCGCTTCGTAGTCGTATTGCGTCGCCTCGAGCCTGGTGGCGCCGGCGGCGGCATCGGCCCGATTGCGTCCGAACAGATCGAGCTGATAGGAAGTCTGCACGTTGCCGGCATAGGAAAAGCGCACCACGGTGCCCGTACCGCCCGGATTGGATGTGGTTCGCCCGGCCGAGCCGTCGGCGCCCAGCCTGGGATAGAGCGCGGAAGCTGCCGAGCGCGACTGCGCCTCCGCCTGCTCGATGCGTGCAAGAGCTGCGGCCAGATCCGGACTGGTGCGACGCGCCTGCTCGACCATGGCTGTGAGTTCGCTGCTGCCGAAGCCCTGCCACCAGGCCGGGTCGGGCCAGGTCGCGGCAGCGTTGCCGGCATATTGGAAGCGGGGCGGCGTTTCGGTTTTCGGCACCAGATATTCCGGCACCATGCTGCAGCCGGCGAGCGCCGCGGTAAGGAGAATGGCAGCGACCGGCTTCATGCTCTAATCCGCTGCAAGCGCGGCGACCGGGTCGAGCCGCGCCGCCTTGCGCGCCGGCAGATAGCCGAAAATCAGGCCGGTGGCGAAAGCGCAAAGGAAAGCCATGATCACGGGGCCGGCAGAGAACAACACCGGTTGCCCCAGCGTGTCGAACAGCCACGCCGTGCCCAGGCCCAGCAGCACGCCGATAATGCCGCCCAGCGCGCAAACCACCAGGGCCTCAGTGTTGAACTGCAGCATTATGTTGGTGGTGCGCGCGCCGGTCGCCATGCGGACACCGATCTCGCGCGTGCGTTCGGTGACGCTGACCAACATGATGTTCATGACGCCGATGCCGCCCACCAGCAACGAGATCAGCGCGATCGATCCCAGCAGCAGGGTCAGCGTGTTCTGCGTTTCGGTCGCCATTTGCAGGATGGCCGCCATGTTGCGGATCTGGAAATCCTCGGTGCGGTGACGCTCGATCAGCAATTGCCGGATGGCTTCCTCGGTTTCACCGATGCGGGCGACATCGGCCGCCTGCACGGTGATGTAGCGCGCGTAACGCTGACCGAACAGGCGCAGGGCGCCGGTGGTTATCGGCGTGAAGACGATGTCGTCCTGGTCGGAGCCATTGGGTGCCGCACCCTTGCCGTTCAAGATGCCGATCACCTGAAACGGGATGTTGTTGAGCAGGATGTACTTGCCCAGAGGTTCGGCCTCATCCGGCATGACCGCCGCGACTACGGTTTCGCCCAGCACGACAACGGGAGCGTAGCTGCGCACGTCGTTGGCATCGAAAAACGAGCCTTGCGCCAACGTCCAGCTGCGCGCCTTGGGATAGGCAGCGCCAGTGGCATTGGCCTGAGTTTGATAATCCCGGTTGCCATAGCGCACCGTCACCTGTCCGGGATATTCGGGCACCGCGGCGGCTACGTTGGGCAGCGTGGCGATGGCATCGGCATCGGCCGGAACCAGCGTTGCCGTGAAGCCCTGCGAACTGCGTATGTTGGGCGCTCCAGGTCGCACCAGCAACAGATCAGGACCCAGGCCGGAAAGCCGGTCGAGCACCGCCTGCTTGGCGCCGTCACCGATCGCCAGCATGGCGACCACGGACGCCACGCCGATGATGATGCCGAGCAAGGTCAGCAAGGTTCGCATCAAATTGGCACGCAGCGAGCGCAGCGCCATCTTCGCCGCCTCAGCGACGTTGGGCAGCGACAGGCTGCGGCCAGGCCTGCTGCGCGTGACTGTCTTGACCGGCTGCAGCCTGGGCGGGGCGTTCCGCTCGACCAGGGTATCGGAAACGATATGGCCGTCGCGGATCTCGACGATGCGGCGGGCTTTCTGCGCCACTTCGTGGTCATGGGTGATCAGCAGGATGGTATGGCCCTGCTCGTTCAGCTCCTCGAGCAGCCGCATGACTTCTTCGCCGCTATGACTGTCCAGCGCGCCAGTCGGCTCGTCGGCCAGGATGATGGCGCCGCCGTTCATCAGCGCGCGGGCGATGGACACACGCTGCTGCTGGCCGCCGGAGAGCTGGCCCGGCTTGTAATCCAGCCGTTCGCCCAGGCCAAGCGACGTCAGAATTTGATGGGCGCGCTCGATTCGTTTCGCGTGCGGCATTCCGGCATAGATCGCCGGCACTTCGACGTTCTCCGCCGCGGTGGCCGAGGGCAGCAGGTTATATTGCTGGAAGATGAAACCGAAGGCCTCGCGGCGCAGATCGGCCCGTTGGTCGCTGCCCAGTTCGGCCACTTCCTGATCGTTGAGTTTGTAAGAGCCGGTGGTTGGCCGATCGAGCAGCCCGATCAGGTTCATCAAGGTCGATTTGCCGGAACCCGAGGCGCCCATGATGGCGACGAACTCTCCCGGTGCTATGTCGAGCGAAATGCCGTGCAGCACCTTGGTAGCGACGTCGCCGCTTGAATAGGTTTTGGTGATGTCGCGCAGCGCGATCAGCGACCGTCCCGCAGCAGACGCCACCGGCTTCGGCGCGAGCAGGGGCGCATTGACGTTCATAGACGCGGAATCCGCGGCGGACGCTGGCCCCCGCCTTGACCACCGGCGGACGGCGGCGGCCCGGCGGGAACGGCCAACACCACCCGTTCACCTGCTTTCACGCCAGATTTGATTTCGGCCTGGGTGCGCGTCATGACGCCAACTTCCACCGGCCGCTCTTCGACTGAGCCGCCATCCGACATCACCTGCACCACATATTTGCGCTCGGCGCCGCCGGTGCCCCGACGCGAGGTGCTGCGCAGCGCCGTGACCGGCACGATGGTTACGTTCTTGGCCGAGGCGATGACGAAGAACACCTGCGCCGTCATCTGCGGCATCAGATCGCGGTCGGGATTGTCGACGTCGAACAAGGCGTCGAACAGCACCACGTTGTTCACCAGAGTGGGCGTCGGCAGAATCTGGCGCAGCTTGCCGTAGCGGCGGCGATCGGGATTGCCCAAGGTGGTGAAATACGCCGCCATGCCGACCTGCAGCTTGGAGATATCGGCTTCCGACACCTGGGTGCGCACCGTCATCGTATCGAGATCCGCGATTTGCAGGATTACCGGCGCCATCTGACTGGCAACCAGCGTCTGGCCCTGCCGCGCCGTGATGCTGACGACGGTGCCCGACATCGGCGCGAAGATCGCCGTATAGCTGAGATTGGCCTGGTTGCCTCGCAGGTTCGATTCGGTCTGCTTGATTTGCGCCTGCAGTGCCTCAATGCGGGCTTTGGCCACTTTCAGGGAAGCAGCGGCCATGTCGTAGGCATCGCGGCTGGTGGCGCGCACCGCCAGCAGCTCCTGCTGCCGCTTCAGCTGCTGTTCCGCCAGCGCCTGCTGCGCTTGCTGCTCGGAAACCTGCGCCCGCAGCGACAGCAGCTGCGCCTCATCGGCGCCAACCCGCGACTGGTAGATCGTGGGATCGATCTGCGCCAGCTGCTCGCCCTTTTTCACGTTGTCGCCCAGCTCGAAGAAGATTTTCTGCAGCTGGCCGGAAACCTGGGTGCCGACGTCTACGTAGTTGAGCGGCTGCAGCGACCCCAAGGCCGAAACCACATCCTCCATATCGCCCTGCTGAACGACAGCCGTGGTCGGCCCGCCCACCACCCGTGCGTCATCGGCAGCAAAAAGCTTCCAGGCGCCGAATCCCAGCAGAGCCAGAATGACAGCGCCGACAGCCCAGAATCTCTTGCTGCGTGACATGGGTAAAACGAGGATTTCCTTAATTTACCGACCATACTATGGCCAAGCGGCCGCGAGATCGGCAATGAATTCATAGTGTTATTCGGCGGGATTGCCCTTGCCATCCCCACTTCCCCAACAAGAGGCTGCCCCGCCGCGCCGGCTTCGCGTAGGATTGGACGGTAGCTGGGGAGTAAAAGCATGCTCGAGATAGTGGTTCTTATCTGCGCCATAGCAGCAGCGTTCTATACGCCGATCGAAGCCAAGAAAGTCCATGACGGCTGGGTGCGACCAAAGTTCAAAGGCACGCCGGAAGAATTTCGCGCCAAATACATCAAGCAGCTCAAGGCCTTTACCTGGATCGGCTTCGGCCTGGGCGCGCTTTATGCAGTCCTTGGGGCTCTCATAGCTGACAATTCCGCTGAATTGATCATCAAGCTGGTGATTGGAGCGGTCTGGATCGTCGTGGGCGCCATCAACCTGACCATGCGGCGGAAATATTTCGAGTCCGCAGCGGGCGCCTGAACTCAGTCGACGATAAACAGCCTCGCGCCGATTTTCGTAGCTGAGCGATGGGGTTCGGCGCCGTCGGCAACCTGATAGCTCATGCCGGGCTTCAAGACGAAAACCCGGCCATCCTGCAGCGTGGTCTCCAATTCGCCATCGAGGCAGAACAGCACATGGCCTTTGGAGCACCAATGGTCGGCGACATAGCCGGGGGTGTATTCCACCAGTCGGACGCGGATCGGATTGCCGCCATTGGCGAACTCCTGCGTGCGCCACAGCGCCTCGCCCGCATCGCCCTTGTGTGTGGTCGGGGCAATCTGCGCCCAATCGCTGGTGCCGAAGGGAATATTGCTGATTTTCATGCCGCCTCCAGCCTATTTGCGAATAGCGGCTGAGTTAAACGCGATAGTGATCGTAACTCAACGGCGTGCCGTCAGCCCACGGCAGATTTCTCCGGCACTTCCAATCCCAGCGTGTCGCGCAGGGTCGTGCCCGGATATTCCTTGCGAAACAGCCCACGCCGCTGCAATTCCGGCACCACCAGGCGAACGAAATCCTCATAGGCGCCCGGCATGTGCGTCGCGCCCAGCACGAAGCCGTCGCAGGCGCC
>JAQSWP010000173.1 GCA_029266575.1 Alphaproteobacteria bacterium | reverse complement strand
AAAAAACCGTGCTGGCGCTGGGGAATTTTTGCGACACATGGCCGCGCTGCACGCAGAGCAATGCGGCGTAAAACCGCTGTTCTGGACAGCGGCTGAGGCAAATGCCACAAACGCTGCCCTCTGCCCAATGCAGTCGGGCCGGAACAACACGATGAGCCAAGCAGCACAGGCTAAACTGACGCCGTCCGCGGCCTTCCACGCCGAGCCCGTGCTGTGGGTGCGGCACTGGAACGACCGGCTGTTCAGCTTCGCCGTGTCGCGGCCGGCCAGCTTCCGTTTCCGCTCCGGCGAGTTCGTCATGATCGGCCTGCCGGCTGAAGGCAAGCCGCTGTTGCGCGCCTACTCCGTGGCATCGCCGGCGCATGCCGACGAATTGGAGTTCCTGTCGATCAAGGTGCAGGACGGGCCGCTGACCTCCAAGCTGCAGCTGATCCAGCCGGGCGATGACCTGTGGCTGGGGCGCAAAACCACCGGCACGCTGGTGGCCGATGCGTTGCTGCCTGGCAAGCGGCTGTTCCTGCTCGCCACCGGCACCGGGCTGGCGCCGTTCCTGTCGATCATCCGCGACCCGGAAATCTACGAGCGCTTCGAGCATGTCGTGGTGGTGCATTCGGTGCGGCGGGTCAGCGATCTGGCCTATCGCCAGGAGCTGACGGCAAAGCTGGCGGACGATCCGCTGGTGGCGGAGAACGCGGCAATGCAGTTCACCTACGTTGCCACCGTGACGCGCGAGGAATTCCCCAACCAGCTGCGCATCACCACCATGTTGCGCGACGGCTCGCTGTTCGAGCATGGCGTGCCGGGCGCGGCCGAGCTGTCGCCGGAAACCGACCGCGCCATGATGTGCGGCAGCATGGACATGATCAAGGATCTCTCGGCCATTTTCGAAGGCAAGGGTTTTGCCGAGGGGTCCAACGCCCAGCCGGGCCAATACGTCATCGAACGCGCCTTCGTCGGCTAGGCTCGCTCCGGTTGCGGATTGCTTCATTCCGCGACAAAATCCACTTGCGCCACCGACCATTCTTGAAAGACGAGTTGGGTTTGATCGATGCACCATGAAGCGACGCTGATCGCCACCGTCGCCTTGGGCCTGGTGCTGGCGTTCGGCTTCGGCTTTATCGCCATGCGGCTGAGACTGCCGCCGCTGGTCGGGTATCTGCTGGCCGGTATCGCGCTCGGTCCCTATACGCCGGGTTTGGATGCCGATCCGGCGATGGCCGGACAGCTGGCGGAAATCGGCGTCATCCTGCTGATGTTCGGCGTCGGCCTGCATTTCTCCGCCGCCGATCTGATCGCCGTGCGCTGGATCGCCATTCCCGGCGCCATCGGCCAGATCGTCATCGCCACCGCAATCGGCACCGTCATGGCCATGGGCTGGGGCTGGAGTCTGGGCGCCGGTCTTGTGCTCGGCCTGTCATTGTCGGTGGCCAGCACTGTGGTGATGTTGCGCGCGCTCGATCAGCGCAACGCGGTGGAAACCGTCAATGGCCGCATCGCGGTCGGCTGGCTGATCGTCGAAGACCTGGCGATGGTGCTGACCCTGGTGCTATTGCCGGCGCTGGCCGAGATTCTGGGCGGCAATGTGCCGGGTGAAGCTTCGGCGCCGGACGAAACCGGCTGGGCGCTGCTGTGGACCGTGGCGCTGACCATCGGCAAGGTGGTGCTGTTCGTCGTCATTGCGCTGGTTGCCGGCCCGCGCATCGTGCCGTGGATTCTGGCCCGCGTTGCCCGCGTCGGTTCGCGCGAGATGTTCACCCTGTCGGTGCTGGCGGTGGCGCTGGGCATCGCCTATGGCTCGGCCCAGCTGTTCGACGTTTCCTTCGCGCTTGGCGCTTTCTTCGCCGGGCTGATCCTATCCGAATCCGCCTTCAGCCAGCGCGCCGCCGCGGAGTCGCTGCCGCTGCAAAACGCCTTTGCCGTGCTGTTCTTCGTCTCGGTCGGCATGCTGTTCGATCCCAGCATCCTGATCCGCGAGCCGATGGCGGTGCTGGCCGTGCTGCTGCTGATCTTGATCGGCAAATCGCTGGTGGCGCTGGGCATCGTGCTGGCGTTCGGCTATCCGATTTCGACCGGGCTGGTGGTATCGGCCAGCCTGGCGCAGGTCGGCGAATTCTCCTTCATCCTTGCGGGACTCGGCATCGCCTATGGCTTGCTGCCGGCGGAAGGGCGCGACCTGATCCTGGCCGGCGCTCTGCTGTCGATCACGCTCAACCCGCTGGCGTTCGGCACGGTCGATTACCTGCGCCAGCGCGTTATCGCCCGGCCGGCGCTGCGCAATGCGCTGGAACTGCAGCGCCGCGGCCGGCTGCGCAGCCTGCGGCATGAATTGGAGAGGGCGCGCCAGGGCGACGAGTCCCATGGCGCCAATGTCGGACTCGATCCGCAGGAACTGGCCAGCCGGTTTCCCATGTTCGCCGCGCTGGACATGGTGCGCCGCGACGAGCTGATCGGCCTGCTGCGCCCACGCTCGGCCGAACCGGGCGAGCGCGTCATCCGCAAGGGCGATCGCGCCAACGCGATGTTCTTCATATCCTCCGGCAAGGTGGAAGTGCATGTGGCGGGCAAGCGGCTCAAGCTCGGACCGGGCGATTTCTTCGGCGAGATGGCGCTGCTCTCGGGCAGCCGCCGCACCGCCGACGTGGTGGCGGTGGATTACTGCCAGTTCCTGACCCTGGACGTTGAGGATTTCCGCGCCTTTTTGGAAAAATATCCCGATCTGCGCGGCCAGTTCGATACGGTGGCCTCCAAGCGCAACGAAATGAATCTGCACATCGCCGAGCATCCGGAAGAGGACGAGGATTGACGCCATGACCGACGCCCGCCCGCTCGCCGTTCCCACCGTTCAGGTCGACAATGCGCGGGTGAAAGTGACGGAGTGGCGCTTTCCGCCCGGCGGCCATACCGGCTGGCACCGGCATGAAATGGATTACGTGGTGGTGCCGATCACCAGCGGCCGGCTCGACATCGACAACGGCCGCGAGGTCTTCGCCGCCGAGCTGACATCGGGCGTGTCCTACGCCCGCGACATCGGCGTCGAACACGACGTCATCAACGCCAACGATTTCGAGTTCGTTTTCGTCGAGATCGAAGTCAAGCCCTAGCGGGGAAAGCGCGGCGCGTCCGGCTCGTTGTCGATGGCAAAGGCGCCGATCACGAACGAGATCGTGTGGTAGAAGCCCGCCAGCACCACCAGTTCAAGCAGTTGTTCCTTGCCGAAAGTGCTTTGCAGGCGCGCATAGAGCGTTTCATTGACTTTGGCGCGGGAATGCAACGCATCGGCCAGCGCCAGGATCAGATTTTCATCTTCGCTCCATAACGCGGCATCGCTCGACCGGCGCGCCGTATCGGCGATTTGCGCCTCGCTCATGCCGGTGTGGGGCCGGAAGATCTGCACATGCACGCCCCATTCGTACTCCGCGCCGCAAAGCGCGCAAACGCGCAGGATCATCAATTCGCGCTGGCGCAGGGAGATGCTGCCCTTGTCGAGCAGGCCACCGAGGCGGATGCGATCGAGCACCCGCGGGTTATGGCCGAGGGTGCGGAACAGGGCCAGGGGTGTTTTCATGCCGAAGGTCATTTTCTCCAGCACGGCCGCGGCTTCGTTGGGGAACGGCTCGGTCAACGGAGCAAGTCTGGCCATCGTCTTCTCCATGCGCTACGATTTCGGTAGCATACTGCTACAAAAAACGTAGCGCAAGGGAATTTCGCTCATGGCCCGGAAGACGCCCAAACCCGGCTGCAAGGTGCGCGGCTCCAGTACCGGCCGGCCGATCATGGCGGCGCTGGACCTGGCCGGCCGGCGCTGGCTGCTGCGCGTCCTGTGGGAATTGCGCGCAGAGGCGCTGACGTTCCGCGTCCTGCGGGAGCGCTGCGGCGTCATCTCGCCCACGGTGCTGAACACCCGGCTTGCCGAAATGCGCGATGCCGGGCTGCTGGACTCGACCGAGGCCGGCTATCGCCTGACGGCGCGCGGCGGCGAGCTGATCGAGGCGCTGGTGCCGCTGACGCGCTGGGCCGAGCGCTGGGCGAAGGAGAACGGCAAATGAGTGCGCCGCTCTTTCCGGTTTCGATCAAGGGCGTGATGGCGATCGACGGGCGCATCCCGCTGCTGTTCAACGAGCGCGACGAATGGGAATTGCCGGGCGGCCGGCTTGAAGCGGGCGAACAGCCGGAAGCCGCCCTGGTGCGCGAATTGGCCGAGGAGCTGAATATCGAAACGCGGATCGAGCGCATTCTCGATTCCTGGCTCTACCGGATCGCCGGCAAGGGCGAGGTGATGATCGTGACCTATGCCTGTTCGGTGCTTCGCGCCGATGGCCTGCGTTTCTCGCCCGAGCACCAGGCGCTGCGGCTGGTGGCGCCGGCGGAGCTGGAGGGCTTGAATCTACCGTCGGGCTACCGGCATTCGATCCAGGCCTTCCTCGCAATATATTGAAAACGCTTAATGAATCCTGTAAGTGCGACCGTTTCGCAACGATATTGCAAATCGTTCGCAGGCGGGATAGAAAGAACGCCGTTCCCTCCTGATCGTGGCGGCCGATGTTCGTTTGTCTTTGCAATGGGTTCACCGAGCGCCAGGTGCGCGATTGCCTTAATCAGGGCACCCGGTCGGTGGCTGGCGTCTATCGCTGCCTGGGCAAGCCGCAGTGCGGCAAGTGCATCGGGCACGTACGCGAGATGGTCGATGCGGCGCATAGCGACAGGCGCCAATGCGCAGGTTCCTCGGAACATCTGCCGGTCGCCGCCGCGGCAGTTCCCGCCTAGCCGACAAAGAATTCCCTAAAATTTTCTGCATATCAGTCGTATTCGCGCCGCCTTGCGTTGTCGCTGCGCGCCCTCTGCTTTAGGCTCGCACCAGCGGCAGGGCCGCAGCGATTTTCGAAGGAGAGAGCAATGCAAGGCGACCGCGGCGTCATCCAGCAGCTCAACCGCCAGCTCACCAACGAGCTCTCCGCCATCAACCAGTATTTCCTGCATGCGCGCATGTGGCGGCACTGGGGCTTCGAGCGCATGGCCAAGCACGAGTACAAGGAATCGATCGACGAGATGAAGCATGCGGACAAGCTCATCGAGCGCATCCTCATGCTGGACGGCATACCCAATCTGCAGGACCTGCACAGGCTGCGCATCGGCGAGACTTTGCCGGAGGGCCTGACCTGCGACCTGGCGGCGGAGCGGGAATCGCGCGTGGTGCTGGTCGAGGCGATCGGCGTGTGCGAGAAGGCGGCCGACTACGTTTCACGCGAGATCCTGCGTGAGATCCTGAAAGATACCGAAGAGCACATCGAGTTTCTCGAGACCCAACTCAAGCTGATCGAGGACGTCGGCTTGCAGAACTACCTGCAGTCGCAAATGGGCGGCGGCGATCCGAATTAGGAAATACGCCAGACGACGGAGCCGTCGCGCGCGCGGCGGTCTTCCAGCGCCAAGGTGGCGAAGCGGTCGTGCACCGACAGCATGCCGACGATCAGTTCGTTCCAGGCGGCAAGCGCTGCAACCGGCGCGTCGATGCCGGCCATCACCTTCCAGCCTGATTGCCTGAGCTCGTTGCGGCCGGCTTCAACGTTTTCGCCGCTGCCGCGCAGCAATGCCGCGACCAGATCGACGAAGGCCTGCGGCGTCTTCTCGGCGACGCCGAGCAGCGAAGCGATATCGTCGTAGAACTGCATGCCGATCAGCCGCGCGGTGCGGCCGAAAATGGCGGCCATCTCCTGTTCGCCGAACAGCTCGGTCAGGGTTGGCACCAGGGAGCGCAGATATTCCACCGCATAGGCGCGCTCGACTTTGGCCAGCCGTTCGTCCGGCCATGACGCGACATCGAGCCTGGGCGCCTGGGCGGGATCGAACCGCGGCATGCGCTCGTCCCTGGCGTAGCGCACGCGCTCGTGTTCCGCGATCGGGTGGCCGTGGTCGAAGTAATAGCCTTCGAGGCCGGGATCGCCATCGGTGGTGAGGCCGGTGCAGACGAAGCCCAGGCGCGGATTGCCAAGGGATACGCCGTTATGCCCGTGCCAGCCGTAAAGCATGGCGGCATTCACCTCCGTCGGCACGCCGCAGATCGCCGTGCCCTGCCAGATCCAGCGCGGCGGCGGATAGCGCACCCAGGCCTTGGCATCGCTTTCCCTGACGTATTCGGTCTTAACGCCGCCCAGCGCGTTGGAGAGATAGTGATACTGCGCACAGGCCACCGCATCGGGCAGGCGGTCGAGGCCCAGTTTCTTCACGCCAGGCAGGAATTTCTCCAGATGCTGGCGGCGGAAATGCGCCTGCACGAACTGCCGCGCCGGATCGTTGCCGCGTTGGCTGACCAAGGTCAGCACCACCCCGGTCATCAGCGCGTTGTAGAGCTTGGCGACGGCCTTGTAGCCGGCGCTGTCTTGGCTCATTCCGCGCCTTCGACCAGGATGGCCTTGTTCTTGCCGGCCTTCAGCCGCATCTCGAGCAGCGGCTTGTAATGCGGGCAGGCGTAGAAATCCTTGGCCTTCTGCAGCGAGGGGAATTCCACCACCACGATGCGCGGTGGCGTCCAGCCGCCTTCCAGCGGGTGCGCGGCGCCGCCGCGCACGATGAACTTGCCGCCGTGGCGGGCGATCGCCGCCGGCGTGCCTTCGCGATATTTCGCCATCAGTTCCGGGTCGGTCGTCTCCACTTCGACGATCAAATAGGCTTTCGGCATTTCATTCCTCCCGTTGATTTTCTAATCGCCGGCCTGCATCGGCAATGAGGGATCGGCTGCCCATTCCGACAGCGAGTTGTCGTAGACCGCTACATCCTTGTTGCCCAGCAGCGCCAGCGCGAAGGCGTCGAGCGTGGCGGCGATGCCCCCGCCGCAATAGGCTACCACCTTGTTTTCGGGGACGATGCCGGCTTGCTGGAAAGACTGCCGCAGCTCTGCGGCATTGCGCAGCGTACCGTCCTCGCGCGT
>JAQSWP010000172.1 GCA_029266575.1 Alphaproteobacteria bacterium | reverse complement strand
CTCGATGTCGTCGGTTGGGCCGATGAAACTGTCCGAGCCACCCTGATACATCAGCGGATCGGTCCAGAAATTCTGTGGCAGCTCGACGCCACGCGCCTTGCGCACCAGTTCGACATGGACGACATAGGCCGAGCCATCGACCCATTGATAGGCGCGCGGCAGTGGCGAAGCCGCGTTGGCCGGATCGAAGGGAAACTCGTCCTTCAACGCTTCGCCATTCAATCGTTCGGACACGGCCTGCAGCTCAGGCGCCAGCACATCCCAATGCTCGATCGCGCTCTGCAGGGTGCGGGCGATATGCGGCACCGCCACCGCCCGTTTGAGGTCGCGGCTGACCACCACCAGCGTGCCGTCGCGGCCGCCGGTCTTGAGCGACGCGAGCTTCATTCGGCCGCTTCCTTCTTGGGCTGCCAGGAATCGACGTAGCCCGCGAACTCGACCTTGCTAGCCGCCGCGCCGATATCGAGCGCGTCGCGCGCATCGATCATCACCGCCACCTCGTCCAGCATGTGTCCGCCCTTGGACTGCGAAGCCATGGCCAGCGCCTTGGGGTGCGGGCCATGGGTGAAGCCGCAGGGATGGATGGTCATCATGCCGGCATGGATGTTGTCGCGGCTAAAAAAATTGCCGCGGTGATAGAACAGCACCTCGTCGAAATCGTCGTTGTTGTGGAAGAACGGCAATTTCAGCGCATCGGGATCGCTCTCCGCCGGCCGCGGCACGAAGGTGCAGACCACGAAGCGGTTGGCGAGAAACGTCGTATGCGCCGACGGCGGCAGATGATAGCGATGGCTGGTCAGCGGACGGATATCGCGCCAGTTGATGCGCACCACCGTCAGATCGCCATGCCAGCCCACCGCGTCGAGCGGATTGAACGGATAGGTCACAGTCGAGATTTCCTCGCGCCGCTTGATCAGCAGCTTCCAGCTCTTCTCGTCCTGCTGCGCCCTGAATTTCTCGTCGATCTGCGGCACGTCGAGCATCGCCGGATCGAAAATGGCATGGCGGCCGACCAGCCCCTTCTCCGGCAAGCGATAGGAATCGTTGGTGGCCTCGATCATCAGCACCGACATCGGCGCCGCCGGCGTGATGCGCCACATGGTACCGCGCGGGATCATCACGTAGTCGCCGTCGCGGATTTCCATCCGGCCATAGTCGCAAAACAGCTCGCCCTGGCCTTCATGCACGAACAGCAACTCGTCGCCATCGCCATTGCGCACCAGATGGTCCATGGCGCCGTCCAGCCGCCAGAACCGCACCTTGGTGTGGGGGTTCGACAGCACGGACGCCGCTTTCCACGGCGAGGATTGCATTTCGTTGATCTTGGTGAGATCGAAGGCGCGCGGCTTCAGCGGCCCCTGCCAATCGACCCAGCCGGTGGGCGGGTGCTTGTGATGCATCTGCGTCGCGGGGCCGAAGAAGCCTTCCTTGCCCAGTTCGCGCTCATAGGTGCCTTCCGGCATTTTGGTATGGGCCTGGCGCGAGGCCATGCCTTGCACCTGCGGGAATGTGATCCAGTTTTTCATGGTCGCCTCCTCACGCTTTCAATACGCCGCGGCGGATCTGGT
Source organism: Alphaproteobacteria bacterium (assembly GCA_029266575.1). GTDB lineage: Bacteria > Pseudomonadota > Alphaproteobacteria > Reyranellales > JAQSWP01 > JAQSWP01. Next base: position 8,330 of record JAQSWP010000172.1, on the reverse strand, counting down.
CGAGTTCGATCGATTCGAACAGCGCCCGGAAATTGCCTTCGCCGAACCCCTCATCGCCCTTGCGCTGGATGATCTCGAAGAAAATCGGGCCGATAACCGTGTTGGTGAATATCTGCAACAGCAGTCCGCCGCCTTCGGTCGGCGCGCCGTCGATCAGGATCTTGTTCTCCTGCAGCCGCTTTACATCCTCGCCATGGCCCGGCAGCCGCGCCTCGATCTGTTCGTAGTAGGTGTCCGGCACGGTCTGGAACGGCACCTGCCGCCGCGCCAAATCTTCCACCGTTGCGTAGATGTCATTGGAGCCCAGCGCGATGTGCTGGATGCCCTCGCCGTGATAGGCAGACAGATATTCGGCGATCTGCGATTTGTCGTCGGAGCTTTCGTTGATCGGAATGCGGATCTTGCCGCACGGGCTGGTCATCGCCTTCGACTTCAGGCCGGTCAGCTTACCCTCGATGTCGAAATATTTGATCTCGCGGAAATTGAAGAGCCGCTCGTAGAACTCGGCCCACTCCGCCATCCGCCCGCGATGCACGTTATGCGTCAGGTGATCGACATAGGTGAAGCCCACGCCCTTGGGGTTCTGGTCGACGCCATCGATCGGCTCGAAATCGACGTCGTAGATCGTGCCTTTGTCGCCGTAGCGGTCGACCAGGTAGATCAGGCTGTCGCCGATGCCCTTGATCGCCGGGATGTTGAGCTCCATCGGCCCAACCTTGCCCTGCACGCCCCAGGCGCCCAGTTCGACGGCGCGCCTGTAGGCCTTGGCGGCATCGCGCACCCGGAAGGCGATGGCGCAGACGCTGGGTCCATGGATGCGGGCGAAGCTTTGGGCGAAGCTTTCCGGTTCGGCGTTGACGATGAAATTCACCCCGCCCTGCTTATAGAGCGTGACGCGCTTGGAGCGATGTTTTGCTACGGCGACGAAGCCCATCGTTTCGAACAGCCGTCCCAGCGCCTCGGGATCGGGGGCGGTGTATTCGATGAATTCGAATCCGTCGGTGCCCATCGGGTTGTCGATGCCGAAAGGCGATGCGGCGGGAGGCATGACACTGGCCATAGAATCCTCCGAGGTTTGTTGATCGTACCAGCGCCCCATGCTCAAAAGGTATCGACGCCAGCCGAAATAGTTTCATATGAAACCAATTCCATGAGCAAAAATCAACCCAAGTCTTCCCCTTCCGTGGATAACGGTGCAGCCGGCCTTGTGTTGGAGCAGTTTCTCCCCTACCGGCTTTCCATTGTTGCCCAGACGGTTAGCGGCGCTTTGTCAAAGCTCTATGCCAGCCGTTTCGACCTGTCGGTGCCACAATGGCGGGTCATGGCGGTGTTGGGCCGCTATGAGCCGATTTCCGCCAACGAGGTCTGCGACCGGGTCGTCATGGATAAGGTGGCGCAAACCCTCTCGCCCGAGGAAAGGGTGACGCTCGATTCGCTGCTGCAGCGCTTGCTCAAGGGCGCTTAGGGCGGATCACGATAAGATGGAAGCGCATGCGCTTCCATCTTATCGTGTGAATTCGCTCTACTTTTATATTTAGAGCAAATTCACACGCTGTGACGGAATCGCAAGCGATTCCGTCACAGCGTGATTTGCTCTAGCAAAAACCGGCAAAACGGCTGATCCGTCAACCGGTTGCCAGCCATTCTCGCCATGGTATAACGGCGCTCGAAACTCAAAATCAGGGGAAACGCCGTGGCGAAGAGGAGCGGCAAGATACGGCCGGTGCTGATCGTCAACGGCCCCAATCTCAACATGCTGGGCGTGCGCCAGCCGGAGATCTATGGCCGCGAGAGCCTGGGCGACGTGATCCGCGCCTGCCGGGCGGAAGCGACCAGCCTCGGCCTGGATGTCGAGTTTCGCCACAGCAACAAGGAAGGCGAGCTGGTTGAGTTCCTCCACGCCGCGCGCCAAGGCAATTCCGGCATCATCATCAATGCCGGCGCCTATACCCATACCTCGGTTGCGATTTTCGATGCGTTGCAGATCGCCGAGAAACCGGTGATCGAGGTCCACCTTTCCAATATTTTCCGCCGCGAGTCCTTCCGCCACCATTCCTATGTCAGCCTGGCGGCGCAGGGCGTGATCTGCGGTCTGGGCAGCCAGGGCTATCTGCTGGCGCTGGCGGCGATGAAGAAACTGCTGAACAAGGGCAAATAGCCAATGACAAAGTTCGAAATCGACGAAGACGCGGTGCGCAAACTGGCGGCGCTGCTCGAAGACACCGGCCTGGCCGAGATCGAATACGAAAGCGGCGGGCAGCGCGTGCGCTTGGCGCGTAACGGCGCGGCAGCGTCGATGACTTATGCCGCTGCCCCTGCCGCGATTGCCGCCGCAGCACCGGCTGCCGGAGCGCCGGCAGCTGACGATGCCAAGCATCCGGGCGCCGTGCTGTCGCCCATGGTCGGCACCGCCTATCTCTCGTCGCAGCCTGGTGCTGCGCCGTTTATCAAGCTGGGCGACAGCGTCGCCGCCGGCCAGACACTCCTGATCATCGAAGCGATGAAGACCTTCAATCCCATCCGTGCGCCCAAGGCCGGCAAGGTCGCCAGGATCAACATCTCCGACGGCCAGCCCGTCGAGTTCGGCGAACCGCTGATGATCGTCGAGTAGCATGTTCGACAAGGTTCTGATCGCCAATCGCGGCGAGATCGCGCTGCGCATCCACCGCGCCTGTCACGAGATGGGCATCCAGACGGTGGCGGTGCACTCGACCGCCGACGCCAATGCCATGCATGTGCGGCTGGCCGACGAATCGGTCTGCATCGGCCCGCCGCCGGCGACGCAGAGCTATCTCAACATGGCGGCGATTCTTTCCGCCGCCACCATCACCGGCGCCAACGCCATCCATCCCGGCTACGGCTTTTTGTCGGAGAACGCCAAGTTCGCCGAGATGGTCGAGGATCACGGCCTGACCTTCATCGGCCCGACGCCCGAACACATCCGCATGATGGGCGACAAGATCGTCGCCAAGCAGACGGCCGCGAAGCTTGGCCTGCCGCTGGTGCCCGGATCGTCCGGCGCCGTGTCCAGCGTCGACGAGGTCAAGAAGCTCGGCGCCAAGATCGGCTTTCCCGTTCTGGTCAAGGCGGTCGCCGGCGGTGGCGGTCGCGGCATGAAGGTGATCGAAAGCGCCGCCCAGGCCGAGGAAGCGTTCAACCTGGCGCAATCGGAGGCGCGCAACGCTTTCGGCAACGATTCGCTCTATCTGGAAAAATATCTCGGCCATCCGCGCCATATCGAGATCCAGGTGCTGGCCGACAATCACGGCAATGTCGTGCATTTGGGCGAGCGCGACTGCTCGCTGCAGCGCCGCCATCAGAAGGTTTTGGAAGAAGCCCCCTCCCCGGCGCTGAACGATTCGCAGCGCCGCAAAATCGGCAAGCAGGTCACCGATGCCATGCGCACATTGGGCTATCGCGGCGTCGGCACGGTCGAGTTCCTGTTCCAGGACGGCGAATTCTATTTCATCGAAATGAACACCCGCCTGCAGGTCGAGCATCCGGTGACCGAGGCCATCACGCGGCTAGATGTGGTGCGCGAGCAGATCCGCGTCGCCACCGGCGCGCCGCTCGGCATGGTGCAAGACGACATCGTGCTGCGCGGCCATGCCATCGAGTGCCGCATCAATGCGGAGAACCCCGAAACCTTCGTGCCCTGTCCCGGCAAGATCACCGACTATCACACCCCGGGCGGGCTGGGCGTGCGCGTCGATAGCGCGCTCTATAGCGGCTACACCATGCCGCCCTATTACGACAGCATGGTCGCCAAGCTGATCGTCAGCGGCACCAGCCGCAACGAATGCCTGATGCGCCTGCGCCGCAGCCTGGAGGAATACGTGATCGGCGGCATCGACACCACGATCGCCCTGCACCAGAAGCTGATCGCGCATCCCGATTTCATCGACGGCAATTACGACATCAACTGGCTGGAGCGCTTCGTCGGCCTGAAAAAATGAGGCTCGTGCAATGAGTGCAGCGCCGTGGCGGGCCTAAGCCCCGATCTGTTGTTGCAGGCCTATGCCGTCGGCCTCTTTCCCATGGGCGAACGGCGCGACGATCCCACGCTCTATTGGATCGACCCCGAAGAACGCGCCATCCTGCCGCTGGACGCATTCCATCTGCCGCGGCGCTTGCAGCGCACGGTGCGCTCCAACCGCTTCGAGATCCGCTGCGACACCGCCTTCACCGAAGTCATGCGCGCCTGCGCCGAGCCGGCCCAGAACCGGCGCGAGAGCTGGATCAACGAGCCGATCCTGCAGCTCTATTCTGCCCTGTTCCAGCGCGGCCAGGCGCACAGCGTCGAGGCTTGGCGCGAGGGCAAGCTGGTCGGCGGGCTTTACGGCGTATCGCTGGGCGGCGCCTTCTTCGGCGAGAGCATGTTCAGCCGCGAAACCGATGCCAGCAAGGTGGCGCTGGTGCATCTGGTGGCGCGTCTAAGGGTAGGCGGCTACACGCTGCTGGATTGCCAGTTCGTCACCGATCATCTGCGCCAGTTCGGCGTGGTCGAGGTCAGCCGCGACGAATATCGCCAGCTCCTGGCCAAAGCGCTGAAGATCGACGCCAGGTTTCAGCGCGACTTGACCGGCTCCGCCGAATCGCTGGTTTTGCAGCCTACGACCCAGACGTCGTAGATCGGATGCTCCATCGCCGACAACGCCGGCGACGACGCGAACATCCAGCCGCTGAAGACTTTCTTGGCTTCTTCGCCCGGGCGCTGCTCGCTGATCTCGAGGAATGCCGAGGCTTCCGGCGGCGCTTCGGGCGGACTGACGGTGCATTGCCGCACCATGATCGACAGCGTGCCGAATTTGGTTTCCTTGTTGAGCGGCGCCTCGATCTCCTGCACCCGGGCCACCAGCTTGTCGAGGCCCTGCAGCACGGCGCCGGTGATCGGCGCTGCCGGCTTGGGCGCGGGCGCCGGAGCGGCGGCCGGTTGCGGCGTCGCCGGACGCTGCTGCTGCGGCTGCTGCTGCTGCTGCTGCTGGGCCATGGCAGGCAGGATGGTCGCGACGGCCAGCACGAGACCGGCGCAGTATCTGAACATCATGAATACCTACTTTTTGGTCCGATCGACGAGCGGCTGATCGAGAGAATCCACGAGATGACGCAGCACCCCCCGGATTTGTTCCAGATCGCAGCCCATTAAAACCGCATCCTCGACCGCATCGGCGCATAACTGCCTGATCTCTTCCAGATTCTGGTCGAGAACCTTGATTTTTTCGAGGCAGGAAACGGGCTTGCCGTCAGGCCCCTGCCATTTGGGCGGCGCAAATTTCTTCGACTGGGCCATGGCCCAGATTTAGCACGCCGGCACCGGCCGACCAATGCGGCTATTGCTTGGGTGCCGGCGGGGTTTCGCCGGCCGGGGCCTTGGGCGAGAAAATGGCCTGGCCAATCAAATCCATCAGGTTAACCGCCCCCTGGGTACGGGAGATCTCGCCGCCCGGCGCGATGTTCTTGTCGCTGCCGCCCGGCTCAAGGGTGAGCGACAGGCCGCCCAGCAGCGATTCGCTGACCAGCTTGGCCGAGGTATCGGCCGGCAATTTGATCTCGCCGGCGATGTTCATGCGCACGATGGCCTGGAAGGTCTTGGGATCCAGCTTCTGGTCGGTGACCGTGCCGACCTTGATGCCGCCGATAGTGACGTCGGCGCCCTTCTTGAGCCCGTCGACCCGGTCGAACCGCGCCAGCACCTCGTAGCCGCCGGGGGTCGAGGCGTCGACGTTGCGGAACGCGTAAGCGAGAAACAGCGCCGCCACGATCAGGACGACCGCGCCGATCAAGGTTTCCACGACACTGCGATTCATTGCTTCCTCCGCTGGCGGCGCAGGGTAAACATGCGGGTCGGGACGTGCAAGTTCGCCGGAGCATTGAAACGCCAGCCCGCAAGCGTCACTCTGTCGCCATGTTGCGCCCGCTGCTCCTGGTGCTCGGCCTTTTCGCCATCGTGCTGCTGGTCGGCCTGTTGGCAATAGTGGGATTTGGCGACGATCCGGACGCCGACGAACCCACCGCGCGCCGCGTCTCGCAGCCGATCCAGCTCGCCCTGCCGATCGACTGCGACCTGCCCGATCGCTGCGTCGTCCAATTCCATGTCGACCGCCGGCCCGGCCTTGCCGTCGGCGACTGGCGCTGCGGCCAGCTCTCTTACGACACCCATCGCGGCACCGATTTCCGCGTCCTGGCCAAGGACGATTTCGTTGCCGGCATTCCCGTGCTGGCCGCCGCCCCCGGCAAGGTCATCGCGCTGCGCGACGGTATGGAAGACATCGACGTGGTCGAATTGGGCCGCACCAAGGTGGAAGGCCGCGCCGGCGGCAACCAGGTGGTGATCGCCCATGAGGATGGTTGGGAGACCTGGTACTGGCACCTGCGCAAGGACAGCGTCACGGTACAGCAGGGTCAGACCGTCGCCACTGGCGCGCGACTGGGCACGGTCGGCCTCTCCGGCGACACCAATTTCCCGCATCTGCATTTCGAGCTACGCCGCAACCGCAACCTCATCGTCGACCCGTTCGACGCCTCGGCCGGCGACGACCAGTGCCGCTCCCCGCCGCAAAGCCTGTGGACAAAATCGGCGGCGGCAGCCTTGAACTACATTCCCGTGGTCGCGCGACTGGGCTTCACCACACGCGCAGCGACGCGCAATGAAGCCATCTACGGCCGGCTGCCGGATCCCGCCGCGCAGGAGAATGTCCCTGCGCTTTTTCTGTGGTTCGAACTCTATGGCCTGGCGCGCAACGACGAGATCTCGGTGCAATGGCAATTGCCCGGCGGCACCTGGCGCGAGCCGGCGCAATCGGCATGGCAGCAGGATCTGCCCTACGCGTTCCAAACGGGAAGATTGAACCTGCAACCGCCACTGCCGCGCGGCACCTATTCGGTGCGCCTGAAAGTGAGTCGAGATGGAAACGCGCCGCCGCTGCTGGAAAAAATCTACAGCGTCACCTTGCGCTGAAGCCTTGGCTCAGTTCGGTTTCCACGGCTCGTAATCGCCCGTCGCCTTGTCGCGCCGGCCGCCTTCCAGCACATGGCCCGGCGGGCGATAAGCCTCGGCCGTACCTGTAAGATTCGGCACATGCTCCTTCTGCCACGACTGCTTCGGCAGACCATCTTCCGGCGGCGGCGCATCGACCGTGTAGTGCAGCCAGCCATGCCAGTCCGGCGGCACGCGCGAGGCTTCGGCTTCGCCGTTGTAGATCACCCAGCGCTTGCGCCGGCGACCCGCCGCAATCTTGCGCTCCTGGTAATAGTGATTCCCGAACTGATCGCTGCCGACCTGTTCGCCGCGCAACCAGGTGAAGAGACGTGTGCCGATGGTCATGCGTCGTACTCGTGTTGAACGCGCTCGTGATTTGACGCTGGCGGTATAGCCTCCGCGCCGCATCGGCACAACCAATCACCCTGCCGCATCTTCGCTCTCCTCACTCGCGTTCGCATGCCGCAGTGCCGATTTTCGATCCCCTGCATGGTGGGTCGCTCGGGACACATCTAGTGTCTTCCACACCCCATAACTCAAAATATTGTTGCGTACACAAGATTTTGTGATTTAGTATCGCGACATAGCTAAATGTGTGCGCGCAAAAATTCCTACTTGATGTTGTTTCAAAACATCGCAGCACACACCACAGCTCGGGGGACTGAATGCGGATAGACCGGCGATATACGCGAGAGGGCTCCTCGCCCTACGCCGATATTGCCTTCCGTACGACCGCCAGCGAGATCCGCAACCCGGATGGCTCGGTCGTCTTCAATTGCGCGCAGCTGGAAGTGCCCGAGCAGTGGTCGCAGGTCGCCAGCGACATCCTGGCCCAGAAATATTTCCGCAAGGCCGGCATCCCCGCGAAGCTGAAAGCGGTCGAAGAGAATGACGTGCCGTCTTTCCTCTGGCGCATGGCGCCGGATGAGGCGGCGCTGGCCGCCCTGCCGAAGGAAGAGCGCTTCATCGGCGAAAGCTCGGCCAAGCAGGTATTCCATCGCCTGGCCGGCACCTGGACCTATTGGGGCTGGAAGGGCGGCTACTTCGACAGTGAAGCCGACGCCCGCGCCTTCTACGACGAACATTGCCACATGCTGGCGGCGCAGATCTGCGCGCCCAACTCGCCGCAATGGTTCAACACCGGCCTGCACTGGGCCTACGGCATCGACGGTCCCGGCCAGGGCCACTACTTCGTCGACTTCCGCACCGGCGAGTTGACCCGCTCGAACTCGGCTTACGAGAACCCGCAGCCGCATGCCTGCTTCATCCAGTCCGTCGCCGACGATCTGGTCAACGAGGGCGGCATCATGGACCTCTGGGTCCGCGAGGCGCGTCTCTTCAAGTACGGCTC
>JAQSWP010000171.1 GCA_029266575.1 Alphaproteobacteria bacterium | reverse complement strand
CGCCTGCCCGTCCAAATCAATCGATTATGCCGTGATGGAGCATACGAAGCGGGCTGGCGTGGTGCCGGTCGACATGAAGTGGAGCGATCTGGGCTCATGGACGGCGCTGTGGAATATCGGTGCGGCCGACGGCGCGGGCAACGTGGTGCAGGGCGACACGTTGAGCGCCGATACGGAGGGCTCCTATCTGCGCGCCGAGCAGGGCATTCTCATCGCCACCGTCGGCGTGCGCGATCTGGTGGTTGTGGCGACGCGTGATGCGGTTCTGGTGGCGCCGCGCGAACGGGCACAGGACGTGAAGCTGATCGTCGAGAAGCTGAAGGCGCGGGGCAGCAACGCCGCCATTGCCCATCACAAGGTGTTTCGCCCCTGGGGCGCCTATGAAAGCCTCGATGCCGGCGAGGGCTTCCAGGTCAAGCACATCACCGTCCTGCCAGGCCAGCGCCTGTCGCTGCAACGCCACGGCAAGCGGGCGGAGCATTGGGTGGTGGTGCGCGGCACGGCGCGGGTGACGCAAGACGAGCGCGTGTTCGATCTGCAGCAGAACCAGTCGACCTATATTCCGCCCGGCACGCGGCATCGGCTGGAGAACGCCACCGCCGAGCCGTTGCATCTCATCGAAGTGCAGTCGGGCTCCTATCTCGGCGAGGACGACATCGAGCGCTTCGACGACGCCTACGGGCGGGTCGAGAAATAATCAGGCCGGCGCTTTTTCCAGCTGGCCCGACAGCAGCGCATCGAAATAGGCGATGGTCTTGGTCAGGCCATCTTCCAGCTTCACCTTCGGCTCCCATCCCAGCACCTTTTTCGCCAGCGTGATGTCTGGGCAGCGCTGCATGGGGTCGTCCTGCGGCAGTGGCCGGAGCACCAGCTTCGACTTGGCGCCGGTCAGCCTGATCACCCGCTCGGCCAGTTCGCGGATAGTGATCTCGACCGGGTTGCCGAGATTGACCGGGCCGGTGAAATCGTCCGGCGTGCCCATCAGCCGCAGGAAGCCTTCGATCAGATCGTCGACATAGCAGAAGGCGCGGGTCTGCTGGCCTTCGCCATAGACGGTGATGTCTTCCCCGCGCAACGCCTGGACGATGAAGTTGGACACCACGCGCCCATCGTTGGGATGCATGCGCGGGCCATAGGTATTGAAGATGCGCGCTACCTTGATGCGCAGCTTGTGCTGGCGCCAATAGTCGAAGAACAGTGTCTCGGCGCAACGCTTGCCCTCGTCGTAGCAGGCGCGCGGTCCCAGCGGATTGACGTTGCCGCGATAGTCTTCCGTCTGCGGATGCACGGTGGGATCGCCGTACACTTCGCTGGTCGAGGCCTGCATGATGCGCGCCCGCACCCGCTTGGCCAGGCCCAGCATGTTGATGGCGCCATGCACCGAGGTCTTGGTGGTCTGCACCGGATCGTACTGGTAGTGCACCGGCGAGGCCGGACAGGCCAGGTTGAAGATATCGTCGGTCTCGACATAGAGCGGGAAAGTCACGTCATGCCGCATCGCCTCGAAGCGCGGATTGTCGAGAATGCGCAGGATGTTGGTCTTGGTGCCGGTGAAGTAGTTGTCGACGCACAACACGTCGTTGCCTTCGGCCAGCAGCCGCTCGCACAGATGCGAGCCCAGAAAACCCGCGCCGCCGGTGACCAGAATTCTCTTGCCCATGGGTTCCCTCGAGTGGAGATCAGAATGCGGGCGCGGGGCGCGCCTTTTCCGTGCTGATGAAGTGGCGGGTATCGCCTTCCAGGATAAGGCAAGTCAGCGTGTCCGAAGCATAAGCGCCGGTATCGATGCCGATGCGGTTGGGTTTCAGCTCCGGCGCATCGGTCACGGAATGGCCGTGCACCACCAGCCTGCCGAAATCGTAGCGGCTGTCGAGGAATTCGTCGCGGATCCACAGCATGTCTTCCGGCTTCTGCTGCTGGATCGCCACGCCGGGCTTGAAGCCGGCATGGACGAAAATATAGTCGCCGCATTCCCACACCATCTGCAGCGACTGCAGGAATTCCAGATGCGCCGGCGGCAGATTGGCTTCGAGCTGCTTGCGCATGTCCTCGAAGCGCTCGAGCCCGACCTTGCTGGGCGACATGCGCACGCCATAGCTCAACACCGTGGCGTCGCCGCCATAGGAGAACCACAGCGGGCCGAACTCGGCATCGCGCAGGAACTGCAGCAGGGAATCGTCGTGATTGCCTTTGAGGTGGATTTTCTCGAAACCGGGCAACGGATCGCCCAGCAGATGGTCGATCACCTCGCGGCTCTGCATGCCGCGATCGATGTAGTCGCCGACATAGACCACGATGTTGCGCTGGATGGCGTCATGACCGCTCTGCGCCGCATCGGCCTTGATGCCCCGGTGCAGCGCCATCAGCAGATCGGCGCGGCCATGGATATCGCCCACGCAATAGACGCGCACGCCATCGGGAACGCGTGCGCCGGGCTGCCTTACCGATTTTTCCGATTTGCCGAACAGCTTACCGAACATGACCCGCCGACTGCCGGTTCCGAAGCGCGGAACCTGTGCGCGCACTATAGCCGCCGACGCGGATTGCAGCCACAAACAAAGGCTTGCCGGCGGTTTTGGAAGGCCAAAGCGCTTCATTGGGGCGGCAGCCCTTGTTAGGATGCCGGCAAAATTCGACTGGGCCTTTGAAAGCCCCGCCTTTGGGAGGAAGAATGGCTGCCGCACACCCGATCAAGGCGCTCGCCGACGTCACGCGCCATCACGCCGCCGTCCGGCCCGAGGCGCCGGCCATGATGTTCGAGGGCCGCGCCACCTCCTACGGCCAGCTCGACCGCATGGCCAGCCGCATCGCCAATGCGCTTATCGCCGACGGCATCAAGCCGCAGACCCGCGTGGCGCAACTCGACAAGAATTCCGACGTGTTCTTTCAGCTGTTTTTCGGCACCACCAAGGCCAATGCGGTGCTGGTCTCGGTCAACTGGCGGCTGGCGCCGCCGGAGATCGCCTATGTCATCAATGACGCGGCGGCGGAAATCCTGTTCGTCGGCGAGGAATTCTTCCCCGCCATCGACAAGATCCGCGACCAGCTCAAGACCGTGCGCAAGATCGTGGCGCTGAACGGCACGCGTGCCGGCTGGCAGGATTTCACCGCCTGGCGCGACGCGCAGCCCGAGACCGATCCGCTGCTGCCGATCGATCCCGGCGACGTGGCGATCCAGCTCTATACCAGCGGCACCACCGGCCATCCCAAGGGCGCGCAGATCACCAACCACAATTTCCTCAACATGCTGCCGATCTGGGTGCCGACCTGGGAGATGGGACCGGGCCGGCGCAACCTGGTGTGCATGCCGGCCTTCCATATCGGCGGCGCCGGCTGGGGGTTGGTCGGCATGTACGCCGGCGCGATGAACTACATCTTCCGCGAATTCGTGCCGGCGCAAATCCTGAAATCGATCGAGGACGACAAGCTCGAAGTGCTGCTGCTGGTGCCGGCCATGGTGCTGTTCCTGCTGCAGGCGCCCCAGATCAGGGAGACCGATCTCTCCTCCATCCGCCTGATCGTCTATGGCGCAGCACCGATGCCGGTCGAAGTGCTGAAGCAGGCGCTCTCCGTCTTCCCCTGCGGCTTCCAACAGGTCTATGGCGCGACCGAAACCACTGGCGCCATCACCCTGCTGCCACCCTCCGACCACGATCCCAACGATCAGCACAAACTGCTGTCGTGCGGCTATCTGCAGCGCGGCGTCGAAATCCGCATCGTCGACGGCGACGGCAAGGATGTGGCGAAGCCGGGCGATGTCGGCGAGATCGCCGTGCGCTCGGCGCAGGTGATGAAGGGCTACTGGAGACTGGAAGAGGCCACGCGCAAGTCGATCCGCAACGGCTGGTTCTATACCGGCGATGCCGGCTACATGGACGAGAAAGGCTATCTCTACATTCACGACCGGGTGAAGGACATGATCGTCTCGGGCGGCGAGAACATCTATCCGGCCGAGATCGAGAACGCGCTGTTCGAGCATCCCGCCGTGGCCGACGTCGCCGTCATCGGCGTGCCGGATGAGCGCTGGGGCGAAGCAGTCAAGGCTTTCGTGGTGCGGAAGAAGGATGCCAATCTGGACGAAGGCGAGCTGATCACCTTTGCCCGCGAGCGTATCGCGGGCTACAAGGTGCCGCGCTCGGTGGATTTCATCGACGCCCTGCCGCGCAATCCCACCGGCAAGATCCTTAAGCGCGAATTGCGCAAGCCGTTCTGGGAAGGCCGCGAGCGGCAGGTCAATTAGTTCAGCAAAACGGGAATACCGATCGATGTCGTCCAGCGCCGCCGCTCTGCCAGAAAATCTCACGCCCGTGCGCGAGGCCCACCGCTTCGACGAAGGCGCGCTGGTCGAGTACATGAAGCAGCACGTCGACGGTTTCGCGCCGCCGCTTTCGGTGCGGCAGTTCGACGGCGGCCAGTCCAATCCGACCTTCCATCTCACCGATGGCAAGGGCCGGCAATACGTGCTGCGCAAGAAGCCGCCCGGCAAGCTGCTTCCTTCCGCGCACGCCGTCGATCGCGAGTACAAAATAACTTCGGCGCTGGCCAAAACCGATGTGCCGGTGGCGCGCACCTTCTGCCTGTGCGACGACCCGGCGGTGATCGGCACCGCCTTCTACATCATGGAGTTCCTGCAAGGGCGCATCTTCCGCGATCCGCTGCTGCCCGAATGCAGCAAGCAGGAGCGCGCCGCCATCACGGACAACATGAATGATGTGCTGGCCCGCCTGCACAAGGTCGATTACAGGGCCATCGGTCTGGGCGACTACGGCAAGGAAGGCCAGTATTTCGAGCGGCAGATTTCACGCTGGACCAGCCAGTACGATCTCGCCAAAACGGAAGAAATTCCCGAGATGGAACGGCTCAAGGTCTGGCTGCCGGCCAATATTCCGCCGGGCAGCGACGAGACCACCATCGCCCATGGCGACTACCGGCTGGAGAACACGATCGTTCATCCCACCGAGCCGCGCATCATCGCCGTGCTCGACTGGGAACTCTCGACACTCGGCCATCCGCTGGCCGATCTGTCCTACAACTGCATGATCTACCATTTCGGCAAAGGCTATGGCGCCACCAACGGCCTGGCCGGACTCGACGTCAAGGCGATGGGCTTCCCCACCGAGCAGGAATATCTCGACGCCTATTGCCGGCGCACCGGCCGCGACGGCATCCCATATTGGGATTTTTACATGGCGTTCTCGATGTTCCGCCTCGCCGGCATCGCCCAAGGCGTCTACAAGCGCGGCCTGGACGGCAACTCGGCCTCAACCACGGCGCTAAACTTCGGCAACAGGGCGCGGACCTTGGCGGAGCTGGCGTGGAATTTGATCAAGCATCGCGCTTGAGTGCGATCCTCAAATGAATTGCATGTTCTCCCCGCTGCCGCCGCGCTTTGAATCAGCGGTGGCGGAGGCTGCCTCGCGCAGGACTTGCAGGTAGCCGCGCTTCAATTCCATCTTCGGACCATAGCCCTTCTTCACCATCAGCCGGTGCGCTTCGGGCAGGCGATAGCACGGCACGAACAGGAAGAGATGGTGCTCGAGATGGTAGTTCACCCAGTAGGGCGCCACCAACAGCCGCGTCAGCGGATCGAGCAAGGTGGTGCGGGTGTTGCGCAGCGGATCGTCGTTGTCCGGCACCACCGCGTGCTCGGCGATGTTGCGGATGCGGCTGATTAGTTGGTACCAGGTGAACAGCGGCAGCAGCCATAGGGCCGGATAGAGCCACCAATAGCCGATGGCGGCGAGCGCGGCGAAGAAGATGGCGTTGACCAGCAGCGGACCGCCCAGCTTCTGCCCCAGGCGCGCCAGCCGCTCCTGGCCCGACAGGCCGTCCCGTCCCCAGGCGTCGCGCCATTGCAGCTTGCGCCGCGAGTACGCGGTCTGGCCGGTCATGTCGCGCAGGAACTTGCGGTAGAGGCTGTTGCGCGTGATGGGAAACGGCGCGGACAGGCCGAGATCGGGATCCTGCTCCTGCTGCGTGAAGCGATGATGCTTCAGATGGTAAGGCCGGTAGGCGTGCAAATTGGTGGTGACCGGCCAAGCGCACAGCCACTGCGTCAGCCACTCGTTCAGCTTCGGATTTACGAACAGCAAACCGTGCGCGGCGTCGTGCATGAGGATTGCCAGACCGAGCTGGCGGCAGCCGATCACCGCCACGGCGAAGACGAAGGTCAGCGGATTGGGCCACAGCGCGAACAGCGCCATCGAGCCCAGGATCAGCGCCCAGGCATGCAGGATCAGGGCAAAGCCGCGCCGATCCGAGCGCCGCCGCAGGGCCTGCATTTCATCGAGGGAAAGAAGATCGCTGGCCTTGAGCATGGCCAGCATATTAGCCAGCGACGGGACGTTTGTCGCTCATACGGAAGCTGTGATAAGCCAGACCTATGGCTCATTTCGTTATACGAGCGCTATTCGGCGTGGCCACGATGCTCGCGGCATCCACCGGCGCGCAGGCCCAGCTGCCCAAGGAAATTCTCGGCGCCTGGTCGGGCGATCCCAGTTGCAGCCGCGTCGCCATGAAGAACGTGTTCGCCGAAAAAACTTTCGAATGGCATGGCGACGGCACGCGGTTCTACCTGGGTGAGGCAAGTTATGCGCTGGAAGGCGGCCGCCTGCACGTGACGCTGACGCGGGACATCGAAAACAACGTCAAGGACCAGCCGGGCGCGCCGCGCGCTGGCGACGTCCTGACCTATCAGCGCATCGGCGACGGCTGGCGGCCCTATTCGATGACCCGCGCCGGCAAAGTCACTCCGACGCCGCGCGATACCCCGACTTTCCGGCGCTGCGCATAGCCGGCGATTCGGCGCAACACGGCGCGGAATGCGCCGAGGCGCCGTTCGAACAGCGCCGCCCCCAGGAAGCATGCGAGCAAGCCGATCACCAGCAGCGACGGATGACGCACGATTTGCGGCCAGTCTTCCGGCAGCACCGCTTCGGCGAACTGCAGCACGGGATA
>JAQSWP010000170.1 GCA_029266575.1 Alphaproteobacteria bacterium | reverse complement strand
CCAGCCGCGGCGCGCTGTCGGCGGCGACGGTGATGCTGCGCCAGTCGGACGCGCTGCCCGATGCGCTGGTCATCACCTCGGGCGCGCTGCGGGGCCCGAACTCGTCGGCCGAGGCCATCGGCAACCCCGCCAACATCAAGGTGCCGGTTCTGCTGATCGCCCACCGGGACGATACCTGCAGAGTCACGCTGCCTGCCGATATGGCGGGTTATGGCGCCCGGCTGACCGGCAGCCGCAAGGTCGAGATCATCACCCTGTCGGGCGGCACACGCTCGCAGGACGATCCATGCGAAGCCTATGGCCCGCATGGCTTTGCCGGCATCGACCAGCTTGTGGTCGACACCATCACGGCCTGGCTGAAAGCCAACATGCGCTGAGGTGGGCAACGGCCGTATAGGTTTGTCCTGCTGCTTTTGGCGAGCGTCCTGCTACGCCTGCCGCCGCGCGTTTCGCCACGGAACTGCCAATAATTTCCGAATTGGGGAAGCCAAGCGGAGATTGGGGTCATGGGGAGGGTCGTTCCCTTCCGGCGACGGCCACGGCAGCTGTGGCGACCGTCGCTGGCAAGGCGTCAGCGCGCGGCCAGGGCGCGTCTGCCGTTCCTGGCGTTATCGCTGGCGACGCTGATATCGGCGGCCGTCGGCGTCGCCATGGCCGGCTGGCCGAACTGATCAGGCGAATTCTTCCGCGATCGCCCGCTTCACATTGGGCAGCGCCGCGCAGCGCGCGCGATGGGCCATGACTCCCGGCAGCCTAGCCGTATCGACGCCATCGGCTTCCAGCCATTGCGCCAAAGTGAAGAGATAGGGGTCGCAGATCGTGTAGCGCTCGCCCATCACCCACGGTCCGGCGAGGTCGCGCTCGATCAGCTCGAAACCCTGCGTCACCGAGTGCGGCACCTTGCGCTGCATGGCGGCAATGGCCTCGGGCTCGTCGGCCCAGCGATAGCCGCGCATGCGGTGCGCGTGGGCGACATGCAGGCTGGAGCAGAGATAGGAATTGAACGCCTGAATCTGGGCCAAGGCGAAGGCATCGTCGAGCGGCGCCAGTTTCGCGGCCGGGAAACGCTGCGCGACATAGGCCAACAGCGCCGGCGTTTCCGTCAGCACGCCGTGTTCGGTGACCAGCGTCGGTACCCGCGCCTTGGGATTGAGCCTGATGTAATCGGGTTTGCGCTGGTCTTCGGCGGCAAAGCTCAAGCGTTTGAGCTCATACGGCGCGCCGGCATCGATCAGCGCGATATGGGTGGCGAGCGAGCAGGTGTTGGGTGCGTAATAGAGCGTGAGCATGGCTGGTTCTCCCGGATCCAGCCTAGCGCGGGCCGAGACGGACTCTTACCCCGCCTTTGCAACCCCCACCATCGCCGGGCGCAACAGGCGCTCCTTGAGCAGATAGCCCGGCATCATCACCAGCGCCACCGTGCCCGGCGGATGCTCGCTGGTCGGCACTTCCATCACCGCCTGGTGGTATTCGGGATTGAA
Organism: Alphaproteobacteria bacterium; assembly: GCA_029266575.1. Taxonomy (GTDB): domain Bacteria; phylum Pseudomonadota; class Alphaproteobacteria; order Reyranellales; family JAQSWP01; genus JAQSWP01. The sequence continues at coordinate 5,513 of JAQSWP010000170.1, read as the reverse complement.
CGGCTCGCCCAGCGGATCGATCTTCTTGATGCCGTTGCGCTCGAAAATCGCCAGCAGCTCGCGCTCGGTGGCTTCGATGCCTTCAATCACGCTCTTGATCGCCGGATCGAGATTGTCGCGCTCGGCCGGCAAGGCCTGCAAGGCGCGGCCGAGATTGTCGGCGACCGATAACACGTCGCGGGCGAATTTGGTCGCCGCGAACTTGACCGAATCTTCCATCTCCCGCTGCATGCGCTTGCGCACGTTCTCCGCTTCGGCCAGCGCCCGCAACGCCTGGTCGCGCTGTTCGCCGACCTGCGCTTCCAGCTCGGCGATGCGTTGCTGCTCGGCGCTCTGGCCGCGTTCGCCCGGCGGCGCATGCGGGATGTCGAGCGTGCCGTCATCGCCGTCGGGATCGAACTCGCGGCGAAAATCGGCCTCCAGCGGGGTGCCGTCCTTGGACCAATCCTTATCGTCTTGCGACATGGCGCAACCTTTCAACGCGGTACTGTCTTGCTGGCTCAGCCGACGATGCGGCCGATGACCTTGGCCGTGTAATCGACCAACGGGATGATGCGGGCATAGTTCAGCCGGGTGGGGCCGACCACGCCGATGGCGCCGACGATCTTGTCGCGGCCGTCGGTGAACGGGGCCACGACCACCGAACACCCGGCGTTGCCGAACAAGGGGTTGTCGGCGCCGATGAATATCTGGACACCCTCGGCCCGGTTGGCAAGGTCCAGCAGCTTCATGAAGGTCTCGCCCCGCTCCAGCGCCTCGAACAGGGTGCGGATGGCCTCCAGATCCTCGAGCGCGGTAACGTCTTCCAGCAGCCGGCTCTGGCCGCGCACGATCAGCGAGGAGGAGGCATCGCCCGCCCAGGTCGCCAGGCCGAGCTCGACCACGCGCCGGGTCAGGCTGTCGAGCGTGGCGCGCTGTTCCTTCAGTTCGGTCAGGATGGTCTCGCGCGCCTCTTCCAGCGTCCTGCCGGACAGGCGCGAATTGAGATAGTTGGTGGCCTCGACCAGCGAGGAGGGCGGTACGCCCAGCGGCACCTCGATGATGCGGTTCTCGACCACGCCGGCGGAATTGACCATCACCACCAGCGCCCGGCCCGGCCCCAGATTGACGAATTCGATGTGCTTCAACGGCCGTTCGCTCTTGGGCGCGACCACGATGCCGGCCGCGCGCGACAGGCCGGCCAGCATGCCGGTGGCCTGTTCCAGCACGTCGCCCACCGAGCGGCCGATCGAGGCGCAGCGGGCATCGATCGCCGCCCGCTCGTCGCCACTCAGATGCCCCACTTCCAGCAGTCCGTTGACGAACAGCCGCAAGCCCACATCGGTCGGCAGCCGTCCCGCCGAGGTATGCGGAGCGAACAGCAGGCCGAGATCCTGCAGGTCGGACATTACGTTGCGGATGGTGGCCGGCGAAAGGTTCTCGCTCAGGCGGCGGGCGATGGCGCGTGAGCCGACCGGCTCGCCGGTCTCGAGATAGGATTCGACCACGCGGCGGAAGATTTCCCGGCTGCGCTCGTTGAGCTCGACGATCAGCCTTTCGGTCGACGCCTGCGCGCCGCCTTTGGCCAACCCGCCCATTTGCGACAGAATCCGCTGCATTTTTCCGCTTTTTCCCGTGGGATGCGAATCTAGTGAGCGCACCCCCTTGCGTCAATGCGAGGGCGGGATTGACGCCGCCTGCGGAATATCTCTCCACCGTTTCCGCCCGGCAAAATTTCCCAGGCTTTAAATAATGTCGACAAAAATCCGCTTGCAAAGCGTCGCCGGTTACATTCGTAATGTCGACATAAATACAAAATGGAAACGCCGACGGTTGCTAACCCCAACCCGTGTTGCAGAGAACGAAGAAGCAAAGGAGTGACCGCGCCGCAAGGCGGGCCACGCAGCCGAAACTTGTTTGAGAGGGTTCATGCCGCAAGCGGGAAGCAATCTGTCGATCGACGTGCGGGCGCTGAGCCAGACCTTCGTCAGCCGTAACCAGCAGGCGCCCGTGCTGGCGCTCGATCGCATCGATCTGCAGGTGCCGCGCGGCCAGTTCGTGGCCTTCATCGGCCCCTCGGGCTGCGGCAAGACCACACTGCTTAACATAATCGCCGGGCTCATCCAGGCGACCGAAGGCCGGTGCGACCTCGATGGTACTGCCGTCACCGGCCCCAGGCGCAGCACCGGCTACATGTTCGCCCGCCCGGCGCTGCTGCCCTGGCGCACGGCGCGCGCCAATGTAGAGCTGCCGCTGGAATTCCGCGGCGTCGACCGCAGCGAGCGCTCGGCGGAGGCCCAGCGGCTGCTGTCGCTGGTCGGGTTAACGGGGTTCGAGGAGTCGTTTCCCTCCCAGCTGTCGCAGGGCATGCGCCAGCGCGTTGGTCTGGCGCGCACGCTGGCGTTCGATCCCAGCCTGCTCCTGCTCGACGAACCCTTCGCCGCGCTCGACGCGCAGACCAAGTTGCTGGTGCAGCAGGAATTCATCCGCATCTGGGAGAAGAGCCGCCAGACGGTGATCTTCGTCACTCACGATCTCAACGAGGCGCTGGCGCTGGCCGACCGCGTCATCGTCTTCAGCCGCCGGCCGGGCCGGTTCAAGACCGATGTCCCCATCGACCTGCCGCGCCCGCGCGATCTCGTGAACATCCGGCTGGAGAAGCGCTTTCTCGAACTCTACGACCAGCTGTGGAGTTCGCTGCGCGACGAATTCCTGGCGCCGGAGGAGGCTGTCCGTGTCGCAAGCTAACGACGCCCCCGCAGCTGCCCCCGCCGCCGCCCGTCCGCGCGGCAACGGCAAAATGCGAACCGAACTCATCGTCTGGGCCTGTCGCCTGGCGCTGCTGGGATCCATAATTGGCCTGTGGGAAGCGGCGATCCGTTTCGGCTGGGTCGATCCCTTCTTCATCGGCCGGCCGGCCGAAATCGGCAGCTACCTGGTCAAGGGGCTTGAATCGGGCCTGATCTGGCTGCATGCGCGGGTGACGCTGGCCGAGGCTTTGGCCGGCCTGTTCTTCGGCAGCACCGGCGGCATTCTCACCGGCTTCCTGCTGGCGCGATTTCCGCTCGCCGAACGCGTGCTCGATCCCTTCCTGCTGGCGCTGAACGCGCTGCCCAGAATCGCGCTGGCGCCGATCTTCATCCTGTGGCTGGGACTGGGGCCGGCGTCGAAGATCGCCGTCTCCATCTCGCTGGTCTACTTCATCCTGGTGATCAACACGCGCGCGGGCGTGCGCAGCGTCGATTCCGATCTGCTGATCGCCTCGCGCCTGCTGGGGGCCACGCCGCGGCAGCAATTTATCAAAGTCATCATGCCGTCTTGCGTGCCGCCGATTTTCGCCGGCCTGCGCCTTGGCATCCAGTATTCGCTGCTAGGCGCGGTTGGCGCCGAGCTGATCGGGGCCGAGCGCGGCATGGGCCAGCAGATCGCCTATTTCGCCGGCACATTCCAGGTCAGCGGCGTGTTCGCGATGCTGATCGTGCTGGCGGTGATTTCCATGTCGCTGGCTCTGGCGGCCAGTGCGCTGGAGCGCCGGCTGCTGCGCTGGCAAGAGCCTTAAGCCGAAGGAGCGCGGGCTCGCCCAGCCACCAATCGATTGTGTTCGCAAAATCAACAACAGGAGGAAATCGCCGTGAAGATATCGAGACGTTCGCTGCTGAAACGAAGCGCTGCCGCCGGCGCCTTGCTGTTGCCGCTGCCTGCCTTTGGTCAGGCCACGCGCAAGCCGATGGTGGCGCGGATGTCGTATTTCCCTACCTTCACCAGCCTGCCGATCATGGTGGCGATGAAGCAGGGCATGTTCGCCCGCAATTCGATTGCGCCGGAACTGGTGACGATCAACAACGGTGCGGCGATCCAGTCTGCGCTGGTCAGCCGGTCGCTGGATTTCGTCGTCAACCCGCCGCAGCTGCATCTGCAGACCGTCGAGAAGGGTCAGGACGTCAAGATGTTCCTGAACAACTACAACAAGACGATCTTCAGTGTGATGGTCACCAAGGCGACGCCGACGCCGAACGAGGGCAAGGGCTATCCGGCGCTGATGAAGGACCTCAAGGGCCTCAACATCGGCGTCACCGGCCGCGGCTCGGTGCAGGAACTGGTGTGGCGCTATCTGCTCAAGGGCGCCGGCATGGATCCCGAGCGCGACGTTTCGTTCATTTCCGTCGGCGCCGGCGCCACCGTCATCGCAGCGCTGCAGCAGAACCTGGTGCAGGCCTACCTGACCTCCGAACCGGTGACGTCGCTTACAACCGATGCCGGGCACGGTCGGATCATAATGGATTTGTGGAAGGGCAATGGTCCGGAGTCGTTGTGGAAGGACTGGTGCACCAATTGCTGGGCCACGCGCGGCGACGTTATCGAAAAGTCGCCTGAGATGGTGAAGGCGCTGGCGACGGCGCTGCGCGAAGCGCACGCCTTCATGCACAAGCTGGAGAACCGCGAGGCAGTCCTGGCGATCGCCGAAGAAATTGCGCCCACCGCCAAGTCCGTGCTGCGCAAGGCTATCCCCGACGTGCTCGAGACGATGGGGCCGGAATTAACGCCAGCAATCATCGCGTCCGCCAACAAATTCCTGGTCGAAAACGATCTGCTCAAGGCGCCGATCCCGATCGAGAAGGCGCTTTACGTCGTCTAGTCGAACACCTGCAAACGCGAATGGGCATCGCGCCCGCCAATGGAGACTGCAATGAGTAAAATGGTTATCGATTTCCGCGTTCGTCCGCCGCTGAAAAGCTTCAAGGACCACATCATCTACGCTTCCCATACCGAGGAGGCGGTCAAGGCCGACCAGCGCAACTTCGCGGTGCTGAGAAGGAATCGCGGTGAATCGCGCTCCGCCCGCGAACACTCGGTGGAGCTGTTCACCCAGGAAATGGACGCTGCCGGCATCACCCACGGCGTCATCATGGGCCGCGATGCCGGCCCGGCCTACGGCACTTCGAGCAACGAGGAAATCGCCGAGTTCTGCGCCAACAGCAAAGGCCGCTATATCGGCATGGCCGGCGTCAACGGCACCAATCTGCGCGACGCCAAGCAGACCATCCGCGACGCGCGCAAGATGGGTTTCGTCGGCGTCGCTTTCGACAATGGCTGGGTCGGGCTGCATCAGGATCATCCCAATCTGATGGGGCTGTACGAAGCCGCCGCCGCCGACAACCTCATCCTGGCGCTGACCGCCAGCCAGCTGATGGGTCCCGATTCGAGCTATTCCCATCCCGACCGGCTGAAGCCGATCGCCAAGGCGTTCCCCAATACGCCGCTGGTCGTTACCCATGCCGCCTGGCCGTGGACGGCGCATGTCTGCTCGCTGGCCTATGAATGCCCCAACGTCTACATGCTGCCCGATTGCTACCTGAATACGGGCGCACCGGGCACGGACGAATACGTGCTGTCGGCCAATCGCTTCATGTCCGACCGTCTGCTCTATGGCAGCGCCTACCCGGTCCGCCCGCTGGGCACCAGTCTCGAATATTTCCGCAAGCTGCCGCTGACGACCGAGGCCATGGAAGGCGCGCTGTGGAAGAACGCGCAGC
>JAQSWP010000169.1 GCA_029266575.1 Alphaproteobacteria bacterium | reverse complement strand
TACCATTCCGGCTCGGCGTATTCCTTGGATTGGGTGATGCCCATCAGGTAGCCGCTGGCGGCGATCAGGCAGAACAGATTGTAGCCCAGCAGCACGAACCACGGGCTGAGCTGATCGGGCAGCCGCGCGCGGGTGGTGCGCTGCAGGACGTGCAGAGAGGTGGCGATCAGCGCATTGCCGCCAAATCCGAAGATGACGCCGCTGGTGTGCACCGGCCGCAGCCGTCCGAAGCTGGCCCAGGCCTCGTCGACGAAAGTCAGTTCGGGCCAGGCGAGCAGCGCCGACACCCAGACGCCGACGAACATGCCGATCACCGCCCAGACCATCGCCAGCACGATGCCGGCCTTGGTCGGCTCGTCGTAATATTGCGACAGCCGCTCGCGGCTCGGCTCGGGTTCGTAGTAGCCGCGCATGACGGCAAAGGCGCAGGCCACGCCCGACAGCAGAATGATGAAACCATGGGTTTGCAGGGCGGCGTCTTCGTGGCCCGCGGCCGCCAGAGCCAGGCCGGCCGCGCCAAGCACGATCGAAATGATCAGTGCGATCTGGCGTTCGTTGACAGACAGCGTCGCAACCATGTCGCGTTCACTCCCGCGATCGGATCTCCCGCCTGGAAGTCCAACCGCCCCCAATGACATCTATGGCTGTATAGCTTTAGCCCGGCAAGCGACATGGTACGCTTTGTCTCACCGGCCGAACACTATGCGGCTGGCGGGCACGGTCTCAAAATCGTACGGATTTACTTGAATTTCGCACAGCGCTGACACTGCACGATGAATGGCAGCGCCATTGCCATCCGCGATCCGGGCCGCTCGCGAATGTAAAGCAAACTCACTCTAATGTCGGAAATGACGCATCCCGGTGAACACCATGGCGAGACCGGCCTTGTCGGCAGCGTCGATCACTTCCTGGTCGCGCATCGAGCCGCCGGGCTGGATCACCGCCGTGACGCCCGCTTCCGCCGCCGCCAATAACCCGTCGGCGAAGGGGAAGAAGGCGTCCGACGCCACCACCGACCCGATGGCCGGGCTTTGCTTGAGCTTGGCCGCCTCGCCTGCCTCTTTCGCTTTCCATGCCGCGATGCGCGAGGAATCGACCCGGCTCATCTGCCCGGCGCCGATACCGACCGTGGCGCCGTCCTTGGCATAGACGATGGCATTGGATTTTACGTGCTTGGCGACGCGGAAGGCGAAGATCATGTCGGCCAATTCCTGCGCCGTCGGCTGGCGCTTGGTGACGACTTTCAATTCGGCCTCGTTGACGCGGCCATTGTCGCGCGTCTGCACCAGATAGCCGCCGGCGACGGAGCGCATCGTCAGTCCCGCTGCCGAGGGATCGGGCATGCCGCCGGTCAGCAGCATGCGCGCCGCCTTCTTGCGCGCGAAGAGTTGCAGCGCTTCGTCCTCGGCTTCGGGCGCGATCGCCACTTCGACGAACAGCTTGGCGATCTCGTCCGCCGTCGCCGCATCGAGCTTGCGGTTGACGGCGACGATGCCGCCATAAGCCGATACGGGATCGCAGGCCAGCGCCTTTTTGTAGGCTTCGAGAATCGAATTGCCGACCGCCACCCCGCAAGGATTGGCGTGCTTGATGATGGCGACCGCCGGCCGGTCGAACTCGGCGACGCATTCGAAAGCGGCGTCGGTATCGTTGATGTTATTGTAAGAAAGCTCCTTGCCTTGCACCTGGCGCGCGGTGGCGACGCCCGGGCGGTTGGAGCCATCGCCATAGAACGCCGCCTGCTGATGCGGGTTCTCGCCGTAACGCAAGGTCTGCTTCAGCGCGCCACGCAGGGAAAGCGAGGGCGGGAACACTTCGTCCTTCTGCTGGCCGAACCACTGCGCGATCGCCGTGTCGTAAGCGCCGGTGCGGGCATAAGCGCGCGCCGCCAGCTGCTTGCGCAAGGCCAAGGTGGTCGCGCCCTTGCTGACGCTCATCGCCTCGATCACCGCCTGGTAATCGGCGGGATCGACCACCACCGTGACGAAATCGTGGTTCTTGGCCGCCGCCCGGATCATCGCCGGCCCGCCGATGTCGATGTTCTCCACGCAATCGGCGAAAGATGCGCCCTTGGCCACCGTGGCCTCGAACGGATAGAGATTGACCGCCACCAGATCGATGCCGCCGATCTTGTGCTCGCCCATCGCCTTGGCGTGATCGGGATCGGAACGACGCGCCAGGATGCCGCCATGCACCGTCGGGTGCAGCGTCTTCACCCGCCCATCCATGATCTCGGGAAAGCCGGTATGATCGGAGACTTCCTTCACTTTCACGCCGGCCTGCCGCAACGCCGCCGCCGAGCCGCCGGTGGAGAGGATTTCGACGCCCTGCGCCGCCAGGAAGCGGCCGAATTCGACCAGCCCGGTCTTGTCGGACACCGAGATCAGCGCCCGCTTGATCGGGGCCAGGTCAGGAGCGGGAAAGGGTTTGGCGGCAGGCGCGGACATGGCTACTCCGGGCAGGAAAAGTCAGGCGCGCCGGGTATAGAAGATGCTGCCGCAAGGGGCAACCAAGCCTGTGGAAAGGCCGCTATGCACTTGGTCCGAAGCGGGTTTATCACACTAATCACGCCCTTCTCCCGCCTGCGGGAGATGGTGCCCGAAGGGCGGATGAGGGTGTGCTGAGTCTCACACGAGCAGGCGTCCGCCGTGATGAGACAACACCCTCATCCAGGCTTCGCCCACCTTCTCCCGCAAGCGGGAGAAGGGCATCATGGGAGAGAGCGAGCCCTGCCCTACTCCATCAACCCCGTATCCAGCAGCTTGGTCTTGAAGCCGGCTGCAGTGAGTTTGGCGATGACGTCGTCGACATGGGCGCGGTCGCGGGTTTCCATCACCACGTCGAGATCGGTCGACTTGGCCTCGACATGGCCGAACAGGCGCTGGTGCGAGACTTCCATGATGTTGCCGCCGGCGGCGCCGATCACGTTGGTGACCTTGGCCAGCATGCCCGGCCGGTCCGGTATCTTGACGCGCAGGCGCACGATGCGCCCGTCGCGCACCAGATTGCGCATCAGGATCGAGGCCAGCAGGCGGGTGTCGATATTGCCGCCGCACACCACCAGCCCGACCTTCCTGCCGCGGAATTTTTCCGGATGCGTCAGCATCGCCGCCAGCCCGGCCGCACCCGCGCCTTCCGCCACCGTCTTCTCGATCTCGAGGAACAGCGCCACGGCGCGTTCGATGGCCGTCTCCTCGACCAGCAGCACCTCGTCGACCAGCGATTTGCACACCGCCAGCGGGCCCGACCCGATATCGCGCACGGCGATGCCCTCGGCGATGGTATCGCCGCCAACATTGACCGGCTGGCCGTGCAGGGTCTGGTACAAGGCCGCGTAGCCCGCCGCCTCGACGCCGATCACCGAGATCGTGGGCTTGATCGCCTTGGCCGCCACCGCGTTGCCCGCGATCAACCCGCCGCCGCCCACCGGGATCACCAGCATCTCCAGATCCGGCATGTCCTGCAACATTTCGAGCGCAACGGTGCCCTGGCCCGCCATGACAAAGGGATCGTCATAGGGATGCACGAAGACGAACTTTTTCTCTTCGGCGAGTGTGCGCGCATGCGCCGCCGCTTCCGCGAGCGTCTCGCCCTGCAGCACCACGTTGGCGCCGAAGTCGCGCGTATGGCGCACCTTCACGAACGGTGTGAAGGCCGGCATGACGATGGTGGCGGGAATGCCCAGCCGGCCGGCGTGATAGGCCACGCCCTGGGCATGATTGCCGGCCGACATGGCGATGACGCCGCGCTTTCTCTCCTCCGCCGTCAGATTGAGCAGCTTGTTCAGCGCGCCGCGTTCCTTGAACGAAGCGGTGAACTGCAAATTCTCGAACTTCACCCGCACATCGGCGCCCGTGAGTTGCGACAGCGTGCGCGAGGCCAGACAAGGTGTGCGCTCGACCGCGCCCTTGATGGCGGCGGCGGCGGCTTGGATATCGGCGAGGGAAATCATGATGAGGAACAATACCTTAATCTATTCCACTAATTCATTCGATCTTGCATGATCGCCACATCGTACTATATACTTTATATACTAACAGGATAGAATTTATATATGCCATTAAGCATCAAAAATCCTCGCACTGAAAAGCTGGCCCGGCAGGTCGCGCGCAAGCATGGCGAAACCATTACTGAGGCCATAACACGCGCACTTGAGGAACGACTGGATCGTAGCCAGCCGCACCGTTCGGCGGAAGTGGAACGACGCCGCGCAAAATTGCGCGCGCTTGTCGAGGAAGGTCAGAAATTCGCCAGGGATCATAGCCAGACCGAAGATGAGATTTTGGGCTACGACGAAAATGGCTTGTTCAAATGATCGTCGTCGATGCGTCGGCAGTCGTCGCCATTCTAGAGAAAGAATCTGAAGGCGCTCTTTTCCTCGATGTAATCAGCGAGGCGCGGGACGTTTATATTTCCACTGTGACGACGCTTGAGGCAGCCATGGTGATGGAAGCGCGGGTGCCGGGCTGGGGACAGCGAGCCGTCGACAAGCTGATCGCCGATTCAAACATTGAGGTTGTGCCTTTCACCATTGAACATATGCGCATCGCCCGCAGCGCTTGGTTGCGCTATGGCCGCCGACGTCATCGCGCCGCGCTCAATTTCGGTGATTGCTGCTGTTATGCGCTTGCGAAGGAATTGGATGCTGGCCTTCTCTATAAAGGTCTCGACTTCGCGCAGACCGACATCGTCTCAGCGTTGCAGGCAAAAGCCTAAACCCGCGTCAAACCCCATTTCACGATCGCCCCATCCGGCTGCAGGGTGCCGGTGAGCACGATCTGCTCGATGCGCTTCATCTGGCCGCCAATGCCGAGATAGATGCTGTCGCCTAAGACGAGTGCGGCGCCGGAGGCGCGGAAGCGCCAGCCTTGGCCGTTGCCGAGCACGATCAGCGCCGAGGCGCCGTTCTGCACCAGCGACACCTTGGTGTCGGGATGCAGATGGAAGCGGATGGCGAACGGCTTGCCGCCGCCCTTCACCCGCTTGCCGCCTTCGCCGACGAAGGCATCCTCGCCGCGCAGATCGTTGCCGGCGGCGGCGAGATAGAGCCGGCGTTTGTGGATGACGCCGAAATTGCGCAGGTAGCCATCCTGCTGCGCCTCGACCCAGATGGCGCCATCGGCCTCGTTGCGCTGCGAGCCGACTTTCTCGGGCCGCGCCCCCAGACTGCCGTCGTCGCATAGCTCGGCCGAGTTGGTGTCGTCGATCACCGCGGTGGAATGCGCCGCCGTGGTGCGCTGCGCGCGACGCCAGGCATCGTCGGCCCCCGGCAGGGCGCCGCAATTGACGATCATGCGCTCCTTGCCGACGCTGAATTCGAAACTCAGCGTACCGGCATGGGCGTGCGCATCGTTGGGTTTGGGAGGCGGCGCACCGGCATCGAACAGCACCAGCGAGCCGCCGGCGCTCAGGCGCTGGAAGCCGCTATGCGGCGCATGGGTCAGCGGCTTGCCCGAGGCGCCCGAGCGTGCCAGCAACAGGTCGATGGCGGACGCATCGCCCTCGTCGGTATCGTTGAACAGCGCCAGCCCGCCGTCGCCATGGCGGAAGAAGCGCACCATCGGCGCCATCCGGTCGATCGCCGATTGCACGGCAGTGGGGATTTCCTTGTGCGCCGCCAGCAGCGCGCCGCGAATGTCGATCAGATCGCGCAGCAGCGACACCTGCACCGCCGGGCTGCGTTCGCACTGGCCGCCATCGGGCATCACCTGGCGCGAGATCTCGCGCGTCAGCAGTTGCAGCGCGCCCTGCAGCGGCCCATCGCGCTCGGCCAGCGCCAGATGCGCGTACACCAGGCCCTTGATGCCGCGCAGCAAGGCCGCACCCGCCAGATCGCCCGGCACCAGCCGCATCAGGTGCTTGCGCTGCATGGCCAGCGAGCGGAAGAAGCGTTCGATAAAGGTACGGTCGGCGCCACGGAAGATCATGGCGCTGTTGGCGATCCAGGCGATCACCCGGCTTGCCAGCACGTCGGCGCGCCAGGCGACGCCCGAGACCTTGGTGTTGGCCGCCATCCAGCCATCGACCATGGCGGCGGCGAACCGCGCCGGCTCCTCGCCGCCCACTTCCTTGATGTCGCGCAGCCACCCGAAGCCGTGCAGTTCGGCCAGCCAGTCGACCGGCGCGCCATCCTGCTGCCAGGGGTCGCCATCGATGCCGCGCGTGCGCCCGGCGGCGGCGAACTCGCCCGCCAGCATGGCGTTGCCGCGCAGACCGTCGCCCGGCCACGGATCGGGCGGCACGGCAACGAAGGCCTGCGGCACCTTGCCGGCCAGCGCGAGCTTGTAGAGCGGGGAGGCGTACCAGAGCGATTTCAGCGAGCCGCCCGCATCGGCGGGACGATCCGCCATGCTCAGCTCCCTCGCAAGGCTGAGATGTTGGACTTGTACTGGCCGCCGGCGAACACCGCGGTGCCAGCGACCAGCACGTCGGCGCCGGCGGCGCGTGCCGCTTTCGCCGTCTCGGCCGTGATGCCGCCATCGACTTCGAGATCGATCTTCTTGCCGGTGGCGTCGATGCGCTTGCGCAATTCCTTGATCTTCTCGAGCTGGCCGGTGATGAACGCCTGACCACCGAAGCCGGGATTGACCGACATCACCAGCACCAGATCGATTTCAGGCAGCACGGTCTCGACCGCTGCCACTGGCGTGCCGGGATTGAGCGAGACACCAGCCTTCTTGCCCAGCGACTTGATGAGCTGGATGGTGCGATGCAGATGCGGTCCCGATTCGGGATGCACGGTGATGATGTCGGCACCCGCCTTGGCGAATTCGGCGATATAGGGATCGACCGGCGCGATCATCAGATGCACGTCGAACGGCTTGGCGCTGTGGGCGCGCAACGCCTTCACCACCAGCGGCCCGATAGTGAGATTGGGCACGAAATGCCCGTCCATCACGTCGATATGGATGTAATCGGCGCCGGCTGCATCGACGGCGCGAATTTCCTCGCCCAGCCGGGCGAAATCAGCCGACAGGATCGAAGGCGCGATGCGAAGCGGCTGCTGCATGACAAACTAGGTAACAGCTTGGCCCGCTTTTGAAAAGAGCGGCCGCAAAGGACTAGATGGGCGGATCAATTTCGCCGCAG
>JAQSWP010000168.1 GCA_029266575.1 Alphaproteobacteria bacterium | reverse complement strand
ATGACGGCCACAACGGGTTTCGCGCCGGAATTTCGGGGCCGAATTACCGGGCTTTTAATGCAATGGTATGCAGGATTGCGTTTCGATTACTCGTCGCGCTTGGTGCGTTCCAGGCGCTCGTGGCGCTCCTGGGCTTCGACGCTCAGGGTCGCGGTCGGACGGGCCTCCAGCCGCTTCAGCGGAATCGGCTCGTCGGTTTCCTCGCAGTAGCCGTAGGTGCCCTCGTCGATACGCTTCATCGCCGAATCGATCTTGGCGATCAGCTTGCGGAAGCGGTCGCGGGTGCGCAGCTCGATCGAGCGGTCGGTTTCGGCCGAAGCGCGGTCGGCGAGATCGGGCTGGGCCAGAGATTCCTCCTGCAGGCTCTGCAGGGTCTGGTTGGATTCGTTCAGCAGCTCTTCTTTCCACCGCAGGAGCTTCTGGCGAAAATACTCCTGCATCATGGGGTTCATGAAGGGCTCGGTCTCGGACGGACGGTAACCTTCCGGCAGAGTGACGCGCATGCGGGCTCCCAACTCTACGAACCGGGGCGGGCATCCCACCCCCTTTTGTGCGGCAGGTAGCTACAAGGTCGCGCAGGGAAAGTCCAGCGGCTGTTTGGGCGTCCAGCCAAAGGGGGAAAAACCCAATCTTATAAAGGCTTAGGCGGGCGCCACGGCCCGGCGGCCGACGATCAGTCCGTTGGCCAAAAGCAAGCCCAGCGCCTCGGCGGCGCCGGCAAGAGCAAAGGCTGAGTGCAAAACCCCATCGGCCTGAAGGCCGCGAACCATGGCGGCAGCCTCCGGAGCAACGGACCGGAAGACGGCATCATCCCCTTCCCGCCATATCAGAAGGTCGCAGCCGCCGGCTGCGAGATCGATCCCGGATCCATCTTGGCCGGACTGATTGGCGCGCCAGATCATTTCGACGGGCCAGGCGGACGTCAGGAGGCGCAGCGAAGGCTGCAACTCGAGAGTAGAGGCCGCCGCGGCCTCTGGATCGGTCACCGCCAGGCTTGCCGCCTCAAGCGCCGGTTCGATGCCGCTGTGCCACGCCTCGTTCAGCGCCCATTCCAAGCGCGCCACATCCGGCAGGTAGGGCAGCATGGCGGCGGGAGGGAACGCAGCGATGAAGTCTGGAAAAGCGCCGCCGAATTCCGACAGACAGGGCGAAAGCGGCGGATGGGCGGCAATGAATTGCCGAGCCATGCCGGCAAAGAATTCTTCGCCGACCAGACGCTGGGTGACGGGGAACGTGGTGCGCAGCGCCTCGCGCAGGGAAAGCGTCACATGATTGCGATAGACCTGCAGCCGCGCTTGGGCCGACAGGCCGTCCGCCAGCACGGCGTTGGAAAGAGATACCGCCTGCTCGCGGAGCAAATGGCGGCGGAAGTCCTGCTGCAGCTCAAGCAACATGGCGGTGCCCCTGCGAGCGCGCCAGCACCGCGTCGGCCTGCGCCGCTTCCGCCAGCAGCACGGCGAGCTCCGGAACATCCGTGTCCCATTCCACCAGCACCGGGCGCCTGCCGATGCGGGCGACGGCTTCCGCCAGCAGACGCCACACGGCGGCATGCACGTGCGAGCCATGATCGTCGATCAGCATGGTTCGCCCGTCGGCCTCATTGACGGCGTGGCCCGCGACATGAAATTCGTCCACCGCTTCGGCCGGAATATCGTCGAGCCAGCGCAAAGGGTCGCCTGCGGTGTTGTGGCAGGAGACAAACAGATTGTTGAGGTCGCACAGCAGGCCGCAGCCGGTGCGGCGCACCAGTTCGGTAAGAAATTCCTCCTCGGGAATGACGGAAGCGGCGAAACGCAGATAACGCGAGGGATTTTCGATCAGCAGGCGCCGTCCCAACGTCTCTTGCGCCTGCGTAATGTTGCGCGCCACCAGCGCCAGCGCCTCTTCGGTATAAGGCAGTGGCAGCAGATCGTTCAGATAAGTGCCGCCGACAATGCTCCAGGACAAATGCTCCGACAGTAGAAACGGCTGGAAGCGGTCGGCGACGGCCTTCAGCCGCCGCAGATGACGCTGATCGAGCCCCTCGGCACTGCCCAACGACAGGCCGACGCCATGCACGCTCAATTCATTGTCGCGCCGGATGCGTTCCAGCAGCGCCACGGCTGGGCTGTCGCCCATATAGTTCTCGGCGTGAATTTCGAGAAAACCGGCGGACGGCGGCGCGGCAGCGATCTGCCGCAAATGCGCCGTCCGCAGGCCGATGCCGGCGCGCGATGGCAGATCGCCCGCCATATGCGTTCTATTTGCCGGCCGTCAGGCTGGCGCCGACGATCTTCTCGCAGGTGCCCTTCGGCACGGCGATCCAGGCGTCCTTTTGCGCGTCCTTTTTCGAGGTGCCCGAGCAGGACGAGGTCGCGGTCTGGCAATCGTTCTTGCCGGCCTTGACCACGCCATAGCACTTCTCGGTGTTGTTCTGCGCCTGGGCGGTCAGCGGCGAGGTGGCTGCGGCAGCCACCGCGGCCGCGATCATCAGGGTGGTGGTCTTCATTTCGCACTCCATTGGTTGCACGACGGGCGAACCATAGGAAAACGCCGCGCTCAATACGCCTCACTTCTGCGTTATGCTGGCGCGATGGCAAATAACACCAGGGCTTCGTCAAGTCTGCTGCGGCCGGGCGATTACGTCCGCCATCCCGAGCGGCCGGACTGGGGCGTCGGCCAGATCCAGTCGATGATCGGCAATCGCATCACGGTCAATTTCGAGAATGCCGGCAAGCTGCTGATCGACGGCAACCTTATATCCTTGCAGCCGGTGAAGCTGGACGATCTGCCCTAAGCCTTGGCCAGCCGCCGCTCCGCCCGCGCCAAATCGGCGGGCGTGTTGACGTTGAGGAACGGATCAGGCCCGCCGCGATGCCAGACCAATTCGCCTCTGGTATGGCGATCGGCGAAATCCTCGACCTTGCGTACGCCCTCTTCGAGCACGGCGCGGCGCAGATCGGCCAGCAATTCGGTGGACCACAAGGCGACAGCAGGATGCAGTTGCCCGCGCGAGCGCACCATCAGCACGTCGCTCTCGATCGCCTGCATATGGGCCGCCAGGCGGGCGGCGAGATCAAGCGGCAGAAACGGCACGTCGGTCGGCACGCTCAGCAGCAACGGGCAGTAGGGCGCTTCCTGGCGCGCCCATTCCATGCCCGCCAGCAAACCGGCCAGCGGTCCCATGCCGCTGCCATCGCGTTCGCTGCCCGGATCCTTGACGATGGCGATGCCGGCCAGCGTCGGATCGGATGGTGGCAGGCGCGAATTGCCGCGCACGGCGATGGCGAGATCGTAGACTTGCGGCTTGAGGCATTGGACGACATGCGCCAGCAGCGGCTTGCCGTCCAGCAGCGCCAGCGGCTTGTCGCCGCCCGACGCGGCATGCGGAAACATCCGCCGTCCCGCGCCGCCTGCCAGGATCACCGCCGCGACCGCGCCGACGCGCGGCCCCCGCTTCACGCCGGCCGATGCGCCGGTCTTCTGTTTGTCTGACGCCATGCGCCGATCATGGAACGGCGATGCAATCGGGACAAGCGCCTGGACAAGGCGGCATTGCCCGGGCGCGGCCTCGCCCTTAACGTGGCGGCCCTGTGGGAGACTGCCATGCTGACGCTCTACGATTCGCCGGATTCCGGCAACGCCTACAAGATCAGGCTGCTGCTGAGCCATCTCGATCTCGATTACAAGCGGGTGATCCTCGATATCGACAAGGCCGAAACCCGCACGCCGCAATTCCTGGCCAAGAATCCCAATGGTCGCGTACCCGCCCTGGAACTCGATGACGGCACAGTGCTGCCTGAAAGCAACGCCATCCTGTTCTATTTCGCCGAGGGCACGCCATATCTGCCGTTCGACCGGCTGGGCCGCGCGCAGGCGCTGCAATGGATGTTCTTCGAACAATATAGCCACGAGCCCAACATCGCCACGGTGCGCTACTGGATCAAACACAAGATTCCGGTGACGCCTTTCATCGAGGCGGCGATGCCCGCCAAGCGCAAGGCGGGCTATGCCGCGCTCGACGTCATGGAAACGCATCTGAAGCGGCGCGACTTCTTCGTTGGCGAGCGTTATTCGATCGCCGACATCGCGCTCTACGCCTATACGCATGTGGCGCACGAGGTCGACTTCGACCTCAAGCCTTACCCGGCCATCCGCGCCTGGATGGATCTGGTGGCGCTGCAGGAAAACCACATCGGCATCGATCACAGGTGAGCGTCATGACCGCTTTCGATCCGGACAAGACTCTAGCCTTCATCGGCGAGCTGCGGCGCAAGCCACGCGTGGTGCGGCCTTGGCCGGCAGAACATCTGCCGCCGGACGAGGACAACGCCTATCGCCTGCAGGCCCGCGTCATTGCCGCCACGGGCAACGACATCGCCGGCTGGAAAGTGGGTCTTACCTCCGCCGCCATTCGCGCCCAGACCGGGCTGTCGGAACCGATCTACGGTCCGGTACTGGCGGGCAAGGTCCATGCCTCGCAGCATGAGTTGCGCAGCGATGATTTCGGCCGCTTGGGCATCGAACTCGAGATCGCGCTTTTTCTCGGTGCCGATCTTCCCGCTGGCGGCGCGCCGTGGACGGCGCAGTCCGTGGCTCCGGCAGTAGCCGCTGCGGCCACTTCCTTCGAACTGATCGACGATCGCGGCGCCGATTACTCGCGGCTCGATGCCAAGCAGTTGATCGTCGACGGCTCGTGGCAGGCCGGCGTGCAGATCGGCCGGAAAGTGCCGATGACTGCCAAGCCCGATCTTGAGAACGGCACCGGGGCGCTCACCGTCAACGGCAAGGTCGTGGCTTCGGCCCCGGCCAATGCCGGCATGGGACACTGTTTCAACGTGCTGGCCTGGCTGGCCAACCGGCTGGCGCGGGACGGCAAGCCGTTGCGCAAGGACATGCTGGTGATGACTGGTTCGATCATCGCCGCCTATTTCCCCGAGCGTGGCCAGACGCTGGGCGGGGAAATCGCCGGCATGGGTCCGATCGGCCTGAAAATCCTCTAGAAGGTCGGGTTTCGCTGCAGCGCGAGACAAGCCCCCTTTGAGTGTTTGCATTTGCAAATATATTATTTGCAAATGCAAACAATGGGAGGTGCGCGATGGATTTCGGCTATTTCACTCTTTCTGATAATCGCTATCCCGACAACAAGCGCACGGCCGAGGATTTCGTGCGCGAGATCTACCAGCAGGCGGTTCTGGCCGACCGCATCGGCATGAACTCGGCCTGGATCGGCGAGCATCATTTCAACCTGCTGGGCGTCAACGCCTGCCCCAACATGCTGCTGGCGCAACTGGCGGGCGCGACCAAGCACATCCGCCTGGCGCCCGCCGTGGTGCTGCTGCCGGTGCATCATCCGCTGCATGTCGCCGAGGAATGGGCGACGCTCGACCTGCTGTCGGGCGGGCGGGTCGATTTCGCCGCCGGGCGCGGCTACGACCGGCTGGAATACCAGCCGTTCCAGGCTGATTTCGAATCTTCATCGGAGAGCTTTGCCGAAGGTCTGGAAATCCTGTGGCGCGCCTGGACCGAGCCCGGCAAGTGGTCGCACAAGGGCAAGTTCTGGCAGTTCGACAACATCGAGGTGCGGCCGCAGCCGATGCAGCAACCGCTGCGGCCTTACGTCGCCTGCTTCTCCCGCCCCAGCATGGAGCTCGCTGCGCGCAACGACTGGAACATCATTTTCGCGCCCTTCGCCGCCGCCATGGTCTATGGCTCGCTGGGCGATGCGGTGCGCACGTTCCACGAAGAGGCGGCCAAGCATGGCCGGCCACCGCGCCGCGCCATGTGCTCCTACTTCATCCATATCGCCGACACGGCGGAGGAAGAAGCCTATGGCCGCCAGGCGTTGATCCGCTATTTCCACGACGCGCTGATCGCCGCCTTCCCGTCCGACGCCAAGACCGTGCCGCCGACCTACAAATACTTCGTCGCCATCGTCGAGACCCTGCGCAACATGAAGCCGGAAAGTCTGACCAATAAATCGGTGCTGGTCGGCTCGACGCAGAAGATCATCGACGATCTGAAGCAGATCGAAGCGTCGGGGATTTCCGAAGTGATCCTGTACTTCAATTACGGGCTGAAGCCCGACGCCATGGTGCGCGAACAGATGCAGCGCTTCATGGCCGATATCGCCCCGCATTTCGACACGGTGCGTAATCGGCTGAAGCTGGTGGCGGCGCAATAATGGCGAAGCTCGATCTCGACGACTACCTGCCCTACCTGCTGAACCGCGCCGGCGCCAGGATCGCCGATGCCTTCGGCAAGGTCACGCGCCAGCACGGCATCAGCTTGCAGATGTGGCGGGTGCTGGCAGCGCTGCATCACCTCGATGGACAGAGCGTGGGCAATCTGGCTGCACATACTTCGATCGACGTCTCGACCCTCTCGCGGCTGCTTGACCAGATGCAGGGAAAGCGTCTGCTGCTGCGCCGGCGCGACGGCAAGGATCAGCGCAGCGTCACCATCCATCGCACGGCGACGGCGCAGACAATCACCGAAAGGCTGATCCCCATTGCACTGAGCTATGAAGCGAAGGCACTGAGCGGACTGGGCGCGCGCGAAGCCAAAACGCTGAAGGCCATGCTGCGCCAGCTATACGACAATCTCGATTCCCTCGACGAGGTGACACCGCCGGCAAAGAAAAACCGTGCGGCCGGAGCCGCACGGTCGCGCTTGAAGGCCTGAAAGCTCAGTCGGCCGCGAAGCAGTAGAAATAGCCGTTGCCGCCGGTGGCGACCAAGGCCGCCTGGCTGCAGGCACGGCTGTTATGCGAGGTGTTCCACGATTTAGCCGGCGCCGAATCGTCCAGTCCGGCGCGGTCGTGATGGCCGACCATGGCGGAACCCTGATCGCTCGAGGTCCAGTTGTTGCACGTCATGTCTGCGCCGGCGCTGAAAGCGGTGCCGTCGAGCTGCGAGCCGGTCAGGATATCGTGCTGGTTAGGCTGATCGCCGTGGGCCTTGATCGGATTGCCCTTCTCGTCGAGCGCCGTCGCCTTGGAGAGATTGTTGGCGGGCCCGTGCAGGTCGGCGACGCTCTTGGCGACGACCTGGCCCTTGGCGTTGGTCCATGGCCCCTTGCCGATGCGATCGCGGGCATTGACGGCTTTGACGTTGCCTGCCGGC
>JAQSWP010000167.1 GCA_029266575.1 Alphaproteobacteria bacterium | reverse complement strand
GAAGAGACCTTCGGCGTCATGGTTTATCAGGAGCAGGTGATGCAGATCGCCCAGGTGCTGTCGGGCTATAGCCTGGGCGGCGCCGACCTGCTGCGCCGCGCCATGGGCAAGAAGATCCAGGCGGAAATGGATGCCCAGCGCGCCGCCTTCATCGATGGCGCGGTCGAGCGCAAGGTGGCGCCCGCGCAGGCTGCGCTGATCTTCGAACGCGTCAACAAATTCGCCGGCTACGGCTTCAACAAGTGCCACTCCGCCCCTTATGCGATGGTGGCGTATCAAACGGCGTACCTGAAGGCCAACTACCCGGTCGAATTCTTTGCCGCTTCGATGACGCTCGACATGGGCAACACCGACAAACTCTCGGTTTTCCGCCGCGAGTTGCAGCGCCAGGGCATTCCACTGCTGGGTCCGGACATCAACAAGTCGCGTGAAGTGTTCTCGGTGGAGACCACGCCGGAAGGCAAGCAGGCGATCCGCTATGCGCTGGCCGCGGTGCGCAACGTCGGTCGCGCTGCCATGGCGGAGCTGTGCGCCGAGCGCGACCGCAACGGGCCGTACAAAGACGTGTTCGATTTGGCGCAGCGGCTCGACAACCAGATGCTGAACAAGCGCATGCTGGAAAGCCTGATCCGCACGGGGGCGCTGGATGGGCTCAATGCCAACCGCGCGCAGACTTTCCAGTCCGTCGAAATGCTGATCAAGCTGGCCGGCGCCGCGGCCGAGGAGCGCGCCAGCAACCAGAACAGCCTGTTCGGCAATGCCGCTGCCGCGCCCAAGCCCAAGCTGCCGACCTTGCGCGACTGGGGCGCGATGGAAAAGCTGCAGAACGAATTCGAAGCCATGGGCTTCTATTTTTCCTCCCATCCGCTGGAATCCTTCGGCAAGAGCTTGGGCCGGCTGGGCGTCATCAAGGCAGCGGAACTGTCTGGAGTCATCAATGGCGGCAGCCAGAGCCGCGTTTCTCTCGCCGGCACGGTGATCGACCGGCAGGAACGCACCTCCGCGCGCGGCAACCGTTTCGCCTTCGTGCAGCTTTCCGACCAGAGCGGCTCGTTCGAGGTGATGATCTTCTCCGAGCTGCTGTCCTCGCGCCGCGACCTGCTGCAAGCGGGCAAGGCGGTGCTGGTGCGCGCCGATGCGCGGCTCGACGGCGATCAAATCAAATTGACCGGCCAGTCGATCGAAGATCTCGACAAGGCGCTATCCAACACCGCAGCCGGCCTGCGCGTGGTGATGAACGATCGTGAGGCAGTGAGACCACTGCACGAGATGATTGCCGGGCTGAAGGGCAGGGGCCGCATTACGCTGGCGCTCGAGCTGGAAGACCACGACGTCGAAATCGCCTTGCCCGGCGGCTTCAACGTGCCGCCGTCGGTACGACAGAAACTGGCCGACCTTCCCGGCGTCGCGGCGGTCGAGGAAATCTGAACCCGCCGAGGCTCCAGGCGTTTTCCCAGCCATGCGCGGCTGGGTTCATCACATCGATCTTAACGTTTCCGATCTTCGCCGGTCCGAACCGTTTTACGACGCCGTGCTGGGCTTCCTGGGCTATCGCCGGGGCAGAAGCGGCGACAACTGGACCGACTGGGACTTGAACCAGTCGCATGGTTGTCCCTCAGTCGCCATCGTTCAGGCCAAAAGCGATGGGAAGCACGACCGCTATGCCTGCGGGCTGCACCATCTGGCCTGGGTCGCCACCTCGCGCGAAGACGTCGATCGCCTGCATGCAAGGTTGGGGGAAATCGGCGCCACGATCCTCGATCCGCCGGCTCACCATCCACAATATCGCGAAGGCTATTACGCGGTCTTTTTCGCCGATCCCGACGGGCTTAAGCTCGAATTTGTCTATACACCGTGAGCGTGAGGTTCAGTTCTCCTCCGGCGGCTTCACTTTCCGGAACAGCGCCAGCAGGCCGAAGTCGTAAGCGATCTTGATCGCACCGCCGATCACCAGCGGCCAGCCGAAGCCGCTCAGCATCAGCATCCAGCCCGACAGCACCGGCGCGATGGCAGTGGCAAGGCTGCGGGGAATGGCGGTGAAAGCCGCCGCTGCCGGCCGCTCCTCCGGCGTCACCACCGCCATGACGTAAGACGTGCGCGTCGGCACGTCCATCTGCGACAGCAATCCGCGCACGATGATCAGCGCGATGGCGATCTCGAGCGTCGGCGCAAAGGGCAGGGCGATCAGGCAGAGATTGGCCGGAATATGGGTGAACACCATGGTGTTGATCAGCCCGATGCGCGCCGACAGAGCCGAGGCGGCAAGGAAGCTGATGGCGGCGGCAAGCCCGGCCCAGAAGAAGATGGCGCCGGCCGTGGTGGGATCGAGTTGGAAGCGGTCGAGCAGCCACAGCGCAAACAGCGATTGCACGAAGAAGCCGCTGCCGAACGCATCGACTGCGAACAGTGTCGTTAGCCGGTAGACGATGCCGCGCGAAGGCCCCAGCGCACGCGGCGGAGCCACGGCCACCGCCGGCTTCTCCAGCCCAGCGTAGAGCGCGGCGCAGATCAGTCCCAGTACGGCATAGAGCAGGAACATCCAGCGCAGCGCTTGCGCCAGCTCGACATGCGTATGGCGCACCAGCAGTTCCGGCAAGCCGATCGCCAGCGAGCCGAACGCCGCCATCAGGCTGCCGACGATGCTGTAGCGGGCGAAGAGCGCGGTGCGGCTCTTGGGCGTGACGGCACCCGCCAGCGCCGCCTGCTCAAGCGGCAGGAACAGCGAAACATCGCCCGCTGTGGGGGTCAGCGTGCCGATGATGGCGATCAACAACAGCGGCCAGAATTCAGTCTGGGTGGCGAAGCCGATGCCGGTCAGGATAGGCAGGATGGTCGCCATCAGCAGAAAGCGGCGAACGCCGAGATGATGCGCCACCAGCCCCGATAGCCAGACGATCACCGCCGAACCCAGCAGCGCGGCGGTAGCAAGTGCGCCGATTTCGACCGCGTCATAGCCCAGCAGTCTGAGATAGACCGGCAGCAACAGGCTGGCCAAACCGTCGCCAAAAGCGCGAATACCGCGGGTGGCCAGCAGCCTTTTGGCATCGGGTGCGGTGCCGGGCGGCAGGATGAGAATCGTAGCCATTGAAAAATCATAGCATAACAATAGCTTGTGGGCTTGTGTTCATGTAACGAACCGGGTAAATAGCGCTTGCTATTGCTGTCCTAAGTCCTTAAAAACACGCCCAATTCGCACGCGGGTCTGCGACCAAAGGGGAGAAATCCCGGCGGTCGTTCCGGTGTCTGGATTTCCAGACCAATCCCGCGGAGGCACAACCGGAGAAAGGAAAAAGCATCATGACGATGCCGTCGTTCACTATGCGCCAGCTTCTGGAAGCAGGCGTCCATTTCGGCCATCACACCCGCCGTTGGAATCCCAAGATGAAGCCGTTCATCTTTGGCATCCGCAATGGCGTTCATATCGTCGATCTGACCAAGACCGTGCCGCTCCTGCAGCGGGCGATGGAAACCGTGCGCGACGTTGCCGCGCAGAACGGCCGCGTGCTGTTCGTCGGCACCAAGAGCCAGGCTTCCGAACTGGTCGCCGAGGCGGCCAAGCGCTGCGGCCAGTACTACGTCAATCACCGCTGGCTGGGCGGCATGCTCACCAACTGGCAGACCATTTCGGTCTCCATCAAGCGCCTGCGCGAGCTCGACGAGAAGCTGGGCGGCGATCTGATCGGCCTGACCAAAAAAGAAACCCTGCAGCTTTCCCGTGAGCGCGACAAGCTCGAGCGGGCGATGGGCGGCATCAAGGAAATGGGCGGCGTGCCCGACCTGCTGTTCGTCATCGACACGGTGAAGGAAGACATCGCCATTCTGGAAGCCCGCAAGCTTGGCATTCCGGTCGTTGCGATCCTCGACAGCAACTCCGATCCCGACGGCATCACCTTCCCGATCCCGGGCAATGACGACGCCATCCGAGCCATCTCGTTGTATCTCGAGCTGATCTCCGGCTCGGTGCTCGAGGGCATCCAGAAGGCGATGGGTTCGTCGGGCCAGGATCTGGGCGCGCAGGCCGAACCGCCGGTGGAAGCCGTGCCGGACGTCGCGGCCGAAGCGCCGGCGGAAGCCGCCAGCGCCTGATTGCATCACCGACGCCGCTCCCAATATGAGCGGCGTCGCCACTGCCCGCTGCCGTCAGGCGCGGGCTTCTTTGGCATATACATTATCGAAAGAGGACCATGACCATGGCCGAGATCACCGCGGCGCTCGTCAAGGAACTGCGCGAGAAATCGGGCGCCGGCATGATGGACTGCAAGAAGGCGCTCACTGAAACGGGTGGCGATCTGGAGCAGGCCGTCGATTGGCTGCGCAAGAAGGGCCTGTCGGCTGCCGCCAAGAAATCCGGCCGCATCGCCGCCGAAGGCCTGGTTGCCGTCGCCAGCGAAGGCAACAAAGCCGCCATCGTCGAGGTCAATGCCGAGACCGATTTCGTCGCCCGCAATGCCCAATTCCAGGCCTACGCTGGAACCGTGGCCAAGCTGGCGCTGCAGTCAGGCGACCTGGAGACGTTGCAGGCGGCCAAATATCCCGACAGCGGCCGCAACGTGCAGGAAGAGCTGACGCATATGGTGGCCACCATCGGCGAGAACATGTCGCTGCGCCGGCTGAAGCAGCTTTCCGTGCCGCAGGGCGTGGTGGCGAGCTACATCCACAACGCGGTGGCGCCCAATGCCGGCAAGATCGGCGTGCTGGTGGCGCTGGAATCGACCGGCGATGCCGCCAAGCTCAACGCGCTCGGCAAGCAAATCGCCATGCATGTCGCGGCCACCAATCCGCAGTCGGTCAGCGCAGCCGATCTCGATCCGGCTTCGGTCGCACGCGAGCGCACGGTGCTGGAGGATCAGGCCAAGACCTCGGGCCGGCCGCCGGAAGTCATCGCCAAGATGGTTGAGGGCCGGCTGCGCAAGTTCTACGAGGAAGTTGTGCTGTCCGAGCAGGTCTTCGTCGTCGATGGCGAAACCAAGGTCGGCAGGGTTGTGGAAAACGCCGCCAAGGATATCGGCGCGCCGATCAAGCTGGTTGGCTTCGTCCGCTTCGCCCTGGGCGAGGGCATCGAGAAGAAATCCGAGGATTTTGCGGCCGAAGTGGCGGCCCAGCTGCGGGCCTAGAGAGGCCCGAAAACTGGTTTCGTCCCCGACTGGCCACGGCCGGCAGGCTGGCGAGCGCATCCCCTTGGTGTATGATGCGCCGCCCGTAATCGAGAGCGCGCCGCTGGGCAAAACCGGCCCGGCGGCCGCGTCAACCTGAGCCCAGAGACGAATCAATGTCCGCCGCTCCCGTCTTTCGCCGCGTCCTGTTGAAACTGTCCGGCGAAGGACTAATGGGGGAGAAGGATTACGGCCTTGATCCCCAGATGCTGGCCGTCGTGGCCGAGGAGATTCGCACCGTCCATGCGCTGGGCGTGCAGGTCTGCATCGTCATCGGTGGCGGCAACATCTATCGCGGCGTTTCGGGCGCGGCGGCCGGTATGGACCGCGCCAGCGCCGACTACATGGGCATGCTGGCTACCGTCATCAATTCGCTGGCGGTGCAGAACACGCTCGAGCGCATCGGCCTGCAGACCCGCGTCGTCTCCGCCATTCCGATGACCACCGTGTGCGAGCCCTATATCCGCCGCCGCGCCGTGCGCCACATGGAGAAGGGGCGGGTGGTGATCTTCGCCGCCGGCACCGGCAATCCATTTTTCACCACCGATACGGCGGCTGCCTTGCGCGCCGCCGAGATGAGCTGCGATGCACTGCTCAAGGGCACGCAGGTGGACGGCGTCTATTCCGACGATCCGCGCAAGAACAAGAGCGCCGAGCGCTACGACCGGCTGACCTACATGGACGTGCTGTCGCGCGACCTGAAGGTGATGGACGCCTCGGCGATTTCGCTGGCGCGCGAGAACCGCATACCGATCGTGGTGTTTTCGCTGCATAATCCAGGCGCCTTCGCGCAAGTC
The DNA here is from genome assembly GCA_029266575.1 of Alphaproteobacteria bacterium. Lineage (GTDB taxonomy): Bacteria > Pseudomonadota > Alphaproteobacteria > Reyranellales > JAQSWP01 > JAQSWP01. The sequence continues at coordinate 1,215 of JAQSWP010000167.1, read as the reverse complement.
ATGCGTGGCGAGGGCCGGTTCACCATCATCACCGACGAGGCTTGACCATGGCCAACCCAGATCTCTCCGCATTGGAAAAGCGCATGGGCGGCGCGCTCGATGCGCTGAAGAAGGAATTCTCCGGTCTGCGCACCGGACGCGCCTCCGCCAGCCTGCTGGAGCCGATCCATGTCGATGCCTATGGCAGTTCGATGCCGCTGACCCAGGTCGGCAACATCTCGGTGCCCGAGCCGCGCATGCTGACGGTCCAGGTCTGGGACAAGGCGCTGGTGTCGCACGTGGACAAGGCCATTCGCGAATCCGGATTGGGATTGAACCCGATGGCCGATGGACAGTTGATACGGGTGCCGATCCCGGCCTTGAACGAGGAGCGGCGCAACGAATTGAAGAAAATCGCCCACAAATACACCGAGCAGGCCAGGGTCGCCGTGCGCAACGTGCGCCGCGACGGCATGGAAATGCTGAAGAAGATGGAAAAGGACGGCGCGCTATCGCAGGACGACCATCGCAAGACATCGGAGAAGGTGCAGCAGCTGACCGACGGCTACATCAAGAAGGTCGACGAGGCGCTGGCGCACAAGGAAGCGGAAATCACCCAGGTCTGACATGGAGCCAGCCCGTTCCTCAGCCGCTGTCGCGGCGCCGCCGTTGCACGTTGCCATCATCATGGACGGCAACGGCCGCTGGGCGCTGGCGCGCGGCCTGCCGCGTACGGCAGGCCATCGCCAGGGCGCCGAGGCCGTCAAGCGCACCGTGCGCGGCGCGGGCGAGCTGGGCATCAAGTATCTCACCTTGTTCGGGTTCTCCTCCGAAAACTGGAAGCGGCCGGAAGCGGAAGTTACCGACCTCATGGGGTTGATGCGCCATTACCTGCGCACCGAGATCAAGGAACTCGAGCGCAACGGCGCCCGCCTGCGCGTGCTGGGCGAGCGCGAAGGGTTGGCGCGCGATATCGTCGAATTGATCGACGAAGCCGAGCGGCGCACCGCGGGCAATACGCGCATCTTCGTTAACATCGCCATCAACTATGGCGCCCGGGCCGAAATCGTCGCTGCGGCGCGGCGCTTGGCGCAGGCGGCGCGCGAGGGCAGGCTCGATCCCGGAACGATCGACGAAACCTCGTTGTCCCGCGCTTTGATGACCGCCGATATGCCTGATCCCGACCTGCTGATCCGCACCAGCGGCGAGCAGCGGCTGAGCAATTTCATGCTGTGG
>JAQSWP010000014.1 GCA_029266575.1 Alphaproteobacteria bacterium | reverse complement strand
AGCTGCTGTCGAAGCCGATCCGCTACGGCTACATGAACGGCATCGCGCTGACGGTGCTGATCAGCCAGCTGCCGAAACTGTTCGGCTTCTCGATCGAGGGCGCTGGCCCGTTGCACAACATCATCGCCATCGTTCAGGGATTGCTGGACGGCAAGGCCAACTGGATCGCCTTTGCCATCGGCGCCGGCACTCTGGCGACCATCTTCCTGCTCAAGGGCAACAAGCCCCTGCCCGGCATCCTGATCGCCGTCATCGGCGCAACTTTGGTCGTCGGCCTTCTCGACCTGTCGGGAAAATCCGGCGTCGCGGTGCTGGGTTCGCTGCCGCAGGGCTTGCCGGAGTTTGAAATTCCCTGGCTGCCGCTGCAGGATCTGACGGCGGTGGTGATCGGCGGGATCACTGTGGCGCTGGTGTCGTTCGCCGATACGTCGGTGCTGTCGCGCAGCTATGCCGCGCGCACTGGCACCTACGTCAATCCCAACCAGGAAATGGTCGGGCTGGGCGCGGCCAATCTGGCGGCCGGGTTGTTCCAGGGCTTCCCCATCTCGTCCTCTTCCTCGCGCACGCCGGTGGCCGAAGCCGCCGGCTCGAAAACGCAGGTGACGGGCATCGTCGGCGCGCTGTGCGTGGCGCTGTTGCTGGTGGCGGCGCCTGACCTGTTGCGTTTCCTGCCCAGCACGGCGCTGGCGGCAGTGGTGATCGCCTCGGCCATCGGCCTGTTCGAGTTCGCCGACCTGGCCCGCATCTGGCGCATCCAGCGCTGGGAGTTCTGGCTGTCGATCGTCTGTTTCATCGGCGTCGCGGTGTTCGGCGCCATCCCCGGCATCCTGATCGCCATCGTGCTGGCGGTAATCGAATTCCTGTGGGATGGCTGGCGGCCGCATTCGGCGGTGCTGGGCCATCCCGAGGGCGTCGAGGGCTATCACGACCTCACCCGCTATCCCGATGCGCGTCTCATTCCCGGCCTGGTGCTGTTCCGCTGGGATGCGCCGTTGTTTTTCGCCAACGCCGAGTTGTTCCAGGAGCGCGTGCTCGATGCGGTGGCGGCCTCGCCCACGCCGGTGCGCTGGCTGGTGGTGGCGGCCGAGCCGGTGACCAGCGTCGATGTCACGGCGGTCGACATGCTGGCGGAACTGGACCAGATGCTGCGCGCGAGCGAGATCAGGCTGTGCTTCGCCGAGCTCAAGGATCCGGTGAAGGACAAGCTGAAACGCTTCGGCCTGTTCCCGCAGCTGGGCGAGGCCTCGTTCTTTCCGACGCTCGAGGCGGCGGTGCGCCAATACGCAGCGGCCACAAAGGGGACAGGGACATGATGAAATGGCTGCTGCTCTTCGTGCCGCTTGCCATCGGGCTGGAGCATTTTGCGCCCGAGCGCCATTTGCTGATCTTCGTGGTATCGGGCGTGGCCATCCTGCCGCTGGCCGGCTGGATGGGCCGCGCCACCGAACATCTGGCCGAGCATCTGGGCGAAGGGCCGGGCGGTTTTCTCAACGCCACTTTCGGCAATGCGGCGGAGTTGATCATCGCGCTGGCTGCCCTGCGCGCGGGTCTCTACGACGTGGTCAAGGCCTCGATCGTGGGCTCGATCGTCGGCAACATCCTGCTGGTGCTGGGTGCGGCCATGCTGGCCGGCGGCCTGCGCCATCGCGAGCAGCGCTTCAGCGCCGAAGGCGGGCGCGCGCAGGCCACCATGCTGACCCTGGCGGCCATCGCGCTGATCCTGCCGGCGGCATTCAAATCGGCGGTGGGCGAGAACGTCGCTGCCGCAGCGCTGATCCCGCTCAGCATCTCGCTGGCGGTGATCCTGCTGATCGTCTACGCGCTGTTCCTGATCTTCTCCCTGTTCACCCATTCCGCGCTGTTCTCCGGCTCCTACACCGCGCCCGAGGAAGAAGGCCATGCGAAGTGGTCGATCGGCCGCGCCGCCCTGGTGTTGGGACTGGCCACGGTGGCCATCGCCTGGATCAGCGAGATCCTGGTCGGCGCCATCCAGCCGACGGCGCGCGAGTTCGGCCTCAGCAACGTCTTCATCGGCGTGTTCGTGGTCGCTGTCCTGGGCAATGCCGCCGAGCATGCCACCGCGATCACCGCCGCCATGAAGAATCGCATGGACCTGTCGCTGTCGATTGCGATCGGGTCGAGCGTACAGGTGGCGATCTTCGTCGCCCCCGTGCTGGTGCTGGTCAGCCTGTTCCTGGGCCCGGCGCCGATGGATATGGCCTTCCCCGCCGGGCTGGTGCTGTCGGTGCTGCTGGCGGTGCTGATCACCGGCCAGATCGCGGGCGACGGGCGGTCGGACTGGCTGAAGGGCGTGCAGCTTCTGACGATCTATCTGGTGCTGGGCCTGACCTATTTCTTCCTGCCCGACATGGTGAGCCAGTGAATTTGCCGCGCGTCCGTCCGCAATCGCCACGGCAGCCTTGACCGTAATCAACGGGCGATGGCAGCCGGAGGCCTAGGGTAAGGCTGCAAAAGAGGTCCGCCATGGAAGTCACAACCCGACAGCGCGACACTTACGTCGCCACCGCCTTCGCCATGGCCTTCCTGGCGATCCTCTGCGTGCTGGCTTTCGTCATCGCCCGGCCGTTTCTGGCGCCGCTGCTATGGGGCGTCATTCTGGCGATCACCACCTGGCCGGTGTACGTCTGGTTCCGCCGCCGGCTGGGCGGCCGCCGCACATTGGCGGCGGCGCTGGTTACCTTGCTGGTGGCGGTGGTGCTGCTGGGCCCGGTGGCGCTGGCGGGCACCGCGTTGTCGGAGAACGTCGCGAATTTAACCGAGCGCGTGCGAGCGGCCTTGCAAGGCGATCTGGCGGCGCCGGAATTCCTGGGCAAAATTCCCCTGATCGGCGAGCGGCTGGTGGCGCGCTGGAATGCGCTGCTGGCCGACGGTTCGCTGTCCAACGAAGCCCGCCAGGCGGTGCTGGGCGTGCTGCAATGGCTGCTGGGCGTGGTCGGCGCCATCGGCGGCGGCATCGCGCAACTGGCGCTCAGCGTCATTTGCGTCTTCTTCTTCTATCGCGATGGCGAAGCGGCCTTGCAGCGCACGCGCGACATTCTCGATCGAGTGGCGGGGCCGCGCGCGCGCCATCTGATGCTGGTGGCCTACAACACGCTCAAGGGCGTGGTCTATGGCGTGCTGGGCTCGTCGCTGGTGCAGGCCCTGCTGGCGATTTTCGGTTACTGGATCGCGGGCGTGCCGGCGCCGATCCTGCTCGGCATGATCACCGGCTTCCTCGGCATCATTCCCGGCGGCCCGGCCCTGGTTTGGCTGCCGGCCTCGATCTGGCTGTTCCAGTCGGATGAGATCGGCTGGGGCATCTTCACGATCCTGTGGGGCGCCCTGGTGGTCGGCAGCGCCGATAACGTCATCCGCCCGCTGTTCGTCTCGCGCGGCAGCCCGCTGCCTCTGCTGCTGGTGCTGATCGGCATTCTGGGCGGCGCCACGGCTTTGGGCTTCATCGGCATTTTCCTCGGGCCGACGATTCTGGCCGTGCTCTATGCGCTGATGCGCGAATGGAGCCCGGGCGAATTCATCGTCACCAGGACCGACACTCCCGCCGATGCGGCGGAAGTCCAGCCTCTCGCCAAGTCATAGAAACGACAGGAGACAGACAATGGCCATCGACAACAAATCGCCGCTGCCCTCGGCCAAGGACATCATGAAACAGCTGGCGCAAGTGCAGGCGGATAAGGCCAGCATCGCGGCCAAGGCCAAAGCGAAAGAGGACGCCGAGAAGCAGGCGCTGATCGACAAGCTGATGAAGGCGTCCGGCGTCTCCGATGAGGAGCGCATGAAGCGCGCCGCCGCTCTGATCGAGCGGGCGGCGCAGAACGGGCTCTACGAGGTGCAGGTGCTGCGCTTCCCCAATTCGCTGTTGAGCGATCGCGGCCGGGCGCTCAACAACATGGAAGCGGGCTGGGAGAAGACGCTGAACGGCCTGCCCAAGGAATTCTACGCGTTCTGGGAAAAACACCTGAAGCCGCGCGGCTACAAGATCAAATACGAGGTGGTCGATTTCTCCGGCGGCGTGCCCGGCGATATCGGCATCACTCTGCGGTGGGGTTGAACCCTATCGCAGCGCGCAGCCGCGCTCGGGCAGCTCCAGCAGCTCGGGCAAAGTGTGGATGATGCGGTCGGGCTGCGCTTCCAGCCGACCCTCGCGCGCGGCCGCGTGCGGCACGCCGGTATGCATGGCGCCGGCCAGCCCGCGCTGGTGCGGATCGAACCAGATGCCGTGGATACCTTCGCGCTTGGGCGCCAACACGTCCCATTCCAGATTGTCGCCCACCATCCAGGTGTCGCAGGCTTCGCAGGAAACCTTGGAAAGCGCGTGCAGATAGACCTCGCGCTCGGGCTTGCCCTTGCCGAATTCGCCCTCGATCTGCACGTGGTCGAAATACTGCTCCAGCTCGAAGCGCGTCACCTTGTGGCGCTGGATGTCGGCGCCGCCATTGGTGATCAGCGCCAGCCTGATGCCTTCGGCGCGCAAGGCCTGCAATACCGGCAGCGCATCGGGAAACAGCTTGTATTCCGATTTGCGCAATTCGAAGAAGGCGTCGGCCATGGCGTCGGCCAGCCGGTGCATGGCGCCGTCGGCCACGGTGCGGTCGAGCAGCTCCAGCCGCTCGAAAGTCTCGCGCAGCACCATCCGCCGCGCGCCCTTCAGATCGACGCGCCAGCGCGCCGACCATTGCGCATCGGCCCAGTATGGCCGCGCCACCTCCTGCAGGGTGCCGGGAATGCGCGCCGCCACCTGCGGCTCCAGCCCGTGATCGAACTGCCCCAGCAGCCGGTGCCAGGCGCCATGCGGATCGCCATAGGCGTCGAGCAAGGTGTCGTCGAGGTCGAACAGGATCGCCTGGGGACGGGCCGCGACCGGCTGCGGCGCCGGCGGGTATTTCAGGATCGGGTTGCGCGTGAAGGTCATGATTTCCGGGTTATGCAGCGATCCGGCCCGGAAAGGCAAATGCCGCAACCGCGCGGCAGGGTTGCTCGGTGGCTTAAACGCTTTGTGGCGGCACTTTGTCCCATTTGTAGCCGGCTCGGCCGCGCTGGTAGCCGTAATCGAACAGCGCCCGCATATAGGCAGTATCGAACGGCTCCGGCGAGATCTGGGTGAAGTCGGATTCTATGTAGGCCAGGTTGAAATCGATGCGGTCCTGCTTGGCATTGGCGTAGATGCGCAGCACGTCGTTGTAGCCGCTGCCGGCGATCATGGTCGAGATCGTGCGGCCGACGATGCTGAGCGTGCTGCGGTCGACCGCCGACCATTCCGGCTCCAGCCGGCCGTTCCTGATCACATAGGCGGTGACCGGCGCGATGCGCTGCCCGGCGCGGATGCGATTGCGGCGCGCCTGCAAGGCGGCGGTGGGATAGAGGAAGACCTGGGCGAAGGCGCCGCCATCGACATGCATCTCCTGATACGCCTTGCCGTCGATGGCGACGTCGAACATGGTCGGCGGAAAGGCGCCAGGCACGGCGGCAGAGGCCAGCAGGATGCGCCGGATGGTTTCCAGCGCCCTGGCATGGCCGCTGGCGGCGATGGCGCCGATATTCCACACCACCGGGCGCTGCGCGTCGATATTGGCGGTGCCGATCAGCAGCAGCCGGCCGCTCTCATAGGCGCGGGCGATCTCGGCCATCATCGTCGCATCGAGATGCTTGGAGATGGTGGCGTAAAGCGGCGAGTTGTCGGCCAGCGCATCGTCGATCAGGGCGGCGATATAGCCGCGGCGCTTGAGGATGTCGCCCGGTCCGATCTCGGTATAGACCGCGCGCAACTGGCGATCGTAGCGCGGGCCCAGGAAGGCGAACGGCGCGGTCAGCGCGCCGGTGCTGACGCCGGTGACGATGTCGAATTCCGGCCGCGCGCCCTGCTCGCTCCAGCCGCACAGCACGCCGGCGCCAAAAGCGCCGTTCTCGCCGCCGCCCGACACCGACAGCAATTTCAACTCGGGCAGCGGATCGATGGCGCGCAATTTCAGATGGCGCTGCTGACGCTCCATGGCCGCGAAGTATTCGGCATCGAGCGCCTTCGACTGGGCGATGGGATAGAAGCGTTCGTTGGCGATGCCCAGCACGCTGGCGCGCGAGGCCAGGTTGGCTGGGACCGGCGCCACGCGCTCGGGCGTCGAACAGGCCGGCAGCGACACGGCCAGGCAGCCGCCCGCCATCGCCCGCAGCACGCCGCGGCGCGAGAGGGGATCGCGTGCGATGGCCCGACGAGCCGGATCAGACATTTAGGACCCCCCACCCTTATGCGAATCGGACCTGGATTGAGTGACTTTCAACTCGGTCATTCGCAACGCGGATTATCGCGCATCGGCGCTAAAACGTCGCCGGTTTCCTGCCGATCGACGGGGAAAATTCAGTGGCGCGCACCGGCCGCTGGCGGCAGTTCTGTCAGCCTGCCTTTGGGCTCGCGGCGCATCAGCAGCAACTCGCTGCCGGCGAGCTTCCATCCCAGCAGCAGGCGCTGACGCGGTTCCGCCGCCGCATCGCTCTCGCCTGTGGTCAGCAGCGTCAGCACGATCATGCCGTTCTCGATCGCCATCGCCGTGACCTGGGCGTGGTCGCCCAGTTTTATGCTGGCCATGTTGCGCACGCGGCCGGCGCGCTGCACGACGGCGGACAGATGCAGGATGGTGGTGTCGGCGTTGCGCTCCTCCAGCAGCACCACCGCATCGCGCGTGCCGTCGCCGTCGAGATCGCCTTGCGCCATCGGCGTTGCCAGCAGGCGCAAGACGCGGCGCTCGTCGCTGTAGCGTCCGTCGATCAAGGACAGCGCGCGCCCCTTTTCGATATCGACATAGTCAAGCGACTGCAGCACCGGCAATGGCAGGTCAGGCGATGGAAGATTGGCGGCTTGCTGGGTTTGCGCGTGAGCGTAGGTCGCCGGGCCTGCAAGCAGGGCGAGTGCGAGCAAAACCACGCGAACGCTTGTCTGGGGCAATCAGGAGCTGACGGAGGGTTCTGCCTGTTAAAGAGGCAGGGCCGAAGGCTTTTCCCTTTCCATGTCATGTCGAGCGCAGCGAGACATCCTCCCCTTTAGCCACCGGACACGTGGCGCCTGTCAGGGCTCAGCCCGGGGAAGATTTCTCGCTACGCTCGAAATGACAAAAAGAGAAGACGCCGCCCGACGCTCACACCACCACATTGACGATGCGGTTGGGCACCACGACCACTTTGAGCGGCTGGCGGCCCTCCAGCGCCTTGACGACGTCGGGCGCAGCCAGCGCCGTAGCCTCGGCGATATCGCGGCGCACGTTGTGCGGCAGGGTGACGGTGGCGCGCAGTTTGCCGTTGACCTGCACCGCGACGGTGACCTCTGTCTCCTGCAACAGCACCGCTTCGGCCTGCGGCCAAGGTGTATCGGCCAGCAATCCCTGGTGGCCCAGGCGCTGCCACATCTCTTCCGCGATATGCGGCGTCATCGGCCCGATCAGGCGGATAAAGGTCTCCAAGGCTTCACGCAAAGCGAAACCGTCGCCCGCCTGGTTCGCCGCCGGCTTGAAATCGGCGATGGCGTTGGAGAGCTCGTACAGACGCGCCACCGCCTTGTTGAAGTGGAAGGCCTCGATGTCCTCGCCCACGCCCTTGACGGCGCGATGCGCGATGCGCCGCAGCGCCGTCGCCTTGTCGGAGAAAGACACTGGCGCTTTGCCGCCCGGCGCCGGCAGGGTCGCGGCAATGGCATCGACCAGCCGCCACAGGCGCTGCTGGAAACGCCAGGCGCCGGTGACGCCGGCTTCGGTCCATTCCAGATCGCGCTCGGGCGGCGAGTCGGAAAGCATGAACCAGCGCGCGGTGTCGGCGCCGTAGTCGCGGATGATCTGGTCGGGATCGACCACGTTCTTCTTCGACTTCGACATCTTCTCCGAGCGGCCAACCGTCACCGGCTGGTGGCCGGCGATAGTGACGAATTTCTCGCCCTCCTTGGTCACCTCTTCGGGGAAGAGGAAATGGCCCTTCTGGTCCTTGTAGGTCTCGTGGCAGACCATGCCCTGGGTGAACAGCCCGGCGAACGGCTCGTCGATGCCGATCAATCCGACATCGCGCATGGCGCGGGTGTAGAAGCGCGAATAGAGCAGATGCAGGATCGCGTGCTCGACGCCGCCGATATACTGGTCCACCGGCATCCAGTAATCGGCCGCCTCGCGCTCGAACGGCACGTCTTCGGCTCGCGGGCTGCAATAGCGCGCGAAGTACCACGACGAATCCACGAACGTGTCGAACGTGTCGGTCTCGCGCGTGCCTTCCCCGCCGCAGCTTGGACACCTCACATGCTTCCAGATCGGATGGCGTACCAGGGGATTGCCGGGTTCGAGGAAGGAGACATCCTCGGGCAGCACCACCGGCAAATCGCTTTCCTTCACCGGCACGGCGCCGCATTTGGCGCAATGCACGATCGGAATCGGGCAGCCCCAATAGCGTTGGCGCGACACCAGCCAATCGCGCAGGCGATAATTGATGGTGCGCTCGCCGGCGCCCAGTTTCACCAGCTCGTCGATGGCGCGCTTCTTCGCTTCCTCGACGGAAAGGCCGTCAAGGAAGCGCGAGTTGGCCAATGTGCCGTCATCGACATAGGGCTCCTTACCGACGCTAAAGCTGCTGGGATCCTGGCCGGGCGGAATCACCACCGGCAGCACCGGCAATTGGTATTTGCGGGCGAACTCCAGATCGCGCTCATCATGCGCGGGGCAGCCGAAAATCGCGCCGGTGCCGTATTCCATCAGCACGAAATTGGCGACGTAGACCGGCAAGGTCCATGTCGGATCGAACGGATGGATCGCCTGCAGGCCGGTGCGATAGCCCAGCTTCTCCGCCGTCTCGATCGCCTCGGCCGAGGTGCCAGTGCGTTTGCATTCCGCGATGAAGGCTTCGAGCTTGGCATCCTTCGCTGCCAGTTCCTTCGCCAGCGGATGATCGGGCGAGATCGCCAGAAACGAAGCGCCGAACAGCGTGTCGGGACGGGTGGTGAAAATCTCCAGCTGGTCTTTGCGATCCTTCAATTTGAAGAACGCGCGCGCGCCTTCACTGCGGCCGATCCAGTTGGCCTGCATCAGACGCACTTTCTCCGGCCAGCGGTCCAGGGTCGCCAAGGTGTCGAGCAATGAGTCGGCGTAGTGGGTGATCTTGAAGAACCATTGCGACAGCAGGCGGCGCTCGACGATGGCGTTGGTGCGCCAGCCCCTGCCCTCGATCACCTGCTCGTTGGCCAGCACGGTCTGATCGACCGGATCCCAGTTGACCGAGGCTTCCTTGCGATAGACCAGACCCTGCTTGAAGAAATCCAGGAACATCTTCTGCTGGTGTTTGTAGTAGCCCGGATGGCAGGTGGCGACTTCACGGCTCCAGTCCAGCGACAGACCCATGCTCTTAAGCTGGGCGCGCATGGTGGCGATGTTGTCGTAGGTCCATTTCGCGGGATGGGTCTGCTTCTCCATCGCCGCGTTCTCGGCCGGCAGGCCGAACGCATCCCAGCCCATCGGGTGCAGCACGTTGAAACCCCTGGCGCGGCGGTAGCGCGCCACGACGTCGCCCTGGGTGTAGTTGCGCACGTGCCCCATATGGATCCGGCCCGAAGGATAGGGAAACATTTCCAGCACGTAATATTTGGGCTTCGAACGATCGATCTTCGCCGTAAAGGTGCCGCGCTCGTTCCACACCGACTGCCATTTGCGTTCGGTTTCGCGGAAATTGTAGCGAACGGCGCTATCTGTCTTGGAGTCCGACATGTTTCCTCAAACGGCGCGCGGCTGATCCCGCGCCGGTACAATAAAGTCGCGCGGTTTTAGAGCGGATCATGCGCGGAGGGAAGCGGAAGCGCTGCGGCGTCGTTGGCACTCGGCAGAGGCGAGTGCAGCGCCCGAGGGCCGCGCGGGCTGTGGAAACCTCATCGAAAACCGCGCAAAACTGCCGGTAAGGAAATTATTATCACAGCTTATGGGGCCATAAATGATTCGACTCATGAGGTATTCCGGAGCACGGTTAAAGGCAAGGAAAGCCGGGGAACGATCCGAACCTCAAGGGGGGTTCCAATGAGCAAGACTGTCGCCCTGCCCTGGTACCATCGCGAAGACTGGCCGGCACTGCACGCCGAATTCGCCGACCGCGACGCCATTTCGCCCTGCTACGACACGTGGAAATCGAGCGCCATCGCGCGCGAAACCAAATGGCGCCAGGAAGGCTACAAGGTGCATCGCATCGAATTGCGTCCCGATGCTTTTCGCCTGTGGTGCCGCGGCAAAAACCGCAACGCCGATTACGCCAGCCGCCGCGCCTATGCCGATGAAAAGTTGGCGCAGTTGCGCCTCGATCATCTGGTCAACGCGGCCTGAAAGCGTGGCGCTGAACGGCGTTCAGGGATTTTGCCGGGATTGAAAAACCCGCGTCCGGCCTGCATCGAATAGCTTTGCCGCAAAAGAAAACGCCGCCCGCGGGGCGGCGTTTTGCCGTCGTCGATGCGCTCCCGTCAGCTGCCGAGCTGGGCGATGCGCAGCTGGCGGGCGCGGGTGAGAATGGTGTTCTCGAGATCGACCGTGGTCTTGGGATCGATGGTCTGGTCGATCCAGCCGCCGGCGCGCTGATCGTAACGCTGGCGGAAGATCGAGGCGCGCACGCCGTCGGCGCGCAATTCGCGATCGAGAATGAGGATATGGACCTTGACCCGCTCGCCCGGCGCTTCCGGCGGTTGATACCAGTCGGTGATGATGACGCCGCCAAACGGATCGGCGGAGACCAGCGGCATGAAGGCGATGGTGTCGAGCGCGCCGCGCCAGATGAAGGAATTGACGCCGATGCCGTCGCCGCCGCTAGCGCCGCGCTTTTCCTGATCGCGGCCACTGTTGCCCAGCAAGGTGATGCCGCCAGGGCCAAACAGGCCGCCACCCGATTTGGCGCGCTCAGCGTCGGTCATCGGCCGTCCCAGATGCTTTTCCGTCGAATTGGTCGTGGGATAGTCCTGCTCGCCGCCGCAGGCGGCCAGCAAGGAGGCGGAAATGCAAGCGAATGCAATCGCTTGCAGGGGACGCCGGATCGAAATCGGCATGAAAATCTTGCCCTTTGTCATTGCGGAAGCGTGTCATGGCAATCGCCATGTCGCACGTCTTTGCCGTCAAGGTTATAGGGTCTTCGGAAAGGGCCCGGCAAGCCGAGATTGCTATTTATTGCGAGCGATAAAAATCGTATAGTTTTCAAAGGATTGCGCTGCGTACCGAAGGTTGTTGCGAATTGGACACAGTGCCCACCAATTCGCCAAGGTTTCGCCCAACTCGCCTTGACCCTCCCCCGCCCTGCCGGTTTATTGTGCCCCGTCAGCCGCGTTGAGGCTGGACGGATGTTGGGGGTGGCTCGCATCCGGTCCCAGAAGATCTCGGCTAGTAGAAAGACAGAGAGGGAGACACATGAAGAAGCTTCTTTTGGGATCGACCGCGCTGGCCGCTGCAGGTCTGATGTCCGCAAGCGCGTTGGCCGCTGACCCGATCAAGGTCTCGGTTAACGGCTATTACCAATGGTATTTCGTTGTCGGTGGCTGGGACGAGCTGTCCACTGGCGCCGATGGCCGCTCGAACAGCATTCGTCAGGAAGGCGAAATCTGGTTCAACGGCATCACCAAGCTCGACAACGGCACCAACGTCGGTTTCCGCATCGAGCTCGAAGCCTATACGACCGCCGACCAGGTTGACGAACATTACCTGTTCTTCTCCGGCGACTGGGGCCGTATCGAAGCGGGTGCCACCAACGGCGTCATGTCGAAGATGGTCTACGGCGCTCCCTCGGCGCTGCCGGGCTTCGGCTTCATTTCGCAGAACTTCAACTTCGGCACCGGCTGGGCCACCAACACCGCTTACAGCACGGCCATCCAGGACGACCGTCACAACGGCGACGCGAACAAGATCAGCTACTTTACGCCGCGTTTCGCTGGCTTCCAGCTCGGCGTGTCCTACACGCCGGAATTCCAACCCGGCGTGAACGGCAACGTCTGCGCCGCCACGGGTGGTTCGTCGACCAGCTTCGGCGTCTGCACCAAGGACAACGCGAACCAGTGGACCGCCTTCCAGGCCGCGGTCAACTATCTCGCGACCTTCAACTCGGTCAATTTGGCTCTGTACGGCGGTTTGATGTATGCCGCGCCGGAAGACAAGAATTCGGCCGCCACCGTCGGCGGCGTGGCCGGCTCGGCGGACGATTGGTGGCATTGGCTGGTTGGCTTCAACGTCACCGTCCAGGGCTTCAGCATCGGCGGCAACATTGGCCGCGACAATAACGGTCTGGACGAAAAAACCCAGACTTGGATGTATGCCTTGGGCCTGACCTACACGACTGGTCCGTGGACGGTTGGCGGTGGCTGGCGCCACTTCAATCGCAACCTGCCGGGCTTGGATGAGAACGACAAGGTGCATCAGTTCGAAATCGGTACGAACTATCGCATCGGACCGGGCATTGCGCTGGCTGGTGGTTTGATCTGGAACGCCTCGGCTGGCGACAAGGCCGGCGGTGCGCGTCCGGACGTCGGTCGCGACAACTGGCAGCTCGTGCTCGGCACGGCCATCACCTTCTAAGGCATCGACCCTTTCCGGGGGAGATTGGGGAGAGCGGGCTTCGGCCCGCTCTCTTTTTTTGTCCGGCGGTTCAATTGCCGATCCCGGCTTGAGTACGGAGCCGCGGTCGTGCGATGCAGTGTGGTGCTTGACCTGCAGGGGCAGGAGTAAACCGCCTTTGAGCAGCTACATCACTCGGCTGTCGCCCTTGGTCAGTAGCGCGTGGCTCTGCTAATGGCCGGCATCATCTGGCTCGCCTCCTACCCCAAATCGGGCAATACCTGGCTGCGCGCGTTCCTGCACAATCTGATGCGCAACGCGGCGCGGCCGATCGAGCCCAACCGGCTCAATGAACTCACCCTGGGCGACGGCATGGCGCGCTTTTTTGCGCCCCATGCCAAAGGCCGCGCCACCATCGACATGCCGTTGGAAGAGATCGCCGCCTTGCGCGCCCAGGTGCAGCGCGATCTCGCCGCCACCTCGCCCGACACGGTGTTCGTCAAGACGCATAACTGGCTGGGGCTGGATCACGGCCACCCCTGCATCGACATGAACGTGACTGCAGGCGCCATCTACGTGGTGCGCAATCCGCTCGATGTCGCGCCGTCGCTGGCCGACCATTTCGGCGTCTCGCTCGACCAGGCCATTGCCCAGATGGGCGATGGCAATGCCCGTACCCTGAACCTCAAGCATCGCGTGCCCGACGTGATGGGTTCGTGGAGCAATCACGTCAAGAGCTGGGCCGGCCAGCGCAATTCCCGCCTGCATGTGATGCGCTACGAAGACATGGCGGCCAAACCGCTAGCCGCCTTCACGCAGCTGACGCGATTTCTCGGTCTGCCGGCATCACGGGAGCGCATCGAACGCGCCATCGCCTTCTCCTCGTTTGCGACCTTGCAGAAGCTGGAGTCCGGCAAGGGCTTCGTCGAGCGATCCAGCCATTCCAAGGCCTTCTTCCGTCAGGGCGAGGCGGGCGGCTGGCGAAGGATCTTGAGTTCAGCCCAGGTCCAGCGCCTGTGCGCCGCCCACAAGGAGCAGATGCAGGCCTTCGGCTACTGGCCCTTGCCGCCGGCCGACCGTGCCCGTTTCGAGATCACCCAGCTCGAAAAATAGCAGGCGGGCTTCTTGGGGCCGATCACCTGTTGTTCCTTTTCTGAACAGTCCGCCCAAATTAATTCCAGTCGCTCTCCGCCAATACCGGAGTTTTTCCCGCATAACGGGTAGTAAGGGGCCGATGGCGGCTTTTTGCACTTCTCGCGGGCTGAACGTGTTCTTGGCAGCACATGCGGGAAGCCAATGAAAAACCTGACAAATCCGGCATTGAGAGGAGCCGGAGCAGGCCGGTATGTTGGCTTCATGGCTTTCCGGCCGCTGGCGCTGGCACGGCCTGTGCAAAGAGTACAACCCGAAGCGTTGCAGCTTCGGAAGCAAGTAAATGAGGGGACATATGAAAAAGTTTCTTTTGGGGACCTCGGCCTTGATCGCGGCCGGACTTGCCGGCGGCGGCGCCCACGCGGCGGACCCGATCAAGGTCAGCATCGAAGGTTACGTGTCGTGGGTCATGGCCTTCGGCAACCAGACCAACGTCTCCTCCTTCGCCGGCACCGGCGATCGGTTCGACCAGATCAAGTGGGATGGGGAGATCCAGTTCAAGGGCCGCACCCAGCTCGACAACGGCCTGCGCGTCGGCTTCGTGGTCGAACTCGAAGCCTTCACCACCGGCGCCGGCGGCGACCAGATCGACAAGCATTACGTCTGGTTCGAAGACAGCTGGGGCCGCGTCGAGTTGGGTGCCGTCGCCGGCGCCGCCAATCAGCTGCATGTCTTCATTCCGGCAGCGACGCCGGGCGGTGGCGTCGATACGCCGGACTATTTCCACTTCGCCACGCCTGGTTTCTCCAACGCGGTGCTGTGGTCGACGGCGGGCAGCGACAACGCCGATATCGGCGACGCCAACAAGATCGTCTACTTCTCGCCCAAGTTCGGCGGCTTCCGCTTCGGCGTTTCCTATACGCCAGAATTCGCGCCCGGCACCAACGGCAACGTTTGCGCCGCGACGGGCGGCTCGTCGACCAGCTTCGGCGTTTGCACCAAAAACAATTTCGGCGAGTGGCAGCACGCCGTCGAAGGCGCGATCCGCTATGAAGCGGAATTCAATTCGGTCACCATCGCCGCCAGCGTCGGCGGCTTCTGGGCCGATGCCGAGGTCAAGGGCGGCGTACTCAAGGATTACTCGCGCCTGGCCGCCGGCCTGTCGTTCAGCTTCTCGGGCTTCACCGTCGGCGGCGCCTTCCGCTGGTCCAACCAGGGCCTGCAGGGCGACAACGACCAGATCATGTACGGACTGGGCGTGACCTACACCGATGGCGGCGCCTGGACCTTCGGCATCGCCGCCTCGCAAACCCGCGACAAGGACGGCCCGTTCGACACCGACAAGCTGTCGCTGATCGACGGCGGCGCGGTCTACAACCTCGGGCCCGGCGTCGATCTCTTCGCCGGCGCCCAGTGGGCCAAGTACTCGGGCGCGCCGTTCTTTGCCCAGAGCAGCTCGGGCCTCAAGGGCTATGTTGGCACCAAGCTGACCTTCTAAGGCCAAGCCCGCCGGCCGGGATGGTTCGCTGCGGGCGAGCCACACCGCAGCGATGCAAGGCCCAAACGGCCGGTGACTTACGTGCTCCCAAACGGGCCTCTTTTCGAGGCCCGTTTTCTTTTCCCCGCTTCCATGCTTTAGACAGGGCATGAGCGAAGTTTTCGACGCCGCCGCCAATCTCGCCGCCATCGCCGCGCGCATCGAAGCCGCGCGGCAGGCCAGCCTGACGCCGCGGCCGAAAGTGACTTTGGTCGCGGTTTCCAAGACGCACCCGGCGGAAAAGGTCGAAGCGCTGCTGCGTGCCGGCCACGGCGTGTTCGGCGAGAACCGGGTGCAGGAGGCGCAGGCCAAGTTCCCGGCGCTGAAATCGGTCTGGCCCGGGCTGGAGCTGCACCTGATCGGCCCGCTGCAGACCAACAAGGTGAAGGAGGCGGTGGCGCTGTTCGACGTAGTGCAAAGCGTCGACCGGCCGAAACTGGCGCGCGCGCTGGCCGAAGAGATGGCAAAACAGGGCCGATCGCTGCCGTGCTTCGTGCAGGTCAATACCGGTGAGGAAGAACAGAAAGCCGGTATCGCCCCGGGCGAGACGGAGGCCTTCGTCGCCGAATGCCGTACGCTGGGTCTGAACGTGGTTGGGCTGATGTGCATCCCGCCGGCCGAGGAGGAGCCGTCGCCGCATTTCGCGCTGCTGGCCAAGATCGCCGCCCGCAACGGGCTGGATCAGCTTTCGATGGGCATGAGCGGCGATTTCGAGACCGCGATCCGGCTGGGCGCCACCTATGTGCGGGTCGGCACGGCGCTGTTTGGCGCCAGGCAAAAGCCGCAGCTCTGAGATCGGTTCAAGCGGCGGGCAGCTCTTTGCGATAGCGGAACTCGATCGAATTGGAGAGATCGTGCAGCGGCCATTCGCCCGGCTGGCGCGTAAAACCGTGGCGCTCGTAGAAGGCATGCGCTTCGATAAAGCGTGTGTCGGTGTTGAGCTCGATGAAGGCTGCGCCACGCCGCTTCGCTTCGTTCTCGACCAGGGCCAGCAGTCTTGTCGCCAGCCCGCTGCGGCGCGCCTCGCGCGCGACGTAGAGCTTGTGCAATTCGACGCCGCCCTCCCCGGGCGCCATCCCGACCATGCCGACGATCGCGCCGTCGGCGCGCTCCGCCACCCACAGCCTGCCCTGGCGATTGGCTAAATGCGTCGCCAGCGCATAGAGCTCGGGCAGCTCGGCAGCGACGTCGAACACGATGCCGTCATACTCGCCCCACACCCCGCCCATCAGCGCAATCAGCCGCGCCGCATCCTCGTCGCGGCCCGGGCGGATGGCGAGGGCCTCGCTCACAGCGACCCGATCCACTGCAATGCCTGTGCCGTCGCAACGATTTTCGCGTATTCGCCTTCCAACAGCGCCAGGCTGCGCGCGTGCATCTGCGCCGCCGGCACGATCGTGCCATCGCGCAGGCGGCGATCGACGGTGAAGCAGGCATCCTCGATCAGCGCGATGGCCCAGCCGAGATCCGCCCCGTGCCGCACAGTGGCCTCGACCGAATTGTCGGTGATGACGCCACCGACGCAGAGCGCGGCAATGCCGCGCTGGCGCAGGCGCTGGTGCAGATCGGTGCCGACAAAGGCGCTGTGTGCCTGCTTGGGGGTAATCGTTTCGCCGGGCAGCGGCATGGCCTGTGGCTTGAACTGGGCCGTGTCCGTGCCGGCGCGATAGGCCGAATGGTCATCGGTGGAATCGTGGCGTACATGGATGATGGGCCAGCCAGCGTTGCGCCAGGCCGCCAGCAGGGCGGCGATATTCTCTTCGGCCTGCGGATTGTTGCGCGGCCCCCAATAGGGCGCATCGATCGCCTTTTGCAGATCGATCAGCAGCAAGGCGCAGGGCAGGGGGAGGGATAAGATTTCCGTCATGCTGAGCGGGAGCGAAGCATCTTCTCCCATCAACGCCGATCTATCGCATTCAGGCAAGATGCTTCGCTACGCTCAGCATGGCGGAAAAGGGAAAGGGCGGGCGCCTCACCCTTCCTTGCGCGAGCGCCTGTAGCGCGGCAGAGCGTCGGCGACGTGAAACCAGCGAATGCCGCTCTCGGTCCAGATGTGATCCTTGGGGCGGAAGGAGGAGGCATCGTCGAACGTGCCGATGCCGAGATCGACCTCGTGCGGGGTCTTCACGCCCTGCCAGGTCAGCGAGGTGCCGCAATCGGGGCAGAAGCCGCGGCGGCCGATATCGGAAGAGGCGAACAGCCGCGGCTGGCCCCTGGTCCACGTGACGTCGGCGGCGGCGAATGTGGCGAAAGCGGCGACCGGCGCGCCGGAATGGCGCCGGCACTGGCTGCAATGGCAGTAATTGACGTCGGATGGCTGCCCGGTGGCGCGATAACGGATCGCGCCGCACAGGCAGCCGCCTTCAAGGATTTTTCCGTCTGTCTGGCTCATCTGCGCTTGCAACGCAGATTACTGCCAAACGCTCCGGCGGGCCTCTTCATAGGCGCTGGCCCGGTCGATGCCGATATCGCGCAGCAGGCGGCTATCGAGCTCGGCGAGTTGCCGGCGCGAGCGCTGCTTGGCCAGCATGCCGAACCAGCTCTCCAGCAGGCGCAAGGTCAGGCCGCGCCGTGGGCCGGCAACGGCCCGGCCGGTGCCTACGGTGGAATGCATCATGGTGCTCGACATGGCCTAATCTCCTTTATGGCAGTTCTGAGACAGATCGTTCTGTTGTCTGTTCAACGCCGCTCCGTGCCCCGTATTTCCGCCTTTTCCGCCCCGGCAACAAACGATCTTTTCTCTGGAGACGGATTAGATTTTCTAGGGTCTATGGTGTAAGATGACAGCCATGCGCAGCCTGCCGCCCCTCAACGCCTTGCGTGCTTTCGAAGCCGCCGCCCGCCATCTGTCGTTCACCGTGGCGGCGGACGAGCTGCATGTGACGCAAGCCGCCGTCAGCCATCAGGTCAAAGCGCTGGAAGACCGGCTGGGCCTGAAGCTGTTTCGCCGCCTGCCGCGCGGGCTGATGCTGACCGAACAGGGCCAGGCGCTGCTGCCCGAGCTGCGCGGCGCCTTCGACCGCATCGAGCAGGCGATGAACAAGCTCAGCGTGCTGGGCAATGAAGGCCCTCTCACCATCAGCCTGATGACGACGTTCGCGCTGACCTGGCTGGTGCCGCGCCTGCATCGCTTCCAGGCGCAGCATCCGACCATCGACGTGCGCATGCTGACCACCCAGCGCCTGGCCGATTTCGCCCGCGAGGACGTCGATCTGGCCATCCGCTATTCCGCCAATCCCGGCGTGCCCGGCTTGCGCGCCGACCGGCTGTTCAACGATCTGCTGACGCCCTTGTGCGGTGTGGTCTATCGCGAGCGATTGAAGGTGCCAGCCGATCTCTTGCGCGTGCCGCTGATCGAGACCACCGGCGATCTCGACTGGCCGGTGTGGCTGCAAGCCGCCGGCATCCGCCAGCCGCCCCGCATCCAGGCGATGATGTTCGATTCGACCAAGATCGCCGTCGACGCCGCCATGGAAGGCGCCGGCGTGGCGGTGGGCGCGCCCTTCCTGTTCAAGACCGAGCTTGCGTCGGGCCGGCTGTTCCAGCCCTTCGATCTGGTGGTGCCCAACGGCAAGGCGTTCTGGATCGTCGGCCCCGAATCGACCGCAGAGCAGCCCAAGCTTAAAGCCTTCCGCGACTGGATCCTGGACGAGGCCAAAGCCGATCTGGCCACCTCGCAATTGACGGTTTCCCACCCGTAATAGCCGACGTCCAAATCGCGACCAATTCGCACTTGCAGCCGCCCTGTGGATGAGTTACCAAATCGATATTGCGAGGCATTCGCATAATTGATCCAAAACCTGCGGCAATTGCAGGTCGGGCGGGCGAAAGGTGGACGCTTATGTATGCCTGGGGCGGCAACCGGGGCGATGGCATGTGGCGCGCGTGGTGTGCGTGCCGGAGTTTCCTGCGCGGCCTGCTGCGTCCGCTGCCGCATGGGGACGGTAAATGAGCGATGCCGCCAAAGGGGAGAGCAAAGTGAACACCATGCAAAGCGCCGTTGAAGCGGCGGGGCGCCAACCCGATCTGCCGCGTCTGCGCTCGACGGACCTGCTGGGCGGCGCGCGCGAAGCCATCATCGAACACGGTCAGGACCTCTACCGCCTGCGCCTGACCAGCAACGGCAAACTCATTCTGACCAAATAGCGCGCGGCGGAATTTTCCGCCGGCAAACGAGCGCCCGCTTCGTCACGCGGGCAGCGAAAAGCAAGCCACCCCCTTCGCGACGCGGATCGCGATCCCGGTAGCCAGCCATTCGACCATCACGATCGAACTTGAGCTGGGAGTCTATCCGGGGATGTCGAACATCAATTGTCTGAAACTGGCGTTGCTGGGGAGTGCGGCGCTGGTACTGGTCTCGCCCGCCGTTCTGGCGCAGACCGCAAATGAACCGCAATCGGCGCAGGCGCAGGAAGCGCAAGCCGGGCGCGAGGTGCCGCAAACCGTCACTCCCGTTTCGGCCGAGGATATCCGCAAGCTGGGTCCCGTCACTTCGACCGGCACCAAGACGCCGGAAGAGGCGGCCAAGCTGCCGTTCACCGTCAATGTCGTCGGACAAGAAGAGATCGAGCAGCGCCGGCCCTACAAGCTCGACGATCTGCTGCGCGACATTCCTGGCGTCGATGGCGTCGCCGGACCGCGGCGCTCCTCGCAGACGCCCTCGGTGCGCGGCGTCGACGGCAACCGCGTGCTGGTGACGGTCGATGGCGCGCGGCAGAACTTCGACGCCGGCCACAAGGGCCGCATCTTCTTCGAGCCCGATATCCTGAAGCAGGTCGACGTGCTGAAGGGCGCGGCGTCGGTGCTGTACGGCTCGGGCGCCATTGGCGGCGTCATCGCCACCACCACCAAGGATGCCGCCGATTTCCTCGAGCCGGGCGAGACCGCCGGCATCAGGCTGAAAGCCGGCTGGCGTTCGGCCGCCGACGAATTCCTCTATAGCGGCACCGCTTTTGCCAAGCCGCACGATCGTATCGACATGCTGGCCAACATCACCAGCCGCAACGCCAACGACATCCGCATGGGCGGCGGCGAGACGCTGGAATTCTCCGAAGAGGATCTGCTGTCGGGCCTGTTCAAGTTCGGCGTCGAGCCGTTCAAGCATCATCGCTTCCAGCTGAGCTACAGCTTCTTCAACCAGGACGGCGACATTCCCGCCAATCCCAGCGTCGAGCTGCCCAATCTGGTCGACAACCCGCTGGTGCGCCGCGACAACCGCCATCGCCAGCTGATCTTCTCCTACAAGGGGAACGATCCTTCGACGCCGCTCTTGGCGCCGTCGGTGACGCTCTACAACACCGATCTGGAGATCAAGGAGAGGCGCATCGATGGCGGCGCGGCGCGCGAGGATTTCTCCGACCAGAACACCAAGGGCCTCGATATCTACAACACCTCCCGCTTCATGCTGGGCGGCATGGGCCACACGCTGACCTATGGCGTCGAGTTCTATCGCGAGAAGCAGGACGGCACGCGCAACGGCGTCAACCGGCCGCAATTTCCCGCCTCGAAGGGCGACGTGCTGGGCGTCTACGTGCAGGATGCGGTGGCGATCACCGAGACCGTCACCTTTGTCGGCGGCATCCGCTACGACGGGTTCTGGCGCGATCCCGACGGGGCGCAGGACAAGGTGCACGACGATGCCATCTCGCCCCGGGTCGGTGCGATCTGGCAGGCGACGCCATGGCTTGCCGTGTACGGCAATGCCGGGCTGGGCTTCCGCGCGCCGTCGATGACCGAATTGTTCGTCACCGGCACGCATTTCGCCTTCAATACCTTCATCCCCAATCCCACGCTCGAGCCGGAGAAGAGCACTGGCTACGAAGCCGGCGTGCGCCTGAAGTTCGACGACGTCGCGACCAAGGGCGACCGCCTCACCATGAGCGCGGCCTTCCACGACACCTACTACAAGAACTTCATCACGCTCGACATCCAGCCGGGCCTGTGCCCGTTCCCAGGCCCGCCGCTGATCGATCTGATCTGCGGCACCACCACGCCGGTCAATCTCGACAAGGCGCGCGTGTGGGGCATCGAAGCCGAAGCGCGTTACGACATGCGCTATGCCTTCGCCACCTTGGGCGGCTCGCTGATCCGCGGCCGCGATACTGCGGCCGATACCTGGATCGATACCATCCCGGCCGACAAGATCGTCGGCACCTACGGCTTCAAGCTGCCGGAATGGGATGTGGTGGCCGGCATCCGTCATGAGCTGGTGTTCGACCAGCACCGCATCGCGCGCGGCTCGGCGCAGCCCAAGACCGACGGTTATTTCCTCACCGGCATCTTCGCCTCGTGGGTTCCTAGCATGGGTCCGCTGGAAGGTCTGCGGGTCGATGCCGGCATCGACAACATCTTCGACAAGGACTACCGCCGCCATCTTCAGTCGATACCCGAACCGGGCTTCGATGCCGGGATAGCGGTTTCCTACACGCTGAAGCTCTAGCGGCTGGAATCGGCACAGCTATGACGGTCCAAGCCCTCTCCCTCTATCCCGCCGGACGGCAGCCGGACGGGATCTCGGGCCGTCATGCCGCGCCGCCCGCGCCCGTCCCCGAACGGGCGCGGGGCTCATTTTTCGAACGCCGCGAGCGGCATGCGCCCTGGGCCATGAGCGCCTCCCTGCTGTTGCATGCCGTCGTTGCCGGCGTGGCGCTGGCAGCGCTCGGCAGCGAAACCATGGGCGGCAGCGGCGGTGGCGCAGGCGAGGCGCAAGGCGGCGGCATCCTGGTCGAGCTGGTGGCGCTGGCGCCGGCCGCCGACACGGCGGCGGCTGCCGCCGCTCCCAAGGACGCCGTGCAGGCGGAAGAGAACAAGGAAGCCGAGGCGCCAAAAACCGAGGCCGCGTCGCAAGTCGTGACACTGCCGCCGCCACCGGTCGAGGCCGACGCTTTTCCGCTCAACTTCCGGCCGCCCGAACCGGCGCAGAAAGCCAAAGCCGAAGACAAACCCAAGCCGGTCGAGAAGGCCAAGGTTGAAGCCAAACGCGAGGCGCTGAAACCGGCGCCGGCCAAGGCCATCGATCCCAAAGCGCCACAGCAGGCCAAACCGGCTGACACCGCCAGCGCGCCCGCCCCGGCGGCGACGGCCGATACCGCCGCTTCGCACGGCGAGGCCAGTGATGCCGGTGCCAGCGGCCCTGCCGCCACCGGCGGCGCGGGCGGCAAGCAGGTTGCCGCTTTGGGCAGCGTCGGCACGCGCATCCTGCAGGCGCGTTTTCGTGTGACGCCGCCACCACCGCCCTATCCGCGCCGCGCGTTGTCGCAACACCAGGAGGGCGTGGTGCTGCTGCGGGCGTTGATCGACGAGCAGGGGGCGGCACGCCAGATCAAGCTGCAGGCCACTTCGGGCTATCCGCTGCTCGACAAGGCGGCGCTGGAGGCGGTGGGCGAGTGGCAGTTCATGCCGGAGACGGTGAACGGGCGGCCGGTCGCCGTCTGGGTCGAAGTGCCGGTGCGTTTCAGAATCAACTGAGTTTTTTCGAGGACGGTTTCGGGAACCGTCGGAGAAGCCAAGGGAGAGAGAAAATGTCGATGCAAAGTCAGTCTCAAGCGACGGGAGCCGGCCTGCCGCTGGCTGCAAGCTGGCAGGCGCTGAAACAGGCCGAGAAAAATCTGCGCATCCGCGACGCGGCGCAGAAGCTGGGCGTCAGCGAGGCCGAATTGCTGGCCACCGGTTGCGGCTCGACCGCGACGCGGCTGCAAGGCGACTGGCGCGAGGTGCTGAAGCGCGTGCCGGCGCTGGGCCGGGTGATGGCGCTGACCCGCAACGAGCAATGCGTGCACGAGCGCAAGGGCGTCTATAACGATCCCTCGTTCCAGGCCCATATGGGGCTGGTGCTGGGCGAGGATATCGACCTGCGCTTGTTCATGAGCCAGTGGAAGATCGGCTTCGCCGTGCAGGAGCCGATCGCCGAAGGCATTCGCCGCTCACTGCAATTCTTCGACGCTTCGGGCGAGGCCGTGCACAAGATCTATCTGCAGAACGAAAGCGACGTTGCCGCTTACGACAAGCTGGTGGCCGATTTCACCGCGCCCGACCAGAGCCCGGTGCAGAGCGTCGCCGAGAAGCCGGCGCGCGGCGTCGATCGCCCCGACGGCGAGATCGAGGTTGCCGGCCTGCGCGAGGGTTGGGCGACGTTGAAGGACACGCATGACTTCTTCGGCCTGCTGCGCAAATTCAAGGTCGGCCGCCAGCAGGCCCTGCGCCTGGGCGGTGGGAGCTTTGCGGTGAAGCTGGGCGAGGACGTGGCGCGGACCGTGTTGAACCGCGCCGCAGCCAGCGAAACGCCGATCATGGTGTTCGTCGGCAGCTCGGGCTGCATCCAGATCCATAGCGGCCGGGTGCGCAAGATCGTGCCGATGGGCCCGTGGATCAATGTGCTTGATCCCGATTTCAACCTGCACTTGCGCGAAAGCGGCGTGGCCGAAGCGTGGCTGGTGCGCAAACCCACCACCGACGGCGACGTCACCGCGGTCGAATTGTTCGATGCCAATGGCGATCAGGTGGCGCAGCTGTTCGGCACCCGCAAGCCCGGCCAGCCTGAGAACCGGCAGTGGCGCGCGCTGGCGCATGGCTTGGTCGAAAGCCTGCCGGCCGGCTGGAACTGAAGATGCAGACGCCGGTGCTGCAGCGACGGGCGCTGCTGCGCGCGCTGCTGGCGGGCGGGGCGGCAGCGGGCGTCGGGGCAATGGCGCTGCGTCCGGCCACGGCCGCCGCCTGCACCGGCAACGGCCAGCGCGTGGTGTCGATCGGGGGTGCTGTGACGGAGATCGCCGCCGCGCTCAATGCCATGTGCCGGATCGTCGCCACCGACACCACCAGCCTCTATCCGCGCGCAGTGTTCGATCTGCCGAGAGTCGGCTACATGCGGGCGCTGGCGGCTGAAGGCATCGTGGCGCTGAACCCTTCGCTGGTACTGGTTTCCGATCGCTCTGGACCTGAAGCGGTGCTGCGCCAGATCAAGGATGCGGGCGTCGATCTCCGCCTCATTCCCGATGATCCGCACATCGAGGCCATCGCGGCCAAGATCATCGCCGTCGGCGAAGCGCTCGATCTCAAGGCACAGGCCACCGCACTCGCCACAGCCGTCGACGACGACATCGCCGCTCTGCGCGCGCAAGTCGCCGGGCTGAAGAGCAGGCCGCGCGTTCTCTTCCTGCTGTCGGTGGCGCGGGCGCAACTCATGGCGGGTGGCGCTGACACCGCCGCTGACGCCATGATCAAGCTGGCCGGCGGCGTCAACGCCGTCAACGTCAGGGGCTTCAAGCCGATCTCGGCCGAAAGCGCGCTCGACGTGGCGCCCGATGCGGTGCTGATGATGCATCAGACCCTGGACGCGGCGGGCGGCATCGATGCCGTGCTGGCGCTGCCCGCGCTTGCCAGCTCGCCAGCGGCGAGGAACCGGCGGCTGATCGCCATGGAAGGCACCTATTTGCTGGGGCTGGGCCCGCGGGTGGCGCATGCCGGGCGCGACCTGGCGGCGGCGCTGCATCCGGAAGCGGCGCTCTCGGCGCTGCCCGAGCGCGCCTGGGCGCTAAAGGGCTGACATGGCCGTGGTCATATCGACATCGCCGGCCCCTGGAATGATTCGCGAACGCGCGCCGCTGATGCTGCTGGCGCTGCTGGCCGTGCTGCTCGTTTCGATCGTCCTGGCCATCGGCTCGGGTGCGTCATGGCTGTCGCCGGGCCGGGTGATCGCCGTGCTATTCGACGCCGTTGGGTTGAACATCGCACCGGTCGAATTGCGCGATCAGGCCGTTGTGCTGGGCATCCGCCTGCCGCGCGTCATACAGGGCATCATGGTCGGCGCCGGCCTGGCCTTGTCGGGCGCCTTGATGCAAGGGCTGTTCCGCAATCCGCTGGCCGATCCCGGTCTGATCGGCATTTCAAGCGGGGCGGCGCTGATGGCGGCGGCCGCCATCGTGATGGGCGCGCCGGTGATCCTATGGCTGGCTTTGCCCAAGGCGGTGATGCCGTTCGTGCTGCCCGTCGCCGCCTTTGCCGGCGGTCTGGTGGCGACATTGCTGATCCACCAGCTGGCGCGGCGCGACGGCGAGACCGAGATCGCCACCATGCTGCTGGCCGGCGTTGCAGTGGCGGCAATCTGCATGGCCGGCATCGGCTATCTCTCCTTCCTCAGCGACGACCGGCAATTGCGCGACATCACCTTCTGGACCCTGGGCAGCCTGGGCGGCTCGTCGTGGCGTTCGGTGCTGGCGACCGCGATCTTCCTGCTGCCAGTGCTGGCGGCGGCACCCCTGCTGGCCAACACGCTGAACGCCCTGATCCTGGGCGAGCGCGAGGCGGGGCATCTGGGCATCAATGTCGAGCGCCACAAGAAGCTGATTATCGCCGTTTCGGCGCTGGCGGTCGGCGCCTCGGTCGCCGCCTCCGGCATTATCGGCTTCGTCGGGCTGGTGGTGCCGCATCTGGCGCGCCTGATGCTGGGCGCCGATCACCGCTACGTGCTGCCGGGTGCGGCGCTGTTGGGCGCGGCGCTGATGCTGGTGTGCGATCTGGTGGCGCGGGTGGTAGTGGCGCCGGCCGAACTGCCGATTGGCGTGGTGATGAGCGCGCTGGGCGGGCCGTTCTTCCTCTGGATGCTGCGCCAGCGGCGCGCCTTGACCATGAGCTGAGCCATGCTGCGAACCGACAATGTTTCCGTGACCGTCGCCGGCAAGCGGCTGATCGACGGCATCTCGCTGGCCTTGCGGCCGGGCGAGATGCTGGCGGTGGTCGGCCCCAATGGCGCCGGCAAATCGACCTTGTTGCGCGCGCTGTCGGGCGAGGCGCGCATCGCAGATGGCAAAGTCACGCTCGACGGCAAGACGCTGAAGCAGATCGGTCCCGAGGCGCTGGCATTGCGCCGCGCCGTGCTGCCGCAGGAAACGCGGCTGGCTTTTTCGCTGACGGTGGAACAGGTGGTGCAGCTTGGCCGCCTGCCGCATCGCGGCCGTTCCGATCGTATACAGGATCGCATCGCCACCAGCCGCGCGCTGGAGGCGGTGGACATGAGCGACTTCAGCCAGCGCGCCTGGCCCACCTTGTCGGGCGGCGAGCGCCAGCGGGTGAACCTGGCGCGCGTGCTGGCGCAGCTCGACATCGGTGGCGATGCCGCCGAACCGCGCTATCTGTTGCTCGACGAGCCGACGGCGGCGCTCGATCTCAAGCATCAGCTGGCGTTGCTGAAACTGCTGCGGGCGCAGGTCGGGCAGGGCATCGGCGTGCTGGCGATCCTGCACGACCTCAACCAGGCGCTGTTAGCCGATAGAGTAGCGGTGCTCGCCGCCGGCCGGCTGATCGCGCTCGGCGCACCCGACGAGGTGCTGACGCCAGACTTCGTGCGCCAGGCCTACGAGGTCGAAGCGCGCCTCATCGATCTGCCGGGGGGCGGGCGGCTGATCGCGGCGAGTTGATCGATAAAGACTGTCATCCCGGACGCGCGACGCGCGATGCGGGACCCATGATGTCGTTAGTAACGAACAGGGTTATGGGTCCCGGCTCTCCGCCCTTCGGGCTGCGGCCGGGATGACAATTTTTATGCTTCGATGACCACCATCGACTCCGGCCCCAGCGCCGTCAGTATCTCCAGCAGATCCTCGCGGCTGAAGGCGATACAGCCTTCAGTCGGGGCGTAATCCTCGCGTGCCAGATGCAGGAAAATGGCGCTGCCGCGTCCTGCTGTGACGGGCGCGTCGTTATAACCGACCACCACGATAAGATCGTAGACATGGTCCTCGCGCCACAGACGCTCATGGCGATGCGGGCAGGGCAGGCGGACCATACGGTTGTACTCGGCAGCGCCGGGGTCATCGCACCAGCCGTCTTCCGGCGCCAAAGCACGCCGGGACAAGCCGGTCTGCGGCGCGGGCTCGCGGTCTGGACGGTAGAACAGCCCTCGCAGGCCGAAACGCCCTAGGGGCGTGGCGCCGTCGCCTTCGCGCTTGTCGGCACGGGCGCCGCCTTTGCCCAAAGCGCAGGCGAAGCTGCGCCCGTCGGCGAGTTTTGCCATGCCGCGCCGCGAATCGCTTCGATCCAAATGCACCGAGAGAATTGGATTATGCATCGGCATAAGGCCCATAAGGCCTCGCTTGGCGGTGGGTCGGCAAGTTTCTCCTTGCACGCAAGCGTGGGTTTGGCCTTTCTTGCGCTCTAGATTCGGGGGCATCCAGTGAGCAGGGAGCGCGTCAAGCGCAAGAAGGCGCGGCACGATGTGAAGCGCGCGGCGATCTTCGCCGTCGCCAAGCAAGTGTTCGTCAAGGAGGGGCTGGAAGGCGCTTCGTTGCGCGCCATCGCGCGAGCCTGCGATTACGCGCCGGGCGCGCTCTATGCCTATTACGCCTCCAAGGAAGAAATTTACGCCGACATCTTGCGCGATTCGCTGGAACGCCTGCATCGGGCGGCGGCGAAAGGCGGCCTTGCCCGCGATGCGCGAAGATCGCTGCGCGGGGTGGTGCGCGCCTTCTATCGCTTCTATCGCGACAACCCGCACGATCTCGATCTCAGTCTTTACATCTATCAAGGGCTGGGCCCGCGCGGCTTGACGCGCGAACTCGACGAGGAGCTCAATGCCAAGCTCGGCGTCGCCATCGGCATCATGACGGCGGCGCTGATGCGCCTGCGCCCGCGCATGCGCGCACGCGAATGCGAAATGCATCAGCAGACCTTGCTCAGCGGCCTGATGGGCGTTCTTGTGCTGCAACGCACTGGACGATTGAGCCGGCTGAACGGCAATCCCGATAGGCTGGTGGAGCGGCATATAGATCTCACCTTGAAAGCTCTCGCGCCTTAGGAATTCGTCGGCGCGAGAGCAGAAGCGCCCGAGCGACGTCGTTCGCCGGTCTTGCGTTTCGCTGCCGCTCGGGCAGACTATGAACGGTGTTCACGAAATCTGGAGGCGACCATGGGCAATACGGTGCTGTACGAGAGCGACGGGCGGATCGGGCGCATCACGCTCAACCGGCCCACGGTGATGAACGCCATCAACGACGAGCTGCCGCACGATCTGGCCCAGTGCGTGCGCGCCGCCAACGACGATCCCAAGGTCCACGTCATCGTGCTGAGCGGCAAGGGCCCCGCCTTCTGCGCCGGCTACGATCTCACCTATTACGCGCAGGCCACCGGCACCAACGACATCACGCAGAAGATGCCGTGGGATCCGATGCAGGACTACAAGTTCATGATGCGCAACACCGAGCTGTTCATGAGCCTGTGGCGTTCCTACAAGCCGGTGATCGCCAAGGTGCACGGCTACGCCGTGGCCGGCGGCTCCGACATCGCGCTGTGTTCCGACATCATCTTCATGGCCGACGATGCGCGCATCGGTTACATGCCGACCCGCGTCTGGGGCTGTCCGACCACCGCTATGTGGGTCTACCGGCTGGGAGCGGAGAAGGCCAAGCGCATGCTGTTCACCGGTGACAAGATCACCGGCGCGGAAGCCGCCGCGCTGGGCCTGATCTACAAGGCGGTGCCGCCGGCGCAGCTCGACGAAGAGGTCGAGGTGCTGGCCGAGCGCATGGCCGGCGTGCCGCAGAACCAGCTGATGATGCAGAAGCTGATGATCAACCAGGCCTACGACAATATGGGCCTCAACAACACGCAGATGATCGCCACCTTGTTCGATGGCATCACGCGCCACTCCAGGGAAGGCCTGAACTTCAAGAAGCGGGCCGAGGAGCGCGGCTGGAAGGAAGCGGTCAAGGAGCGCGACAACGGCACCTTCGACTGGACCGAGAACCGGCCGATGAACAAGCCGCAGTAACGCCGAGGTATCGTGGCATGATTGTGGCCGTTCCGCCGGCCCCAGGAATATTGCAGGGGATGCGGAGTCTTCCCATTCGTAATTAGAAGTACGAAGGACGGGCGATGGCGAAGAGCGCCCGGTACTTCCATTTACGGAGGAACGCATATGAGCAATTCTTCATCTCTTTCCCGCCGCAAGGTGCTTGGCGTTGCGGCGGTCGGCGCGGCGACGATGGGCCTGGCGGTTGCCGGCGCCTCGCCGGCTGCGGCGCAATATCGCGGAGCCGAATACGGCGACGCCCTCGACCTGCTGGTGCGGGCGCGTGATGAGCTGATGGAAGGCGGTCGCGAACCCAGCCGCTATCAGGCGCTGCGTCACGTCAACATGGCCATCCATGAAACGCTGCAGGCCATGCGTGAGGACAGGCGCTGGGATAACGACCCGCGGTGGCGCGACCCGCGTTACCAGCGCTGGGATGACAGCCGCTTCCGTTAGGACCGGTCCGATACTGTAGAACGGGCAACGGCGGCAGAAACACCTGCCGCCGTTTCGCCTTTTACCGCTCTCCTGCTCTATACTCTTCCGCCGGTCCCGCGCGGGAGATTTCTTTAATGTCTGCTTCGATCCGTATCCTTGCCGCTTCCGTCTTCGTTCTGGCTCTGCCGCTGTCGCTGGGCGCGCAACCGCGCGAGGGCTCCTCGCGCATCGAAGTCAAGGTGGAGAAGGACGCCACCACCTGGATCACGCGCAACACCGAATTCGCCTATGTCGCGCACAATCCGGTGGCGCCGGAGGAGCGCGGCCTGATCGTGCAGTTCGAATCGGAAGTCGTGCGCACCACGGCCAAGGAAGGCGCCGACGGTACCATCCGGGCCAAGGCATGGCGGGTGAAAGCTGACGGCATCCAGCTTGAGGCGTGGAGCGGCGCCTATGGCGGCCACGAGGCCTGGATCTCGGGCGAGCGCATCATGATCCCGACCTATGGCTGTTGCGGCGCCAGCAATGCCTATTCGGCGGTATCGGCCGCCAGCGGCAAGGTGCTCTACACCAGCTCCGGCGCCAGCCCGGGGGCGCAGGTGGTGAGCATGGAAATCCCCAACACCGGTCCGCTGGGCTTCCGCTTCGTTGCCGTGCACGGCGTCCATTCGGCGACGCACGAGACGGTGCTGAAGAGCCAGAACTCGCTGGCGCTGATCACCTATGCCTCGCCCGCCGTGCCGATGCAGCGCATCAAGGTGCTGCAGCGCCAGGAAGGGCGCATCGACGACAAGTATCGCGAGGTCAAGCTCATCTGGGAGACGGACAAGCCCAATGCGATACAAGGCGGCCGCCTGACCTTGTGGCAGGCCGACGGCAAGCGCGAGGCCGCTGCGGTGGTTGGCGCGGGCCTGCGCATCATGATCGGCGATCACAATCTGCTGCTGCCGGTGATCGGCGATCGTCTCGACATCAGCCGCGGCATCGTGCCGGCCGAAGTGGTGCTGATCGAAGAACCGGTCAACTAGAGCAAAGGTGTGAATCCGCTCTAGGCAAACAGCAACGCCGCTACGCCCAGCACCGCGAACAGCGCTGCGGCGGCAAAACGGATCCAGTGCAGCGGTAGTTTCCCGGCCGCCTTGTTGCCCAGCCACAGCATCGGCACATTGGCCAGCATCAGGCCGAGCGTGGTGCCGGCGGTGACCAGCGCGACGGCTTGGTATTTCGCCGCCAGCGCCACGGTGGCGATCTGGGTCTTGTCGCCGATCTCGACCAGGAAGAAGGAAATCGCGGTGGCAAGCAAGGGGCCGTAGCGGTCGAAGCGACGCTGGTCGCCGGCATCGAGCCTGTCGGGAATCAGAGTCCACGCCGCC
Source organism: Alphaproteobacteria bacterium (assembly GCA_029266575.1). Lineage (GTDB taxonomy): Bacteria > Pseudomonadota > Alphaproteobacteria > Reyranellales > JAQSWP01 > JAQSWP01. The sequence goes on along the minus strand of JAQSWP010000014.1, from coordinate 5,448 downwards.
ATGGCGATGAAAGAGAAGCCGACGATCCAGCGCAGCCATGGTCCTTGCAGCAATCCGGCCAGCACGCTGCCGCCCCAGGCGGCCAGCGCGTGGTTGAGCAGGGTGGCGATCAGGATGCCGCAGGCGATCGGCAGCGGTTTGCGATAGCGGCTGGCCAGCATGAGGGCCAGCAACTGCGTCTTGTCGCCGATCTCGGCCAGCGCCACGGCGCCCGTCGACGCAAAAAACGATTCCAAGGAAATCTCCGGGGGCCGGGCGAGACCATGACCGTGGCGTCATCTTCCCGCCCGACCCTGGCCTGCCGCCCGGTCTTTGGAAGACGATGCCAGCGGTCTCGCCAGAAGCTTTTGGCTCCTGCCTGCGCCATGGACTCTCGCCCAAGTGTGTTGACGCAGGCCCCGCTTCGATGCGGGCGGCTACTCCCCGATGGATGGTGTTGATATAGGGCTGTGCCAATGCACAGGGAAGCGGCAATGCGATGCCGCGACAAAAGGCGCGGTCTTGCGTCGCTGCCGCGGGCGCGGAATCATCGCTGGCATGGTTGCCGCGCCGAAAATTCCCGCCCCCGACAGCATCGTCGCGCTCTTGGCGTCGCTGGACTTCGACAAGACCATTGCCTTCTACCTGAAACTCGACTTCACCCTGATCTCGCGCCACGAAGACTATCTGCTGCTGCGCCATGGCGCTGATGGGCCGGAGCTGCATTTCTGGCTGACCGAGGACCGCTCCATCGCCGAAGCCACCGGCGCCTATGTGCGCAGCACCGATGTCGATGCGCTGTCCGAACGCTGGCGCGCCCAGGCGCCCGGCGCGCGCATCACCAGGCCCGAGGACAAGCCCTGGGGCATGCGCGAGTTCTACGTCATCGATCCCTGCGGCAATCTCTTGCGCGTCGGACAGCCGGTAGATTAACCACAGAGGCACAGAGGTGAGCGATCTTCTCTGTGCCTCTGTGGTTAATCCTAAAGCGCTTTCGTGTAAAACCGCGTGTCCACCGCCAGGCGCACGAAATTCTCCGGCAAGTCGTCGGCGGACATCGGCGTATAGCCGCGCTTTTGGTAGAAGCGGTGCGCCGCCTTGAAGGCCTCGGTGGTGCCGAGATAGAGCGCGACGATGCCGTGGCGGCGGCAATGCTCTTCGAGCGTCTTCAGCAGCAGGGCCGCCGCGCCCTGCTCGCCGCCGCCGCGGAAATCCTTGCGCACGAACATCTTGCGCAGCGCGCCGACGCGTTTTCCCACTCCATCGGTGCCCATGTCGTGCAGGCCGAGCGATCCCACGACGTGATCGGGCAAAGTGTTGGGCGCCTGCGCCACCCAGAACTGGCCGGCGCCGATGCGATAGGCGGCGCTGATGTCGTGCAGATCCTTTTGCTCGCCATAGGTGATCGGCAGGTTGAACTCGTCCTGCTGGATTTCCAGGATCATCTCGATCAGGGAATTGCGGTGGTGCGCGGCGTAGGATTCGATGCGAATGGTCATTGCTGCGACCACCTTAGCCTTCCCTGCCGTCAGAGCATATGCCCGGCGCGGGTCTGCTTGGTGCGCAGATAGGTCTCGTTATGGGCGTTGGCCGGAAAGACGTGGCGCACGCGCTCGACCACCTCGATGCCGAACTGCGCCAGCTGACCCAGCTTGGACGGGTTGTTGGTCATCAGCCGCACCTGGCTTATGCCCATGCTGGTCAGAATCGCGGCGGCGGGACGATAGAGCCGCTCGTCGGGGTCGTAACCCAGCTGCTCGTTGGCGTCGATGGTGTCGAAGCCGCTGTCTTGCAGCTGGTAGGCGCGCAGCTTGTTGACCAGGCCAATGCCGCGGCCCTCCTGCGCCAGATAGAGCAGCACGCCCGAGCCGGCCTTGGCGATCTCGGCGATGGCGCCGCGCAACTGCTCGCCACAATCGCAGCGCAGGCTGCCCAGCAGATCGCCGGTGAAGCATTCGGAATGCAGGCGGATCAGCACCGGGCCGGTCGGATCGATGTCGCCGATGACGATGGCGAGATGCTCCTTGCCGCCGTCCTTGGGCCGCCACGCCACGATGCGGGCATTCTCCGCGCCCGCCAACGGCACGCGGGCGTCGGCCACCGGATTGAGCGTTTGCGCCGCCAGCTCCTCGTAGAGCTTGATGGCTTCGGTCTCGACATAGATCAAATCCTGCTCGCGCGCCCAGGCGCGCAATTGATTGCGCCGGTCCACCGCCATCGGTCCCATCAGCACCGCTGGCAGCAGCCGCGCCAGCTTGGAGAGCTCGATCGCCGCCTTGGCGACGGCGCTGGACGGCGGCGCCACCGGCCGCGAGAAATGCCGGCCGACTTTTTTGGGATCGGCGCTGGGATCGGCGACATCGGCCAGGATCTCGGCGGCGACGCCGGTCGGTATCGCCAGCGCCACGGTGTTGGTCTCGCGGATCTGCGCCTGCAGATGCGGCGGCACGTCGATCGCCAAGGTGCGGGCGCGCGGTTCGGTCAGGAGCAAATAGGGTGTGGAGGCGCACAGCCCGGTCAGCCGCCGCTGCACCTCGCCGCCCAGGCCCTCGGCGGCGGCGATCAGGGCGGCATGGCCGGAAGGATCGCGCAGCACGACAATGCCGCCCCGGCGCAGCTCGGCCACGGCGCGCTCCACCGTCGCCATCGGCCCGGTGGTGGCCGTTTGATTGGTTATAGGTCCGACGGGGCTAGCCATCTCATTGATATTCCAGACAAAAGTTGTGTAGTTTTGTCCTAGTTTTCTCACTGTGTCGCATCCGAAGATGAGCGCGGGTCGTATAAAGGTCAATGCCGGCAGCGGCATGGGCGCGCAACGTTATTGAATAGCCGGGCTGGGGCAGGGAATGATCCGGGCATGAGCTTTATCTATCGCCAGCTCACCCAGGCCGCGCTCGACGCGGCTTACAACAATCGCGCCCATGTGCCGCATTTCATGCAGATCGTGGAGCGCTTCCAGGCGCAGAGCGAACGCGCGCGCCAGACGTTGAAACCCAGGCTCGATCTCGCCTATGGCCGCGATGCGCGGCAGAAACTGGATTTCTTTCCTGCCGCCGCCAAGAACGCGCCGCTGTTCGTCTTCATCCATGGCGGCTACTGGCAGTCGCTCGACAACAAGCCGTTCTCCTTCATGGCGACGCCGCTCAACGCGGCGGGCATCGCCTGCGCCGCCATGACCTACGATCTGTGTCCCACCATCAGCATGACGCGGTTGACGCAGCAGATCCGCGAAGGGCTTTTGTGGCTGCACGCTCAGGCGCACGAACTGGGCTTCGACGCCGATCGCATCTTCGTCGGCGGCCATTCCGCCGGTGGGCATCTCGCCACCATGATGCTGCTGACCGACTGGACGGGCTATGGCGCGCCGGCCGATCTGGTCAAGGGCGGCTTGAGCATTTCCGGCCTCTACGAACTCGAGCCGGTGCGGCTGGCCTATGTCAACGAGGCGCTGAAGCTCGATGCCAGTGAAGCGCGCGCTCTGTCGCCGATCCACCATCTGCCGCACGATGCCGCTGCATTGCCGCCGCTGTTGCTGGCGGTAGGCGCCGCCGAGTTGCCCGAGTTCGTGCGCCAGCAGCGCGACTTCGCCTCAGCAGCGCGTCAGCGCAATTGGTCCGTGGGCGAAATCGAGCTCGAGCAACACAATCACTTTTCCGTGCTCGAGACGTTGGCCAGCCGCGAGGTGGCGCTTTTCCCGCGCCTGGCACGGCTGATCCAGACCGGTTCCGTGCTATAAGCGCCGGCATCGCAAGAGGAGAGGCATGAGCAAGGGCCGCAAGATTCTGCTGGTCGACGACGACGAAGCCTTGCGCGGCGCACTGGCCGAGCAACTGGGCTTGCACGAGGAATTCGTCTGCCTGCAGGCCGGCACTGCGGCGCAGGCCATGGAGATCGCTAAGGGCGATCATTTCGAGGCGCTGATCCTCGATGTCGGCTTGCCCGACATGGACGGGCGCGACCTGTGCAAGCTCTTGCGCCGCCAGGGTGTGCGCGCGCCGATCATCATGCTGACCGCGGCCGATACCGATTCCGACGCCATTCTCGGGCTCGATTCCGGCGCCAACGATTACATCACCAAGCCCTTCCGCATCACCGTGCTGCTGGCCCGCCTGCGCGCCCATCTGCGCCAGCACGAGCGCTCCGAGGATGCGGTGCTCAATATCGGCCCCTATGAATTCCAGCCCGCCGCCAAGATGCTGCTGGAGAAGGGCGGCAAGAAGAAGGTGCGGCTGACCGAGAAGGAAGCGGCGATCCTGAAATATCTCTATCGCGCCGGCGAGAAGCCGGTGGCGCGCGAGACCCTGCTCAACGAAGTCTGGGGCTACAACGCCGGCGTCACCACGCACACGCTGGAGACCCACATCTACCGGCTGCGCCAGAAGATCGAGCGCGATCCCTCGCAAGCCGCGCTGCTGGTGACGGACAAGGGCGGCTACCGGCTGCAGCCGTAAATTCGATTGAAACGGCCGCGAAATGGATAGCCATTACATTCACTCGTCGTTCTTAGAAAAAGTTCTCGAGCATATTTTCGTTGGCGAATGCCTGCGCCGCCTGTGGAGGCGGGGCATTCGCAATGCCGAAGTTCTGCGTTCCGAAGTGGATGGTTCTGGGTATGACGTAGTGATCGAAGCTCGGGGCATTACGAGATATATCCAGCTGAAAGCGTCGTTTAATGGCGCAAAGGCATCCAGCCAGAAGGTTAACGCAGCATTGGTGGAGAAACGTGGAGGATGCGTTGTCTGGTTGGGATTTGATCGCGATTCTCTGCAACTAGGTCCGTATCGATGGTTCGGGGCCGATCCTTCGCAGCGGTTGGATCTGCGCGACCTCAAGAAAGCAAAACATACGAAGGGTGACTCGACCGGCAAGAAAAAGGAGAGGGCGAATACTTTCATAATTCCGGGCAGTCGATTCGAACGGTTCCAGGAGTTGGACGACCTGCTTGAACGTCTTTTCCCGTCAAAGCCCGACCAGCAGCCTTCGGCGAATTGATCCAAGTGAAGGAGTTCCCATGTCCCTGCTCCCCATCCTCTCCGACGACCAGATGCAACCCGCCTCGCGCGCGGTGATCGACGACATTCGCGCCACGCGCAAGACCGACTTCGTGAATAATTTCTGGCGCGTGATCGCGCATGATCCGGTGCTGCTGAAGCGCACCTGGGAGAACGTGAAGCAGGTGATGGGGCCGGGGACCATCGATCCGCTGGTCAAGGAGATGATCTATGTCGCCGTCTCGGTGGCGAATAATTGCGAATACTGCATCCGCTCGCACACGGCTGCCGCCCGGGCGAAGGGCCTGACCGACCCGCAACTGGCAGAATTGATGGCGATCGTGGCCATGGCCAGCACCACCAATCGGCTGGCGATCGGCCTGCAAGTGCCGGTTGACGAGGCTTTCCTCCCCAAACCGTCATAACCTCTCGGAAACAGCGGCATTCGGCAGCGCTAGCCGATCAGTTTGGTTGCGCC
>JAQSWP010000166.1 GCA_029266575.1 Alphaproteobacteria bacterium | reverse complement strand
GCGCACGCTTGGCCTGCCGGCGGCCGAAACCGCGGACCAGCGCGCCGCCACGGTACGGCGCCTGGGCCAGATGCTCGCCCAGCGGCGGGAGGAGCTTTGTTACGACGCCATCATTGGATTTTTGTTTCGCACCCCCTCGCGGCTGCTGGCGGTTGCGCTCGAGGATTTGATGGGGCTGGAGCGGCAGATCAACGTGCCCGGCACCTGGCGCGAATATCCCAACTGGCGTCAGTGCCTGCGCTTCGAGCCGCAGGAAATCGCGCCACTTCTCGAGCGTATCGCTTCTCATACCAAATCCATCCCCATGTCATGGACAAACAAGGAAGATTCTTGATCATCTGTTCGCCGCATTCGCCGCCGATGCTTGAGCCATGGAAACCGCTGTCTCCCAACCGACCACCTGCCGCGAGCCTAGCCGTCGCGAGTTGATCGCCGACGCGGTGGTTCACGTCCTGGGGCTAGTGGGAGGCGGCGCCGGCGCCATCGTGCTGCTGGCGCTGGGCGCGGTGTGGGGCGACGCGCTCGACATCGCGGCGCTCTTGATCTACGCCGCCGGCCTGCTGGCGATGCTGATCTGCTCGGCGCTATACAATCTGGCGCGCGGCAGCAGGCGGCGGGCGCTGCTGCGCCGCTTCGACCATGCCGCGATCTTCGCCATGATCGCCGGCACCTACACGCCCTTCACCACTTTGCGGCTGGAAGGCGGCTGGGCCTACGGGCTCACCGCGGCGGTGTGGGCAATTGCCTTAACCGGCATGGTGCTGAAATTGTGGAAGCCGCATCTGGTCGAAAAGGTATCGGTGCCGCTCTATCTGGCGCTGGGCTGGATCATCGTCATCGCGCTCAATCCGTTGATCGGCGCGCTCGAGCTTTCGACCCTGGTCCTGCTGGCCGTCGGCGGCCTGCTCTATACGGCCGGCGTCATCTTCCACGTCTGGGAGCGGCTGCCCTACCAGAACGCCGCCTGGCACGGCTTCGTGCTGGCCGCTGCCGCCGTGCATTACGTGGCGATCGTCGATGCCATCTTCCTCAGCCGGCCAGCCCTGATCTGACGCGACCTTGCGGCACCTTGCCGGGGCCCGTACGCAGCCTGTATACGCCCCCTCCATGGCGCCTCCCCTTCTAGCCCTGCGCGACATCCGACTGACCTTTGGCGGCACCCCGATCTTCGAGGGCGCCGAATTTGCCGTCGTGCCCGGCGATCGGCTGTGCCTGGTCGGCCGCAACGGCTCGGGCAAATCGACCCTGCTGCGCATCGCCGCCGGCCAGATCGAAGCCGATAGCGGCGAGCGTTTCCTGCAGCCAGGCACCACCGTGCGCTACCTGCCGCAGGAGCCCGATGTCGGCGGCTTCGCCACGACGCTGGATTTCGTGCGCGCCGGGCTGGGGCCGGCCGACGACGCCTATCGCGCGCAGTACCTGTTGGAGCAGCTCGGCCTGACCGGAGCCGAGGATCCCGCCAGCCTGTCGGGCGGCGAGGCGCGCCGCTGCGCGCTGGCGCAGGTCCTGGCGCCGATGCCAGACATCGTGCTGCTGGACGAGCCGACCAACCATCTCGATTTGCCCGCCATCGAATGGCTGGAGGCGGAGCTGGCGTCGCTGAACTCGGCCATCGTGCTGATCAGCCATGACCGGCGCTTCCTCTCAAACCTCTCGCGCCGCACCTTGTGGATCGCCGACGGCCGCACCCGCCTGCTCGACAGCGGCTTCGCCGATTTCGAAGCCTGGCGCGATGCAGGCAAGACCACGCTGATCAACCTGCTGACGGGCACATTGCCGCCGGACAGCGGCGCTGTGCGGCTGGGCACCAATCTCGCCATGGTGACCCTGGATCAGCGCCGCGAAGGCCTCGATCCCAACCGCAGCCTGGCCGAAACCCTGACCGATGGCTCGGGCGACATGGTGTCGGTGGGCGAAGAGTGGCGGCATGTCATCGGCTATATGAAGGATTTCCTGTTCACGCCGGAACAGGCACGCACGCCGGTATCGCGCCTCTCCGGTGGCGAACGCGGCCGGCTGATGCTGGCGCGTGCTTTGGCGCGGCCGTCCAATCTGCTGGTGCTGGACGAACCGACCAACGATCTTGATCTCGAGACGCTCGATCTGCTGCAGGAGATGCTGGCCGATTATGCCGGCACCGTGCTGTTGGTCAGCCACGACCGCGATTTTCTCGATCGCGTCGTGACCTCCACCCTGGCCTGGCACGGGCCGGGCCAGTGGATCGAATATGCCGGCGGCTATTCCGACATGATGATCCAGCGGGGCGGCGATCTCGACCGCAAGGCGCTGGCAAAAGCACCGCGTGCCAAATCAGCGGAAAAACCGGTCGAGCGCAAACCGGCCGCCCGCAAGGCGCTGTCGTTCAAAGACAAGCATGCGCTGCAGACCCTGCCCGGCCGCATGCAGAAGCTGCAGGCGGCGATCGCCGCCAGCCAGGCGCGCATGGCCGATCCGCAGCTTTACGCCCGCGATCCCGCGACTTTCGGCAAGACGGCCGACGAACTGCATCGCGCCGAAGCCGAACTGGCGGCGGCGGAAGAGCAATGGCTGGAGCTGGAAATGCGGCGCGAGGAAATGGAGCGCGGTCGGTCCGACTAGACCCGCCTAGAAGTACCGCATCAGACGCACTTGCGCGAAGCTGTCGGAGTCCAGGGCGCGCAAGGCGTCCTTGTCGCTGCCGGCGGCGAAGTAGCGGCCTTCCACCTCGACGCGCCAATTGTCGAACACGCGGCGGGAGGCTTCCAGATAGAGATAGGCCGAGCCGTCCTCGACATCGACCAGAGCGCCAAGCAGCACGCGCGAATCGGATGTGTCGTTGAAGGTCAGGCGCAGGCCGCCGAACGCGTCCTTGTCGAAAATGGTCGGCGGATTTTTCGACTGCTTGCGGTCGTCCCAGTTGAATTCGGCGATCAAGCCGACATCGACGTCGCCGCCGAACGGATTCTTGATCGTGTACTCGCCGCCGAACACCGTGGCGAAGAACGGGCTGCCCTGGTTGAAGCGGTAGAGCGCCTCTCCCTTCAGCACCAGATCGCCCACCGCCCAGGCGATGTCGATGCCCCCTTGCGACATCGTCTCGTAAAATGGCGTCAGATACGGCCCAGAGGACATGCTGAACCGCTGGCGCAAGGTCGGCTCGCGGTTGGTGCCGTGGAAGGCGCTCAAGCCCAGATCGACCGGGCCGAACGAGTTCTGGTAGCGCGCGGCGAAATCGACGTTCCACCGGCCCCAGTCGGCCTCGAAATCCGCATCGTGCACGTTCTTGACCGGCAGCGGTCCGCGCAGGCGCGAGTCGTTGGCATTGAACGTGCGGTCGCGGAAGAAGGTCATGGCGTAGAGGTCGAGCCGGCCCCACGAGCCCTTGAACGCGAGATTGAGCATCGGCTGGCCGAGGAACTCGTCGCCGTCGACGTCTTCGGCCACATCGACCTGGTTGATGACGTTGATCAGGTGCCGCGATTCGGCAACGCCCCAGAACACGCGATGGGCGCCGATCAGCACCTCCCACTCGTCGCCGCGATAACGATAGTTCGCTTCTCTGGCGTCGAAATGCGTGCGGCGCGAATCGTGGACATCGAACCGGCCAAAGCCGACGACGTTGATTTCGCTGCGGCTCTCGTCCCAGCGCCAGGAAAGATCGGCCTCGGCGAAGATCGACGGATAAAGATGCCGGTCGTCCTGGCCTGACCATTCCGGATCTTCCGGAAAATAGCGCAGCTCGGCGCCAATCATGAGATTGGCTTTGAAGCCCTGGGCGGCTGCCGGCAGGCTAAACAGCCCTGTCGCAACCGTGGCGCCCACGATCAAGGCCAGAATACGGTTCATGCCCAGACAGTCTCCCCCACTAGTCACGAACCATTGTTTTAAAACGATTTTCCCCCTCAGGGCAAACCATCTGTTCACTCTCCCCCGATTTCGGCGTCGGGCATGGCAGGAGGGTCACACTGCCAGCGCCGCACGGACATCGAACAGTGTACGGGGGCGGCGACGGTCAACAGAATCCCGGGAATCTCGCGAAAAGATTGAAAAGCGAGGCCCAGCCGCGCCTGGCCTATGAAGGCGGCAGTTCCATCGTTCGCAAATCGCCACTGATCCTGCAAGGCGGCAAAACGAGCCGCCGCCGCCTCCCAGGGCAGGCGCTCGAGCTTGAGAAGCGCCTCGAACGCGGTCCACAGGTGGAGAAAGGCGAGATTGCGCGCCGCCGGGGCCATCCGGCCCAGTATGGCGGCCTGCCGCGCCAGTCCCAGCCGGTCCAGCGTTGCCATGGCGTGGTCCACCGTCCGCACCCGCTCGGCATCGATTCCGATCGGCGCGCCGTTACCGACAGCGACGATCAGGCAGTCGCCGGAATCGGTCAGGCTGAGATGCTGTCCGGCCGACAAATTGAAGCGCCAGCCCCGGGCGCCGCCCTGGCTGCTCCAGGCGGTTCCCTCGTTACGGCATTGCCGTGCCACGTCATGCAGGAACTGCCCACGCAGACCACGCCGCCATTCGGGTGGCACGCCGGAGAGATGCTCGGCCCGGCGTTTGGCCAGCGCCGGTTCCGCCGGCGCTCCCAGCGTCCACCAGACTCTGGCCGACGCGGACACCAGCCGCCTCAGTTCTTCCCCAAGGAATGGGATTCGAGCTCGACGGCGAGCACCGGCGTTTCGAAATCGTAGCGCTGCCATTCCATGACCGTGGACTTGCCGGTCTGATGGTTGGTCATCAGCACCTCATGCGAGCGCCAGTAGCGCTCCTTGTAGAGCCGGAAGTCGCTCGAGACCATGGTCTTGATCAGCGCGCCGCGACGATCGAAATAATCCACCTTGTAGGCGCGATAGTCTTCGGTATCGAGCCAGCCGACCAGCCGCGAGTAGCCGGAATCGGCGGCCTTGGGGATCTGGACGTTGACGTGGCATTGCCGCGAGGAATCTCCCGGGCACGGCTCGTCGCGCAGATATTCGTAGTCGTTCTTCTCGACGACGTGGCCAACCAGATCCTCGTAGCTGAATTCGCTGCCGGCAAAGGAACCGGAGCGCGAGCTGGAGGTGATGCGCTTGACCCGGTTCAGCGCCGGCAAATACAGCCACTGATCGTCGTCGCGCGCGCTATGGGCATGGGTGAGCAAGGCCATGCCGCGCACATCGAGCGGCGTGGCGAATTCGATTTCGGTGCGATCGCCGTCGTCTTTCATTTCGAGCGCCCGGGCCACGAACTCCCGCACGTTCGACGTGCCGGCGCGATCGCGCAGGATCATCTTGCCGGCGGCGATGTAGGAGCCGTAGCCGTCGCTGCGCTGCTGCGAAGCGCGCGCGATCTGCAGGCCCTTTTCGCGATCGCCGGTTTCGTCGCCGACCGCCTGCGAAGCGGCAAGACTGCAGACCAGCGCCACCAGCGCAATGCGCGATAAACTCATTGCCGTTCTCCGCGATCGAATTTGAGCAAAAGCCCCGGCAGCATGAACAGCTCAGCCACCATGGCGATGATGATGATGAGAGCGGAAAGCGCGCCCATCAGCGCCGTTATATTGAAATTGGAGATGCCGAGCAGAGCGAAGCCCATTCCAAGCGCCACCGAGGACAGAATAACAGCCGAGCCGGTATAAACCAGCGTTTCCCGCACCGCCGCTTCCGGCGCCAGGCCATGTTCGCGGCGGGCGAAGCGATACTTGGTCACGGTGTGCACCGTATCGTCGGTGACGATGCCGTAAGTCATGGCGGTGACGACCGAAATCGCCAGATTGACCTCGCCGCCGAACAGCCCCCAGAGGCCGAACGCCATGAAGGCGGGGGTCAGGTTGGGAACCAGGCTGATCAGGCCCAGACGCCAGCTGCGCAGCGCCACGATCATGATCACCGACACCACCAGCACCGAGATCAGGGTGCCCATGAACATCGCCTGGATGTTGCGCTTGGTGATGTGGGCATAGACCACCGACAGGCCGGTGGCGTCGGCGAAATACTGCGGCGCGTTCTGTTTCAGCCACGCCTCGCCGGCATCGGCCAAGGCCAGGATCGAATTGGAGGATACGTCGGCCAGGCGCACGATGACGACGCTTTCGGAGCGGCTGACGTCGATGATGGTGTTGAGATCGTGGCCGGGCGGCAGCGACAATTCGTACAGGAACAGATACTGCGCCGCCAGCTCGCGCGTCTCGGGCAAGCGATCGAAGGCGGGATCGTCGCCGTTCATCGCCCGGTTCAGCCGCTTCATAACGTCGGCCAGCGTGTTGACGTGGATGACATGGTCTTGCTGGCGATACCAGGTGGCGAACTCGTCGAGCTTCCGCAAGTAGGCTGGATCGGTGACGCTGTCCCTGCCCGCGGCGGGAACCGAGAAGGTCAGCCCGTTCAGTCCCGTCAGCCGCTTTTCCATGAACTCGGTATCGACGCGGAAGGGAAAGTCGCGATCGAAATAGCGCACGAAATTGTCGTCGATCTCGATGCGCGGGATGAAAGCGCACAGCAGCGGCACCGCCAACAGCGAGCCCCACAGGAACTTGCGCTGGCGCACCACGATGTAATCGGCCATGCGGCTCATCAGCCGATGCTCGGCATTGTCAACCTGCCGCTGCGGCAGCGGCAGCAGCGACAGCAGCGCCGGCATGAAGGTAACGGTCAGCAGGCAGCCGAAGGTCGAGCCGACCGCGACCATGTTGCCCAGCTCCGACAGCGGCGGCGAATCGCTGAAATTGAGCGACAGGAAGCCGGCAATGGTGGTCAGCGTCTTGATGATGGTCGGCATCAGATTGACGCGGATGGCGACCGCGACGGCCTTCTCGCGATCGCCCAGCCGCGCCTGCTGCTGCATGACCGAGGTGACGAAATGCACGCAGTCGGCGAAGAACAGCGTCATGATGACGGCGGGCGAGGACCCGCTGGCGCTGTTAAGGACCGCCCCCGCCCAGCCATAGACGCCCATCGACAGCGCCACGGTCAGCCCGATGACCAGCACGGTCACTGCCGTCACCGTCAGCGAGCGCATGCCGATCCACAGGATGAGCACGATCAGGATCGTCATGGCCGGCATCAGGGTCAGAGAATCCTCTTCGCCGGCCTGGGCAAAGGCGCGGTCGGCCAGCACGCCGCCGGTCAGGCGCAACTCGATCTCGGGGTGGCTGGCGCGAAATTCATCAGCCGTGCGGCGCACGAAATCGACGATCTCCGTGACCTCTTCCGGCGTGTCGTGCGGGCGGGTGATCAGCACCTGCACCGCCGTCACATCGGCTTTCGACGAAACAATGCGGTCGACCAGCTCACGGTCCCTCATTACCCGCCGCTTTACCTCGGCGGCCGTTTCCGCCGTCTGTTGGATCTTGGCGTTGTAGACCGGCGCCACTTGCAAATCGTCGCCTTCGGCGGTCAGCTCCTGGTAGTTCGTCAGCGATTCGACTCGGATAACGTAGGGCGTCTGCCAGCCGGCTTGCGTCAGCTCATCGATGGCGCGCAGGCTTGGCAGGGTGAAAACGTCGCCGTTCCTGGGCGCCAGGACGAAAATGACGTTGGTCAGCTTGGCGTATTTGGCCTCCATCCGGTCGAGCAGAATCCGTTCCGGATTCTCCGGCCCGAAAAAGGAGCGCGTGTCGGGATTGAAGGTCAGGCGGAAGATGCCGATCGAGGCGATGGCGACAACCAGCAGCGTTGCGATGATGATCGGCCAGCGCCAGCGCAGCACGAAACGGCCGTAGCGATCCGATCCCAGCGTCCAGTCCTGGCCGGTTTCGTCCGACAGATCGTGCGTTTGACGCTCACTCATCGCGGGTCACGCCCGTCATATCGCACGATCCTATGCCCGTCTCCGCCGTGTCACGTCAGCGCGGCCAGCTCGCCCAGGCTGCGATCGGGATCGGCGATCGCCTGGCGAAGGATAGCCAGGTAGCGGTCGACGATCGCTTCGGCCTCGGCCGCCTCGAACAGATGGACCCCGTACTGGAAGCGCAGCAGCAGGCTGCCCTCCATCTCCTGATAGAAGATCAGCGCGTCGTTGACGAAATGTCCGGTGCCCGGCGGCACCACGGGCAGCAACGCCACTTCGAGTTCGCCGAAGCGATGCAGCGTGCCCGGCGGCATCAGGAAGATGCGCTCGAAACCGGCGCGTTCCATGTTGTCGGGCCAGTTCATGAAGACGCCGAACTGGCCCGGCGGCAGCTTCTTGCCGTTGTTGTCCGCCGCCGCTTCCTGCATCAGATGGAACGGATAGGACGAATGCGGCAGCACTTCGGCCCAGCCCGCCGATACTTTCGCGGCCTGGTCGCGGAACGTCGCGGCCGGATCGAATTCGCTCCGCAGCATCGTCACGTTGTTGGTCCAGCCGATCAGGCGCTCCTGCGCGGTGCTTTCGCGATTGGCGTAGGACGAAGTAAGCAGCAAGTCGCTGCCACCGGTCAGGCCGTGCAACAGCACTTGTCCGGCGGCCGTCATCAGCGAATGCAGCGACACGCCCATCTGCCGGGCCGCGGCCCGGACGGGAAGCTCCGTCTCGCTGGCGACGAAGCGGTTGACCGCGCCTCCGATGCCGCGCGGATTGGCCTTGCCGGGCCGTGCCTTGGTGCGGCCGATCGGCTCGGGCGCGTCCATCAGGTATTGCGCCCAGAACTGGCGATCCTCGTGGCCCGCCTCGCTCTCGACGCGCTTGCGCTGGCTGCGGGCGAATTCGAAATAGTCGCCCGTTTGCGCCGCATCCGGCGGCGCCTCGTTGTGCATGCCGAAATAGCGCTCGAAGATCTCGCGGATCATCGAGCCGAAGGCATGGCCGTCGAGCAGGATGTGATGGGCGCGGACCAGCAGCACGGTGGTGTTGTTGGGACGGCGATAGGCCCGCAGGCTGACCAGCCGGTCGCGCTCGAGATTGTGCGCCGTCTTTGCGGCCTGCTGCAGGTCGGCCTGGAATTCGCTTTCGCTGCGGGCGGTGGCGTCGATCGCCTCGACCGAGAACGACGATGCCGGCCACAGCTCGACCCTGGGCTTGCCGTCCACAGC
>JAQSWP010000314.1 GCA_029266575.1 Alphaproteobacteria bacterium | reverse complement strand
CGAATTCGATAGAGTCTGCGGCGGCGGGCTGGTGCCCGGTTCCGCAGTGCTGGTGGGCGGCGATCCGGGCATCGGCAAATCGACGCTGTTGCTGCAGGCAGTGGCAGCTCTGGCGCGCGGCAACGAGGCTTGCGTCTACATCTCGGGTGAAGAGGCGGTCGATCAGGTGCGCATGCGCGCTACCCGCCTCGGGCTGGACAAGCTACCGGTGGCGCTGGCAGCGGCGACGTCGATCCGCGACATCGTCGCCACCCTGGATACCGCCAACCCGCCCGGCGTAGTGGTGATCGATTCGATCCAGACCATGTATCTCGACACGCTGGACAGCGCGCCGGGCACGGTCAGCCAGGTGCGTGCCTCCGCTCACGCAGCGATCGAGCTGGCCAAGCGGCGCGGCATCACCGTGCTGCTGGTCGGCCACGTCACCAAGGAAGGCACCATCGCCGGTCCCCGCGTGCTGGAGCACATGGTCGATACGGTGCTGTATTTCGAGGGCGAGCGCGGCCACCATTTCCGCATCCTGCGCGCGGTGAAGAACCGCTTCGGGCCGACCGACGAGATCGGGGTGTTCGAGATGACCGATGCCGGGCTGATGCCGGTGGACAATCCTTCCGCGCTCTTCCTCGCCGAACGGCGCGGCCAGGTCTCGGGCTCGGCGGTGTTCGCTGGCATCGAGGGCACTCGGCCGCTGCTGGTCGAGGTCCAAGCCCTGGTCGCCCCGACCTCCTTCGCCACCCCGCGCCATGCCGTGGTCGGGTGGGATTCGGGCCGGCTCGCCATGGTGATGGCGGTGCTGGAGGCGCGCTGCGGCGTCACGGTCGGAGCCAACGACGTCTATCTCAACGTCGCCGGCGGCTTGCGCATCTCGGAGCCGGCGGCCGATCTGGCGGTGGCGGCAGCTCTGGTCTCGTCGCTCTCGGAAGCGCCGGTGCCGGCCGACATGGTGGTTTTCGGCGAAATCGGTCTGGGTGGCGAAGTGCGGGCGGTGTCCCAGCGCGAGGCAAGGCTCAAGGAAGCGGCCAAGCTGGGGTTCAAATCGGCTATCGTTCCGGCGGCTCGTGTCGCGGGCGGCTTCCCGCCGGCCGGGCCGTCAGAGCGAAATGGGCTGATCACCACGCATGGAAAACCTGCCTTTCACCACTTTCGATTTCATGGTTGCCGCCGTCATCCTGCTGTCGGCGATCATGGCCTTTTCCTCCGGTTTCGTGCGCGCCATCCTGTTCGTGCTGAGCTGGGCGGGCGCCGCACTGATCACCCGCGAGCTCTATCCCGTCGCCCGCGACTACGGCCGCCAGCTCATCCCCGAAACCATCATCGCCGACATCGGCACCGCGGTAGTGCTGTTCGTGGTCATCCTGGTGGTGCTGAGCGTCTTTACCGATGCGGTGTCGAAAGCGGTCAGCGGCTCGGGCTTCCGCGGCATCGACCGGCTGCTGGGTCTGGGCTTCGGCATCGTCATCGGCTGCGCCATCGTCAGCCTGGGGTATCTGGCCTATCGCTACGTGGTGCCGCCCACCGACCAGCCGGCCTGGATGACAAATGCGCGCACCTTCCCGGCCGTCAAACAGGGCGCCGACCTGCTGGACCGCTACATTCCCGACGAATTCAAGAAAAAGGGCGCTGGAACGGGCACTTTGACCCCAACCGACCGCAATCTGGCACCACCGGCAGGCACACCGCCGGCTTCGCCTACAACCCCTGCCACTCCCGCGCCGAATCCCTCTGGCACCCAACGTCCGTAACATTATATAAGGGCCCCAATTCGGGCGCGCCGCCCGAGGGAAAATCCAGGAGCAGCGTAATGAGCGACGGATTTCCGGAGTTTACGACCAACCCCTTGGCCGACGACAAACTCCGGGAAGAATGCGCGATTTTCGGCATCTGGGGCACCGCCTCGGCCTCCGCCCATACCGCGCTTGGCCTGCACGCCCTGCAGCACCGGGGCCAGGAAGCCTCCGGCATCGTCGCCTACGACGGCAAGCAGTTTCACTCCCATCGCGATCTCGGCCTGGTCGGCGATATTTTCGGCGAGGAAGCGGTCATCAAGCGACTGCCCGGCTTCGCCGCCATCGGCCATAACCGCTACTCCACCACCGGCGAGACCATGCTGCGCAACGTGCAGCCGATCTTCGCCGATTTCGATTTCGGCGGGCTGGCCATCGCCCATAACGGCAATCTGACCAACGCCTACCAGCTGCGCCAGGAACTGGTGCGCAAGGGCTGCCTGTTCCAGTCGACCATGGACACCGAGGTCGTCAACCACCTGATCTCGCGCTCGCAATTCTCCACCGTCATCGACCGCATGATCGACGCGCTGCACGCGGTCGAGGGCGCCTATTCGCTGGTGGCGCTGACCAACGACGCGCTGATCGGCGTGCGCGATCCGCTGGGCGTGCGGCCGCTGGTGCTGGGCCGCATCGACGACGCATACGTCCTGGCCTCGGAAACCTGCGGGCTCGACATCATCGGCGCCACCTTCCTGCGCGACGTCGAGCCCGGCGAGCTGGTGGTGATCTCCGACAAGGGCGTGCATTCGATCAAGCCGTTCCAGCGCCAGAAGAGCCGCTTCTGCGTGTTCGAATACATCTACTTCGCCCGCCCCGATTCCTCGGCCAACGGCATTTCGGTCTACGACGTGCGCAAGCGCATCGGCCACGAGCTGGCCAAGGAAAGCCATGTCGATGCCGACGTCATCATCCCGGTGCCCGATTCCGGCGTGCCGTCGGCCATGGGCTACGCCGAAGCTTCGGGCATCCCCTTCGAGCTCGGCATCATCCGCAACCACTATGTCGGCCGCACCTTCATCGAGCCCACCGATCACATCCGCCATCTGGGCGTCAAGCTGAAGCACAACGCCAACCGCGCGCGTATCGAAGGCAAACGAGTAATTCTGGTGGACGATTCGATCGTGCGCGGCACCACCTCGGTGAAGATCGTCGAGATGGTACGCGCCGCCGGCGCCAAGGAAGTGCATATGCGGATTGCCGCCCCGCCAACCACGCATTCCTGCTTCTACGGCGTCGATTCGCTGGCCTTCATCTCGCTCGACGGACTCTATCGCGCGGTGGGCGAGCCCGGACGCAACACCGCCCAGCCGCAATATTGCGACGCCTGCTTCACCGGCGACTATCCGATCCCGCTGGTCGATCGCGACGGCGGCGGCATGCCGCAGCAACTGTCGCTGCTCTCCGAAACGGCCTGA
>JAQSWP010000165.1 GCA_029266575.1 Alphaproteobacteria bacterium | reverse complement strand
CATCAGGAAGGCGGCGTCTTCGGCCGAGCCTGCCTTGACCGGCCGCGTCTCCTTCGTCCCACCCGCAGCGGCGGCGCCGGAATCGGTGCCGAAGCCGCCCAGGATGACGTTGAAGATCGAGCGGTTCATGCCCTTGCACATGATGTAGGACAGGATCGCGCCCGAGGAGCCGACCAGCGCGCCCGTGACGATCAGCGCCGTGTTGCCGAGCGTGAAGCCGATGCCCGCCGCCGCCCAGCCGGAGTAGGAGTTCAGCATCGAGACCACGACCGGCATGTCGGCGCCGCCGCTGCGGGTGGGACGAAGGAGACGCGGCCGGTCAAGGCAGGCTCGGCCGAAGACGCCGCCTTCCTGATGGAGAACGCCTCGTCCGTCATCATCGTGCCGGGCTACGGCATGGCGGTGGCGCAGGCCCAGCACGCGTTGCGCGAGATGGCCGATCTGCTGAAGGCGGCCGGCGTGAGCGTCAAATACGCCATCCATCCGGTGGCCGGCCGCATGCCAGGCCACATGAACGTGCTGCTGGCCGAAGCAAATGTGCCCTATGACGAGGTGTTCGAGCTCGACGAGATCAACCGCGATTTCGCCGCCACCGATGTCGCCTTCGTCATCGGCGCCAACGACGTCACCAACCCCGCCGCCAAGACCGACAAGCAGAGCCCGATCTACGGCATGCCGATCCTGGAAGTGGACAAGGCCAAGACCGTGCTGTTCATCAAGCGCGGCATGGCGGCGGGCTATGCCGGCGTCGACAACGAGCTGTTCTTCCGCGACAACACCATGATGCTGTTCGCCGACGCCAAGGTGATGTGCGAGAACATCGTCAAGGCGCTGGGCAAGGGCGGGCATTAAGCGGCTATCCGTCGAACACCGCTCTCTCTAGTTATGCTCTTCTCTTCTCACGCAAGCTTGCGGGAGAAGGGCGTAGTTAAAGAGCGCCACCCACCGGCCTTATGCTGAGCCCCTCGAAGCATGCGCTTCACAAGACGGCGGATCGTTTATCTCTGCGACGTTGCCTGTGGCTCTCGTCCTTCGACGGGCTCAGGACGAGGATGAGAACAACAAAAAACCGCCGGGCGATGCCGCGGCGGTTTTTGATTCGTGCGTAAAGCGGAAGACCGGGACTAGTAGCCCTCGCGGTCCATGCGCTTGCGGGCGAGCTTGCGGGCGCGCCGGATCGCCTCGGCGCGCTCACGCGCCTTGCGCTCGGACGGCTTCTCGTAATTGCGCCGCAGCTTCATCTCGCGGAAGATACCTTCGCGCTGCATCTTCTTCTTCAGAACGCGCAGCGCCTGATCGATATTGTTGTCACGAACCAGAACTTGCACCGGGACGCCACTCCTTCCGGAAATTGCAGGATCGGGCCGAAAACCGGCCGAATTCAAGGCGCGGGTAGTAACACGGCCTCAATGGCTTGGGAAGCGGCCAAATGTCTTATCCACAGTTTGAAATGTGAAATATAGACGTCACCCGTCTGCCGCATTTTTCGCGCAGCCTGTTCTGGCCTAACATAAGGCGGATATCAGCAGGAATGCCCATGACAGACGCTCCGGTCGATCCTCTGCAGGCTGAGAAGGACGCGATGGCCGATGCCATCCTGTCCCACGCCGCTTTCGACGGCTGGACGGGCACGGCCATGGCAGCCGGAGCCCGCGACCTTGGCAAGCCGGCGGAGGAGGCGCAGCGGCTGTTCCCAGGCGGCGCCGTCGAGCTCATCGACTGGATCGACGCCCAGGCCACCGCGCGCATGCAGGCCGCCCTGGCGGCCCGCGATCTGTCGGGCCTGAAGATCAGGGAGAAGATCGCACTGGCCGTCCGCCTGCGGCTGGAGCCGCTGACGGCCTATCGCGAGGCCTTGCGCCGGGCGGCTTCGCTGATGGCCCTGCCGCTCAATGCCGGGCGCGCCGCCTCGGCGCTTTATCGCACCGTTGACGCCATGTGGTACGGCATCGGCGACCGCTCGACCGATTTCAACTTCTACTCCAAGCGCGCCATTCTGGCCGGCGTCTATGGCAGCACCGTACTGGTCTGGCTCTACGACCGCAGCGAGGGCCAGGAACGGACCTGGGAATTCCTCGCCAGGCGCATCGAAGACGTCATGCGCTTCGAGCGCGCCAAGGCATCCTTCCGCGACCTGTTCGCGCGCGGGCCGTTCGCGGGGAAGCGCTCCTACACGCCACGGTGAGACCGACTTTGCGCCCCGGTCTTGCTGGTACTATCGTACCTGCAGGGAGATCCATGCAGTGCAACGCAAGCTTGCCGTCATTCTGGCCGCCGATGCCGCCAGCTACAGCCGGCTCATGGCGCAGGATGAGGAAGCTACCCGCGCGACTCTGACCGCCTATCGCGCCACTATCGGCGACATCGTCGCCGAACATGACGGCCGCATCTTCGGCACCGCGGGCGACAGCGTCATTTGCGAATTCGCCTCGCCGGTCCAGGCGGTGCGCGCCGCAGTCGCCATCCAGCGTGCGCTCAACCGGCGCAATGCCGATCTTGCCGAAACGCGACGCATGGAATTCCGCATCGGCCTCAATCTCGGCGACGTCATGATCGAGGGTGAAGACCTCTTGGGCGATGCGGTCAACGTCGCGGCGCGATTGCAGGAAGTGGCGGCCCCGGCCGGCATCTGCATTTCGGGCATCGTGCGCCAGCAGATCGAGGGCAAGCTGGAGTTCCCGCTGGCGCCGCTTGGCGAACGCAGCCTTAAGAACATTCCCAAGCCGGTGCCAGTCTATCGCGTGGACTGGCGCACGGAGGATCCGGCTGCGTCCGGCGTGCTGGGCGGCCAATTGACGCTTCCCGACAAGCCCTCGATCGCCGTCCTGCCGTTCGCTAACATGAGCGGCGATCCCGAGCAGGAATACTTCGCCGACGGCATCACCGAAGACATCATCACCGAACTGTCGCGTTATCGCTGGTTCTTCGTCATCGCACGCAACTCGACCTTCACTTACAAAGGCCGCGCCGTCGACATCAAGCAGGTGGCGCGCGAACTGGGCGTGCGCTACGTGCTCGAGGGCAGCGTGCGCAAGGCCGGCAATCGCATTCGCGTCAATGCCCAGCTGATCGAAGCCGAAACCGGCAACCATCTGTGGGCGGAGCGCTACGACCGCGATTTCGCCGACGTGTTTTCCATCCAGGACGAGCTGACGCAAAGCGTGGTGGGCGCGATAGAACCGGAAATCCTGCAGCGCGAGGGCCGGCGCGTCACGCACAAGAGCGCCGACAATCTCGACGCTTTCGATCTGGTAATGCGCGGGCAGTGGCATTTCTATCAGTTTGGCGTGGGTGAACATCAGGTTGGCGAGGCGTTGTTGCGGCGCGCGATCGCGCTCGATCCCAAACTGGCGCGTGGCCATATGATGCTGGCGCGCCTGCTGTTCGGGCGCGCCCATTGGGGTTGGGCAGAACGTCCGGCGCAGGACATGGAGGAAAGCTATCAGTCGGGGCTGCGCGCCATCGCGTTGGATGACCGCGATCCCTATAGCCATTACATTTTGTCGCTCGCCAGCGTGCCCACCGGCCACCATCGTCAGGCCCTCGCTGAGGCCCAGCGTGCCGTCGACATGTCGCCCAACTTTGCCTTGGGTTATTTCGCGCTGGGCATGGCGCGCATCCATGTCGGGCTCTTCGAAGAGGCGATCGATCCGCTATTGCGCTGTCAGCGTCTCAGCCCGAACGATCCGCTGACCTTCGAATTCGTCAACAAGATCGCACTGGCCCATTACCATCTGGGCAATTACGAGGAAGCGCTGCACCACGCGCAACTTGGGGTAGCCCGGCGAGGCGTGTTTGGAGGTTTTCTGACGGTCCTAGCCTGCTTGGGTCAGCTTGGCCGCGCCGATGAAGCGCAGCCCTTAATTGCCGAACTGCAGGCCTTGAACCTTCCTGACGTCGAAGTGCAGTTGAGACTCACTGCGCCTTATGCCGATCCTGTCCACCGCGCGCAACTCGTCGAAGGTTTGGCCAAGACCGGTTACCAGCTGGGGTAGCCAAAGTTTCATCTGTCGGAATGTGGTCGCAGGAACCGGTTGCGGCTCGGCTGCCGTCTGACCATGCTCATTGTCTACAAGCGGAGCGAACGATGAGATTTGGCGTCTTCTACGAACTGCAACTGCCCAAGCCATGGAATGCGGATTCCGAGCATCGGCTGGTGCAGGAGGCGCTGGCGCAGATCGAGCTCGCAGACCGGCTGGGCATCGATTACGCTTGGGCGGTCGAGCATCACTTCCTTGAAGAATATTCGCACTGCTCGGCGTCTGAAGTGTTTCTTGCCGGAGCCGCCGGCCGCACCAGGAACATCCGCCTCGGCCACGGCATCCGCCAGGTGATCGCCAACTACAACCATCCCGCCCGCACCGCTGAAGCCGTCGCCATGCTCGATCTGGTGTCGAACGGCCGCGCCGATTTCGGCATCGGCGAGGGCGCGACGCGGCTGGAACTGGGCGGCTTCAAGATCCCGGCGCGCGAGAAACGCGCCATGTCGCTGGAGGCGGCCGAGCAGGTCGCCAATATGATGGTGATGGAGCCGTATCCCGGCTTTGAGGGCAAATCCTTCTCCATGCCCGCCCGCAACGTGCTGCCCAAGCCGTTGCAGAAGCCGCATCCGCCGATGTGGATGGCCTGCACCAACCGGGACACGATCAAGGTCGCGGCCAGCAACGGGCTGGGCGCGCTGGCTTTCTCCTTCCTCGATCCGGAAGAAGCCAAGCACTGGGCCGATATCTATTACGGTATCATCAAGAGCGAGAGTTGCGTACCGATCGGCCATCGCGTCAATGCCAACATCGCCATGGTGTCGGCCTTCTCGATCCATCCCGACCGCGCCGAGGCCATCCGCCGCGGCCAGGAGGGCTTCGAATTCTTTGGCTACGCCATCAATGCTTTGGTGGCGCAAGACGTGCGACCGGGACGCTCGCAACTATTCAAGGATTTCCAGAGCAAGCGGGCGTCCGGCAACATGCAGCTCGGGCGCGATCTGAACTCCGCACCTGGCATCGGCACGCCGCAGGAGCTGGCACAGCACATCCGCAATTTCGAAGACGTCGGCATCGACCAGGTTATCTTCCTGCAACAGGCCGGCAACAACAAACACGCCGACATCTGCGCCTCGCTCGAGCTGTTCGCCAAGGACGTGCTGCCTGAGTTCGCCGCCAAGCGGGCCTTGCGCGAGGCACGCAAGGAGAAGGAACTGGCGCCGTACATCGAAGCAGCGCTGAAGCGCAAGCAGGGCATGAAGCCCTTGGCCGAGCACGAGATCCCCGTGGTCGAGGCGTCGGTCAAGAAGGCGCAGATCAAGTAAATGGCGAGCTTCTCTTTCCGGCAGGTCGACGTCTTCACCGATGTCGCGCTGAAGGGCAATCCGCTGGCCGTGGTGCTGGGCGCCGACGGGCTGTCGGATGCGCAGATGGCCAGCCTCGCCAACTGGACCAATCTCAGCGAGACGACATTCCTGCTCAAGCCGACAAAGGTGGAAGCCGACTATCGCGTGCGCATCTTCACGCCGACGCGGGAGTTGCCGTTCGCTGGCCATCCGACGCTGGGCTCATGCCAGGCTTGGCTCGATGCCGGCGGCAGACCAAAGGGCGAGTTCATCGTCCAGGAGTGCGGCGCGGGCCTGATCCGCATCAAGCGTGACGGCGGATGGCTTGCCTTCGCCGCGCCGCCGCTCAATCGCAGTGGCGCGGTGGAGGCGGAGACGCTGAAGAAGATTGCAGCCGCCCTGCGCATTGCACCCGGAGCGATCAAGGCTTCCAACTGGTGCGAAAATGGACCGGAATGGGTGGCGGTGATGCTGGGCACGCGTGCCGAAGTGCTCGGGCTCAATCCCGATTATCCGATGCTGGCGGGCCAGCCGCTGGGCGTGGTCGCGCCGTGGAGCGCCGCCGACGGCAAGGAGGCGCAATTCGAGGTGCGCGCCTTCACCCAACGCGGTACGGAAGACCCGGTAACCGGCAGCCTCAATGCCGGTTTGGCGCAATGGCTGATCGGCGCCGGCCTGGCACCGGAGCGTCACATTGCCAGCCAGGGCACCGTGCTGGGCCGCGCCGGGCGCGTGCATGTCGATAAAATCGGCGAGGACATCTGGATCGGCGGCAGCATCGTTACCTGCATCGAAGGCAGGCTGGCGCTCTGAGCGTCACTTCCAGTGCGGCGGCCAGGTCTTCTTCACGACTTCCAGCGCCTGCATACGCGTCATCCACCTCTGCAGGCGGGAGCCAATCGAGAGTTTGGCGGCGTCCGAGGGCAGGCGCTTTGAGAAGCGCTCGATCAGCGCCAGTTGCGGATAGAGCGTGAAATCAACGGCCGAGACCTCGCCGGTGACGTAATCGCCCTCCAGGCTGCGCTCCCAGATCGCCAGCTCATCGTTCAGCCGCGCCACGCAATCGCCCAGATGCCCGGGCTTGCGTTTATCCTCCGGCGTGAAGATGGCCTCGCCGAATTCTTCCAGCGCCGGCTGGATGTAATTGTCGGCCTCGCGAATCAGCAGACGCTGCTGCGCCTTGGCTTTTGCGTCGCTGGCAAACAGCTTCGGCCGGTCGGCGTATTGCTCGTCGAGATATTCGACGATCACCGTCGATTCGCGCAGGGTGAAGTCGCCCTCGACCAGCACCGGCACGCGCTGGCGTGGGTTGAGCGCGGCGAAATCGGGCTGCTGCAGGTCGCCCCTGTCGAAAGACAGAACCTTCAGCGCGTAGTCGAGCCCCTTGTGCTCCAGCGCCAGCCACACGCGCCAGGCATAGGGCGAGCCGGAGGCGTAGTAGAAGGTGATCGGCTTTTTCATTTCGGCAGGCTCTTCATGTCGGCGGCGCGCCACAGATACCAGCTCGCCACCGAGCGATGCGGGCTCCAGCGCTTGCCGCGTTTTTCCATGTCTTTCTTGCTTGGCAGCTTGCGCTTGCGGTCGATCACGGCGATGCCTTTTTGCAAACCGTAGTCGTCCAGCGCCAGGATATCGGGCCGGCCCAGCCGGAACATCAGCAGCATCTCCACCGTCCAGCGGCCGATGCCCTTGACCTGCGTCAGGCTCTCGACGATCTGCGCGTCATCCATGGCTTGCAGATCTTTCAGGTTCGGGATCTGCCCGTCGCAGGCCTTGCGTGCCAGATCGCGCAGCGCCGCTGCCTTGGCGCCCGACAGGCCGGCGCTGCGCAGCCGCGCATCGGAGGCGCGCAGAAGCTGTTGCGGCGTCGGCGCGTTATGGGCGTGCGGGAACAGCCCGCGCACCCGGGCGAAGATGGTGGCCGC
>JAQSWP010000313.1 GCA_029266575.1 Alphaproteobacteria bacterium | reverse complement strand
CGAGCGCACGCAAGCCAGGCGCTGCTCGAGCGGCGTGCCTGGATCGGACAGCCAATCCTTGCCGCCAGTGGCGCTGATGCTGAAGAGGTAAGTGAGGCCCTGCGCGATCTGCGCGTCGGCAAACCATTGCAGCGGCGGCACGGGATCGGCAAACAGGCGCGTAATATGCCCCACGGCGACCGACGCCGGCGGATCCCACCAGTCGCAATCGTCGTCGAAGAACCACGCATTGCGGCCGACACGGACCGCCGGCGCGAAGGCGTGCTCGATCCAGAAGTCGAAAGAAAGATCGGTCAGCTTCATCGTTCGCAGTGATTTTGCCGCGAGGCTGCAAGTGTAGCCTTCCTGGGGTATGCAGCGATCGCTGCAAAAGAATAAAACCGCAAGCTTTTCAACCGCTTGCGAATCGCCATGACATGGCGTTTCGCTGCATGATATTCTGGCAAAAATGAACACGGCGTCACCAACGCCGTATCTCGGAAATCGCCAAGGCAAGGGAGGGCGCATGTCGTCCACGCGCATCTATGAACTGCCGGTCGAAAGCACCGACTGGAAGTTCGACGGCAAGACCGAAATCCATTTCACCTGGGAATACGAGGACGGCAGCGCTGAGCTGCTCGATCTCTACGAGAAGGGCAAGAAGCAGCAGTGGAATGCGACCGACCGGCTCGACTGGACGCAGGAGCTGGACGAGGACAACCCGATGGGCATGTCCGACGATACGATTCCGATTTTCGGCACCGAGATCTGGAACAAGGCGACCGAGAAGGAGAAGGCTTGGCTGCGCCGCAACCTGCAGGCCCATACCGTGTCGCAGTTCATGCATGGCGAGCAGGGCGCGCTGATCGCCACCGCCAAGATCGTCAACACCGTGCCCGACGCCAACGCCAAGTTCTATGCCGCGACGCAGGTAATGGACGAGGCGCGCCACGTCGAAGTCTATAAGCGCCTGCTGCACGAGAAATTCAACATGGCGTATCCCATCACGCCGTCGCTGAAGAGCCTGCTCGAGCAGACGCTGACCGACAGCCGCTGGGACATGACCTATCTCGGCATGCAAATCCTGATCGAGGGCCTGGCGCTGGCCGCCTTCCAGCGCATCCGCGATTCGGCCAAGAACAATCTGGCGGCTTCGGTCAACGCCTACGTCATGCAGGACGAGGCGCGCCACGTCGCCTTCGGCCGCCTGGCGCTGCGCGACTACTACCCGCAACTCACCGACAAGGAACGCGACGAGCGCGAGGAATTCGTGGTCGAGGCGCTCTATTTCATGCGCGACCGCTTCAACCAGGCCGAAGTCTGGATGCGCTCGGGCCTGCCGGTGGACAAGCTAATGGAACTTGCCGCCAATTCCGATTCGATGAAGCGCTTCCGCGGCCGGCTGTTCAGCCGCATCGTGCCGACCGTCAAGGACATCGGCCTGATGGGCCCGCGCGTGAAGAAGGCGTTCGAGGAAATGGGCGTCATGGAATACACCCAGCTCGACGCCAAGGCGATGCTGGAGAACGACCAGAAAGTCGCCGACGATTTCGATGCCAAGAAGTTTGTGCGGGAATCGGTGGCGGCGGAGTAACCCGTACCATCGACAAAACGAAAGGCGGCCCATGTGGCCGCCTTTTTTATTGCTGTCTTCTCATCTTCCGTCATCGTCCGGCTCGACCGGGCGACCCATGTCGATACACAAAAATCTTCACCCTGAGCTTGTCGAAGGGTGGGCTTCAGGCACATTGCCTGTGAACCTCATCCTTCGACGAGCTCAGGATGAAGTGGGGTGAACGCCGTGCGCGGTTAGACATGGGTGCCTCGCTCATGCCGGGGCATGACGATAAAGGAAAATAAAAAAGGCGGCCCGCAGGCCGCCTTTTCGTCGAAAGCGAAAATCTCTTACTTCTTGATGCCGAGAATGCCTTCGGCCTTGATCAGCGCCGCTTCGGACTCGGCGTGCTTGCCGGCCTTGTGCAGGGCATGTGCCGGGGGCAGCTTGAGGCGCCGGCCGTGCTGGCCAGAGCAACGCTGAATGCCGCCGCCAAAATCGCAGTTCTGATCATCGGATGGACCTCCCTGATGCCGCCGCGCCATCGCGGCTGGCCTGACTAATATACACCTTGGGTGTGCGTTTCATCCCTCGTGGGTGTGATTTTTCTACGGCTGTGCGCGCCGGGCGGCGGTTCGCGGTTTCCGGGCGGAATTGCGCCCATTGCTCGGCCCGGATGCGGGCCACCAGCTCGTATTTGTCCTCGCCCAGGGGCTTGACCACCACCGCCTCGGCCTCGCGCAGGATTCCTCGCCGATCAGACCGCTGGCGCTGTTGTGGCCGACGATGATCAGATTGGCGCCTGGCTGTTGCAAAGCGGTGAAGTGGGTGCGCATCTTGGGATCGGCTTTCATGCCGCGCACCTCGTCGGCCAGCGTGACCTTGCCGAACGCGATACGGGCGGTGTCCATGCAGCGGCAAAAGGGGCTGGCGATGACACGGCCGACCGGAATGTTCAGCGCCTTGAAATCGTCACCGATCAGTGCCGATTGCGCCCGACCCAACGGATTGAGATTGCGCTGACGCGGGCAGTCGGAAAAAT
>JAQSWP010000164.1 GCA_029266575.1 Alphaproteobacteria bacterium | reverse complement strand
CATGGAAATGCCAGATCTCCTCGGCATCGATGCGATGCCAATGTGAGCGCTCACTCGCTTTCAGCAGGAAGTAGATCGAGGTGACGGCGGCGCGTTCGCGGGTGCGGCGGTGCTGCGATGGATCTCGCGATACCAGCCGCCCTCGGGATGCGGCTGCAGCCCGAGCGCGGAGATGATCGCTTCTGCGTCCATCAGGTCGGCGGAATGGTCGCCTGCATGGATTTGCGGCGGGCGAATTTGTCGTACCAGGCGGCGAGCTTGGGCCGGCCCGTGCGCCAGCCCATGTCGCCAAAGCGGAAATCGAGATAGCCCAAAGCACAGGCAATAGTGATGTGGCCGATGGTCAGCCCGCCGCTCAAATCCTTGACTTCCTTCTCCAGCAGATCGAGCGCCTGGGTGAATTTGCGCTTCTGTCCGGCGGCCCAGTCCGGCCAGCGCAGGTTCTCCGGCCGCATGAAGCCTTCGTAACGCGCCAGCAGCGCGGCATCGAGAATGCCGTCGCCGATCGCCTGCTGACGCAGCGCCTTCCAGCGCCGCGCGCCGGATGCAGGGAACACCTTGTCGCCGCGATGCTTGCTGTCGAGGTATTCGCAGATCACCGGCGAATCGAACAGGGTCATGCCGTTGTCGAGCTCAAGTGCGGGCACCTTGGCCAGCGGATTGACCTTGTCGAGTGCCTTATTCTCGGTGATCGGCGAAGCGGTCATCGCGACCTTCTCGATCTTGCGGTCCAGCCCGCGCTCGATGGCGAGCACCATCGCCTTGCGAACGTAAGGCGAGGTCGGCGAATACATCAGCTTCATTGGTCGTTTCCCCGGAAGTGGTGTTGCGAGTTGGAACGATCAGGCAGTGCGCGGCGGCGGGCGCGTGCGCATCACCGACGGCCGCTTGTGCATGTTGGACAGCCAGGCGGCCAGCGCCTCCTGCTTGGGCCGCCAGTCGACCACCTGATCGACCGACAGGAAGTCCAGCGCGCAGACCAGCGCGATATGGCCGAGATTGAAACCATCATGCAATTCGCCGGCATCGCGCTCCAGGCAGTCGAGCGTGCGTTCGATCGCCTGTTCCTGCCGCGCCACGTAGCCGCGATGCACCCGTTCAGGCTTCTGCGCCCGGTTCAGCAGGATGACGATGGCGGCATCGAGCATGCCGTCGGCCAGCGACTGGCGGCGCAGCGCGCGCAGGCGCGCCGCGGGCTCGGCCGGCAGCAGCCGTTGATGGCCGTCCAGCGCATCCATGTAATCGCACACCGCCGGCGAATCGAAGATGGCATCGCCCTCGTCGGTCACCAACACCGGAATCTTGGACAGCGGATTGACCCGCACCAGCTCCGGCGTCGACTCCCAGGGATTGACGTTCAGCAGCTGCAATTTGCCGTCGAGGCCGGTCTCGATGGCGGCGATCATCGCCTTGCGCCCGAACGGCGAGGAGGGATTGCTGTAGAGCTTCACCGAAAACTGTCCTTGCGCGCCCGCACTTCGGCAAAGACCTTGACCGGATCGGCGCCCGCCAGGCCGACGGCCTGCGCTACGCCGGGGTCGTCGGCGCGCAGGAAGGGGTTGGTGCGCTTCTCCTCGCCCAAGGTCGAGGGCACGGTGGGAATGTTCCTGGCCCGCATCTCGTCGATCTGCTGCGCGCGGGCTTTCAGCGCCTGGTTCTGCGGATCGACGGTCAGCGCGAAGCGCGCATTGCTCTGCGTATATTCATGGGCGCAATAGACTTCGGTTTCCGGCGGCAGCGCGCGCAAGGTCGAGAGCGAGCGCCACATCTGCTCCGGCGTGCCCTCGAACAGCCGCCCGCAGCCCAGCGCGAACAGCGTGTCGCCGCAGAACAGCGCCGCGTGATCGGCGAACCAGTAGGCGATATGTCCGCGCGTATGGCCGGGCACGAAGAAGACCTTCGCCTCCGCTTCGCCGAAACGATAGGTGTCGCCGTCGCCCACCTTGACGTCGATGCCGGGAATGCGCGTGGCATCGGGGGCCGGGCCGACGATGGTGCAGTTGAATTCCTGCTTCAGCGCCAGATTGCCGCCGACATGGTCGGGATGGTGATGCGTGTTCAGGATGTGAGTGAGCGTCCACTCATTTCTCTGCAGCGCCGCCTTCACCGGCACCGGATCGGCGGGGTCGACGACCGCGACGAAGCCGCTCCTGGGCTCGCGCACCAGCCACAGGTAATTGTCCTGCAAGGCCGGGACGCGCTCTATCTGCAAGCGCTGGCTCATTTTACCGTTTCCTCCGGGCAAAAACCGTAGCATCGGGCGGTGACGCCGTCACGCCTCGGCTGTTACTCTTAACGGCATGTGGAACGACGTCGTCGATCTACGCGATTTCTACGGGCATAGCCTGGGCCAGGTGGCGCAGCGGCTGATCCGCGGCCGTTTGCGCCAGATGTGGCCCAACCTGCGCGGCCAGAGCCTGCTCGGCCTGGGCTACGCCACGCCCTATCTGCGCCCGTTCATGGACGAGGCCGAGCGCGTGGTTGCGGTCATGCCCGCGGCCCAGGGCGTGCTGCACTGGCCGCAGAACGAGCCCAACCTGGTGACCCTGGCCGACGAAACCGCGCTGCCGCTGCCCGACCGCTCGATGGACCGCGTGCTGCTGGTGCATGCACTGGAATGCGGCGAGCAGATCCGCCCGATGCTGCGCGAGGCGTGGCGAGTGCTGGCCGATGGCGGCCGCCTGCTGGTGATCGCGCCCAACCGTTCCGGCCTGTGGGCGCAGCTCGAGCGCTCGCCCTTTGCCATGGGCCATCCCTATTCGGCGGGCCAGCTCGGCCGCCTGCTGCGCGCCACCATGTTCACGCCGATGCAGGAGGCGCGTGCGCTCTACGTGCCGCCGGTGAAATCGCGCATGATCCTGCGCGCCGCCCCCGCAATCGAACGCCTGGGCCAGCGCCTGCTGCCGCGCTTCGCCGGCGTGGTCATGCTCGAAGCCGGCAAGCAGCTCTATGCCGGCACGAGCGTGCGCGAGCCGGTCAAGGTGCCAGCGCGCGCCAAGCTGCGCGTGGTGCCGCAGCCAGCGGCGCGCGAGCCGATCGGCCACAAGACGGAAGACCACCCTCGCTAGCGTAACTCTCTTCCTCGTCATGCTGAGCGGTAGCGAAGCATCTTGCCGACGCAAGTTGCGTGCTCGTCGAAGCATCGATGCTGTTGAAGCAAGATCCTTCGCTGCGCTCAGGATGACGGGAGCCGGGGATCTGACGTTAAGTGCCGGGCGGGGAAAGGAAATCCTCACTTGCCCAAAACACGCTTGACTTCTCCCTACCAGTAGGTAGGGTAGCGGCATGTCGAAGATCGCCAAGCTTCCCGGATCTGACCGATGGGCGGGGGCCGCTGGCGACCGATGGCGAACAGGCCAAAAAGCAATTCGAACGTTTCCTGCGCTTCTTCGAGCGCCTGTCGGAAGAAGGCAGCCGGCTGTGCATCGGCGGCAGGCTGAGCGCCGATTTCGCCATCCTGCCCGAGCCGGTGCGCGATCCGTTCCGCGCCTTCATGGCCGAGCATGTCGCCTGGCTGGAAGAACTGTGCCGTATTGGCCAGAAGACGGCTGCGTTCAAGAAGGACATGCCGGCCAAGGACCAGGCGCTGATGCTGCGCGCCGCCGTGCAGGGCGCGGTGCAACTGGCGCGCGCCAATGGCGATGTCGAGCTCTATCGCTCGGTCGCCAAGGTGATGCGCCGGCAGATCCTGGCCTGACTTTTTATTGGGTGCGAACCTACCTACCGGTCGGTAGATCGGTAATTCGCTGGAGAAAGTCGATGACGCGCACGGCTGAAGTTTCCCAAAAGAAGGCTCCGATCCTGCCGCTGAAGCTGCGCCTGATGCGGACCGGTTTCGCGCTTTATGGCGCGGTGCTGCCGGTGCAAGCCGGCGCCATGGCGGAGAAGATGTTTCGCCGCACCACGCGCCGCACTCGGCCGCTCGATGAGCAGGCCATTCTGCTCAACGCGGCGCCCATGACTCTCGACTTCGACGGGCTGGCGCTGGCCGGTTACGAGTGGCGGCCAGTGCGGAACGAGCTTGATTTGCCGCCGGTGCTGCTGATGCATGGCTGGGACAGCCGCGCCTCGCAACTGGCGCCGATCGTCAAGACGCTGGTATCGGCCGGCCATCGCGTCATTGCCTTCGATGCGCCGGGGCATGGCGATTCGCCTGCCGCGCATGTCACGGTTTCCACTTTTGCCGATCTGGTGCTGACGGCGGATCGCGACTTCGGCCCGTTCCATGCCGTACTCGGCCATTCGGTGGGTGGCGCTGCCGTGGTGCTCGCCAGTGCGCGTGGCTTGCGCACCAGGCGCATCATTACGTTGGCGGCTCCCGCCTCGTTGCGTCGCGCCTCGAAGCGTGTCGCAGCCTTCATCGGTCTGCCGCCGCGCGCGACGGAAGCGATGCTGCAAGCGGCGGCGAAGTCCAATGGCCGCTCGCTCGACGCGCTGGAATCGACGGGTCTGACGCTGCCGTCGGGTGTCTCGGCGTTGCTGCTGCACGATCCGCGCGACGTCCAGGTGCCGGCCAGCGAATCGTCGATCGTTGCGGCGGCCTGGCCCAATGCCCACCTGCATCATATTGCCGGCGTCGGGCATAACGGCATCCTGGCGGCAGAAAGCGTGCAGCGCTTGCTGCTGGAGTTCATCGCGACGCCGGTGCGGCACGCCCAGCAAGAATTTGCGCTGGCGAGCTAGATCATGAGTCAGGCCGCCGCCCTCGCAACGCCGATTGCCGCCCAGCCGCAGCGGGTGCCGACCTTGCTGGCGGCGGGCATCGGCGGCTTCATGCTGTCGATCGACATGTTCCTGGTGACTGTAGCGCTGCCGCGCATCGGCGCCGATTTCGCCGCCACCTCGGAGCTGGTCGGCTGGGTGGTGTCGGCCAATGCGCTGACCCAGGGCGTCTTCACCATCGCCGCCGGCCGGGTTGGCGACATCGTCGGCCGCAAGCTGGTGTTCATGACCGGCCTGACACTTTTCACGCTGGCGTCGATCGCCTGCGGTCTCTCCGCCGAACTGTGGCAGTTGATCCTTGCGCGCGCCGTGCAGGGGCTGGGCGCCGCCGCCATGTGGCCCGGGACGCTGTCGCTGCTGGTGCAGGCGTTCCCAGCCAATCAGCGCGGCAAGGCCATCGGGATCTCGGGCGGCATTGCCGGCATCGGATTGCTGCTGGGTCCGGTGCTGGGCGGTCTGCTGGCCGGCGCCGATTCCTGGCGCTGGGTGTTCTTCATCAACGCGCCGGTCGGGTTGCTGGCTTTCGTGTTCTGCGCCTGGGGCGTGCGTGAAAGCCGCGACGATACGGTGACACGCCAGGTCGACTGGCTTGGCGTGACACTGGTGTCGCTCTCCTTGCTGTTGCTGCTGGTCGGCATCCGCCAAGGCTCGATGCTGGGCTGGGCCTCGCTGCAGACCTGGGCGCTGCTGCTGTCGGGTGCCTTCGTCGGCTACACTTTCATCGCCTGGCAGAAGCGGGTCGCGGTGCCGCTAATCGATCTGTCGCTGTTCTTCAATCGGACTTTCGCCATCGCCTGCGCCGTCTCGTTCCTGTTCTTTGCCGGCAATTTCGGCGCGCTGCCGTTCCTCAGCCTCTACATGCAGAATTTCATGGGCTTCGGACCGCTCGATGCCGGCCTGGCCTTCCTGCCCTCCACCTTGCCAGTGGCGATCACACTGCTGATCGGCGGTTCGATCGCGCAGAAGCACGCCGCCCGCATCGGCGTGGTGTTCGCCATTGCCGGCGCCTGCGTCATCGTCGCCGGCCTGTGGCTGGCGCTGGTGCTGACGCCGCAGTCGAGTTACTGGGGCGCGCTGCTGCCGTCCTACGTCATTCGCGGCATAGGCATCGGGCTGATGGTGTCCGCGACTTCCTTCGCTGCGGTGAGCGCTCTGCCGCCGCAGCAATCGGGCTTTGCCTCCGGCACGCTTTCCATGGCGCGTCAGGTCGGCACCGCCTTCGGTGTGGCTCTTTGCGCGGCCGTGTACGTGGACGCGCTAAGTGCTGCACTGCCGCCGGCGGCGGCAGGCAACGCTCCCACGCTTGCCGCCGCCGAGCGGTTCTTCGTCCGCGCTCCCGAAGCTTTGCAGCCTGCCGTGGCGCAGGCCATCGTCGACGGTCTGATCTGGATGACGGTGGTGACGACGGCAATCTTCGCCGTTGCGGTGGCTCTGACGTTGCTGATGCGGAAGAAGGCGTAGCGAGACCGCTCTTTTTTTCCTCGTCATTCCGAGCGCAGCGAGGAATCCTTTTTCCTCTCCACCAGTTTGCCGGGCGGAAGCGTAAAGGGATGTCTCACTGCGCTCGACCTGACAGTGAGAGGGATGACGCCTACGCCTTCGTCCCCAGCAAAAACACTGCCTGCTCGGCGCGCCAGTTGATCAGCGCCGGCAGGTCGACGGCGGAGCCGACCCGGCGGCCGTCCTTGCCCAGCGCGATCATGCGTTCGATCTCGACGCCGGCCGAAGCGCTCATGTCGAGGAAATCCCGAATCGTGCAGAGATGGATGTTGGGCGTGTCGTACCAGGAATAGGGCAGGGTCTGGGTCGTCGGCATGCGCCCGTTCAGCAGCAGGCCCAGCCGCACGCGCCAGTAGCCGAAATTGGGAAACGACACCACGGCGCGGCGGCCGACGCGCAGCATCTGTTGCAGCACGCCTCTGGGATCGCGTGTCGCCTGCAAGGTCTGGCTCAGGATCACGTAATCGAAAGCGCCGTCGGGATAGGCGCGCAAATCGGTGTCGGCGTCGCCCTGGATCACCGCCAGCCCGTTGCCGACGCAGGCATTGACGCCTTGCTGGCTCAATTCCATGCCGCGCCCGTCGACCTGCTTGAAATGCACCAGATATTCCAGCAGCGCGCCATCGCCGCAGCCGATATCGAGCACGCGGCTTTTGGCATCGACCATGTCGGCGATCAATTGCAAATCGACGCGGATGGCGCCGCGCCGCTGGACGAAGGTCTCGGCGGTCATTTGCGGCTCT
The DNA here is from genome assembly GCA_029266575.1 of Alphaproteobacteria bacterium. GTDB lineage: Bacteria > Pseudomonadota > Alphaproteobacteria > Reyranellales > JAQSWP01 > JAQSWP01. The sequence continues at coordinate 3,636 of JAQSWP010000164.1, read as the reverse complement.
TCAGGCCCCGCGCGCTCGCCGCCGCCTCGAGGAAACCGTCCAGCACCTTGTACATTTCCGGCTCGTCGAGCAGGAAAGCGTCATGGCCCTTATCGGTCTCAATCTCAACGAACGAGACGTTGGCCGCCACCGCGTTCAGCGCCTGCACCACCTCGCGGCTCTCCGGCGTGGGAAACAGCCAGTCGCTGGTGAACGACACCAGGCAGAAGCGCGAGCGGCAATTGCGGAAGGCGTTGGCGAGAACCCCGCCGTGTTCGCGCGCCAGGTCGAAATAATCCATGGCGCGGGTGATGTAGAGATAGGAATTGGCGTCGAAGCGCTCGACGAAGGTCGAGCCTTGGTGGCGCAGGTAGGATTCGACCTGGAAATCGGCTTCGAAGCCGAAGCCCAGCTTCTCGCGGTCTTGCAGGTTGCGGCCGAACTTGCGATGGAGCGCCGTCTCGGAAAGATAGGTGATGTGCGCGGCCATGCGCGCCACGGCGAGGCCGCGATGCGGACTGGTGCCGTGGCTGTAATAGTCGCCGTTGTGCCAGTCGGGGTCGGCCATGATCGCCTGGCGCCCGACCTCGTGGAAGGCGATGTTCTGCGCCGAGTGCCGAGCGGCCGTCGCCACGGGAATGGCGGCAAAGACGCGGTCGGGATAGGCGCTGGCCCACTGCAGCACCTGCATGCCGCCCATCGAGCCGCCGATGACGCAGAACAGGCTGTCGATGCCGAGATGGTCGAGCAGCATCGCTTGCGCGCGCACCATGTCGGCGATGGTGACCACGGGGAAGTTCAGCCCGTAGGGCTTGCCGGTCGCCGGATCGATCTCGGTCGGTCCGACGCTGCCCATGCAGCCGCCGACCACGTTGATGCAGATGATGAAGTACTTGGCCGGATCGAGCGGCTTGCCTGGGGCCACGAAACTGTCCCACCAGCCGGGCTTGCCGGTGACCGGATGGGTCTCGACCACGAACTGATCCAGGGTCAGCGCATGGCAGATCAGCACCGCGTTCGACTTGTCGGGATTGAGCGTGCCGTAGGTCTGGTACGCGAGCGTGAAGGGGCCCAGCTCGACGCCGCAATCCAGCCGCAGCTTCTGCTCCACGCCCAAGGTGGCGCGCTTGCCGGCGCGCAGCGCGATGGCGCTGGGAGAGGACGGAAAGGCAGCGGCGGGAAGGGCCGAAGTCACTTGGTAAAGCCTTGTTTGCAAAGGGTTCGCTAGCTAGGGACCGGGGGCAGCCAGTGTCAATGTTTTCTTTGCTTTTGGCCGCTTCTGCCCCTACTACTATCGCCCTTCGCCCGCCGGGCCAAGACGCCAAAACACCCATGCCAACCGAACTCGACGCCCTTCGCCGCCAGATCGACGAGATCGACACCGCCCTGCACGATCTGGTGCAGCAGCGCACGTCGATCGTCGAGCGTATCGGCCGCGCCAAGGGCGCCGGCAAATCGCTGGCGCTGCGGCCGGGTCGCGAGGCCATGGTGCTGCGCCGCCTGCTCGACCGCCATACAGGGACGTTCCCGCGCGGCGCTCTGGTGCGTCTTTGGCGCGAGATGATTTCGGCCGTCACCGTGCTGCAGGGGCCGTTCTCGGTCGCCGTCTGCGTGCCCGACGAACAGCGCGGCTTCTGGGACATGGCGCGCGATCATTTCGGCGTGCAAGTGCCGATGCGCCGCCATACGACGCCGGCGCGCGTGCTGGCCGACATCGCGGAAGATCCCGGTTCGGTCGGCATGCTGCCGCTGCCGGTGGAAGGCGATCGCCAGCCATGGTGGCCGGCTTTGGCCAGCAGCGAGAAGACCGTGCCGCATATCGTGGCGCGCGCGCCCTTCTTTCGCACCGACAATCCGCGCACCGAAGGCCTGTCGGCGCTGGTGGTGGCGCGGCTCGTGCCCGAGCCCAGCGGCGATGCCAATAGCGGGCTGGACCGCTCGCTGCTGGTGCTGGAATCGCCCGCCGATGTCAGCCGCTCGCGCATCTCCTCCGCACTGGCGGCGGTCACGCTGCCGGCCTTCACCTCGGCCATAAGGCATGAGAATGGGGGCGGTGCGCTCTATCTGATCGAGCTGCCGGTGTTTATCATCGCCGGCGACGTCCGCATCGCGGCGCTGGAGCAGGCGCTGGGCAGTCCGGGCGCGCGGCTGACGCCGGTCGGCGCCTATGCCGTGCCGGTCGAACCGGCCGGTTGAGTTTTCGACGGAGAGCATGATGAGCACGCTGAAGCCGCGTCCGGGCATCCAGGACATCGCGCCCTATGTCGGCGGCAAGGATTCGATTCCAGGCTTCGACAAGCCGACCAAGCTGTCGTCCAACGAGGGCGCATTGGGGCCCAGCCCCAGGGCGATGGAAGCCTATAAAAAAGCCGCTGCCGAATTGCATCGCTACCCCGAAGGCGGCTCGACCGATCTGCGCGATGCCATCGGCCGCCACTACGGGCTCGATCCGGCGCGCATCGTCTGCGGCGCGGGCTCGGACGAGCTGATCAATCTTCTGGTGCGCGCCTATCTCGGGCCGGGCGAGGAGCTGCTCTACAGCGCCCATGGCTTCTTGATGTACGCCATCAATGCCAAGGGCGTCGGTGCGACGGCCGTGACGGCGCCGGAGAAGGACCTGCGCGGCGATATCCAGGCGCTGCTGGCCAAGGTGACGCCCAAGACCAAAGTCGTTTGCATCGCCAACCCCAACAATCCGACCGGCTCGTATCTGACCCGCGAGGAGTTGAAGGCGCTGCATGACGGCTTGCCGAAGAACGTGCTGCTGGTGATCGACGCGGCCTATGCCGAATACGTCTCGCGCAACGACTACTCGGCCGGTGTCGAACTGGTCGATGCCGCCGACAACGTTGTCATGACCCGCACCTTCTCCAAGATCTACGGGCTGGGCGGGTTGCGGCTGGGCTGGATGTATGCCTCGCCCGCGATCACCGACACGATCAATCGCTTGCGCCAGCCCTTCAACGTCAATCTGGCGGCGCAGGCTGCCGGCATCGCCGCACTCGAGGACGTGGCGCATACCGATGCGCAGCGCACCAACAACGACATCTGGCTGCCGTGGTTCACCAAGGAGGTGACGGCGCTGGGCCTGCATGTCTATCCATCGGTGGGCAATTTCGTGCTGGTGAAATTCCCCAAGGAAGACGGCAAGGATGCCGTGGCCGCCAATGCCGCCATGCTGAAAGCCGGCATCATTCCGCGCATGATGGTGGCGTACGGCCTGGGCGACTGCCTGCGCATCACCATCGGCACCGAACAGGAAATGCGCGCGGCGCGCGATGCGCTGGCCAGGTTCGTGGGCAAGGCATGAGCACGCCGCTGTTTGGCAAGCTGGCGCTGGTCGGCATCGGGCTGATCGGTTCCTCCATCGCCCGCGTGGCGCGGCAGGAGAATCTCGCCGGCACGATCGCGGCCGCGACGCGGCGCCAGGAAACCGCCGACGAGGCGCGGGCGCTGAATATCGTCGATCATATCGGCACTGACCTGGTCGAAGCCGTGCGCGATGCCGATTTCGTCATCCTGTGCACGCCGATCGGCGCCAATGCCGACGTCATGGCACAGATCGCGCCGCATCTGAAAAAGGGCGCCATCGTCTCCGACGTGGGCTCGGTCAAGCAGGCTGTGATCCGCGACGTCGGGCCGCTGATCCCCGAGGGC
>JAQSWP010000163.1 GCA_029266575.1 Alphaproteobacteria bacterium | reverse complement strand
CTGGCGCTGAGCGCGGGCGTGCTGGTGGTGGTGCGCCATCGCCAGTGGTGGTGGCTGGGCTGGTGCGTGCTGGCCTCGGCCACGATCTGGCCGCTGGTTTGGATCATGGGCGGCTTCACGGCCGGCGAAGCGCATTGGGTGGGGATCTATCTGCTGGCGGTAACCGGGCTTTACGTCTGGATGGCGTGGCGCAATCTCGCCGCGCCCTTGCCGTTGCTGGGCTTCTCCGAATTCCTGGCGCAGCACGCCAAAGGCGTCATGCCGCTGATCTGGAGCGCCGCCGCCATCATGCTGGCGCTGCAGGCCTTCCTGCTGGTCAAAACCAACCATGTGCCGCTGCACTGGGCGCTGTTCGTCCTCTCCGCTCTCTCCCTGTTTGCCCTGGCGCGTCAGGCGCCGACCTTGCAGTGGCTGGCGCTGCTGCCAATCGGATTCTCGCTGCTGCTGTTCGTCGGCTGGGCGCAGGACTTCAAATGGCTGCGGCCAGCCGACATCACCGCGCAAGGCATCGCGGTGACGGCATTGATCGTGGCCGGCGTGTTCTCAGCCGCTGCTTATGCATTGCTGTGGAATGCAAAGCGGCCGGGCTTCTGGGCGGCGCTGTCGGCGGGCGGCGCCTTCGTGCATTTCATCGCCATCTGTGCGGCGCTCTACACATTCGATGTCGGCCTGAAATGGGGCTATGTCAGCCTGCTGCTGGCGATCCCGTTCCTGATCGCCGCCCAGCGCGTCGCGTCCTGGCGCGAGCGCATGGCGGGCGGCAACGAGGCGCTGGGCATGCTGGCGGTCGGCATCACCTTCTTCCTCAGTGCCGCCGTGCCGCTGGAGCTGCGCCGCGAATGGGTGACCATGGCCTATGCGATCGAGCTGCCGGCGGTGGCGTGGATCGCCTGGCGCCTGAATCTGCCGATCCTGCGCTGGCTGGCCTGGCTGCTGGCCGGCACCGTCACCATCCGGCTGGTGTTCAACCCCTACGTGCTGGATTACGACGTTTCGTCCAATCCGCTGCTGAACTGGGTGCTGTACGGCTACGGCGTGCCGATCGTGGCCTTCTGGATCGCGCGCGATTTCCTGCGCCGGGTGCGCAACGATGAGCTGGTGATGGCGGTCGAGGGCAGCATCCTGGCCTTCGCCTTCCTGCTGCTGTCCCTGCAGGTGCGCTCGATCTTCAATCCCGACGGGCTGGGCCAGCCGCGCTTCGACGTCGCCGAGCGCGCCTGGATGGCGGTGTCGTGGGGTGCGCTGGCGCTGGGGCTGATCTACGGCAACTGGCGGCGCGAGCATGCCGTGCTGCGCTGGGGCTGGCGCATCATCGGCGGTTTGGCGATCGCCTTGGTGACGTTCGGTGCGGCGATTCAGTGGGATGGTCTGTTCGTCAACGCCGCGCTGGGCAAAGCGCCGATTTTCAATGGGCTGATCGTTTGCTTTCTCATTCCGGCACTGTTCGCAGCACTGGGGGCATGGATGCTGGAAAGAATGGGCCAGCGCATCGGCGCGCTGGTGGCGGGCATCGCGGCACTTGCGTTCGGCTTTGCCTTTCTCAGCTACGAGGTGCGCCACTACTTCGCCTTCACCGGCGACAGCGTGTCGAGCCAGACCAGTGCGACCGAGCTCTACGCCTATTCGATCGTCTGGCTGGTCTACGGCGCCTGCCTGCTGATCGCCGGCATCGTCACCCGCCTGCCGGTGCTGCGCTACGCCTCGCTGGCGGTGCTGGTGCTGGTGGTGGGCAAGGTGTTCCTGGTGGACATGGCAGACCTCACTGGCCTGCTGCGCGTGGCCTCGTTCCTGGGACTGGGTATCGCCTTGCTGGCGCTTGGATTCGTCTATCGGCGCTATGTATTTCGCGAGGAAACCAGCCCGGCTGACAGCGCCCAGCCAGCCGGGTAGAGTGTCGCAACCCTGATTTGGAGAGCGACATGACGACATTGCTGACCGGCGCGCGCGTATTCGACGGCGACAACGAGAAACCCGAGCACGGCGTGCTGATCGAGGGCGGCAAGATCAAGCGCCTGGCGCCGATGGGTGAGTTCGCCGGCTACTCGGGCGACCGCATGGACATGCCGGGCTGCACCATCATGCCGGGCCTGATCGATTGCCACGTCCATTCGCTGATGGGCGCCGAAGGCAATCCGGGCGTGGTGATGGAGCGGCTGCTGCCGGGCCAGATCGTCATGCGCGGTGTGGAGCACATGCAGAACACGCTGGCGGGCGGCATCACCACGGTGCGCGATTGCGGCGGCAAGGATTATCTCGAATTCGCCATCCGCGACGCGGTCAATGCCGGCAAGCTTTTGGCCCCCAACATGATGGCGGCGGGCCGCATGATCTGCATGACCGGCGGCCACGGCAACCGCTATGGCCGGGTCGCCGACGGCGTCGATGACGTGATCCGCGGCGTGCGCGAGCAGGTCCATGCCGGCTCCGACCTGATCAAGATCATGGCGACCGGCGGCGTGATGACGCCGGGCGTCAATCCGGAAGACGCCCATTACTCGGCCGAAGAGATGGCCGCCGGCATCAAGGAAGGCCATCGCTTCCACAAGCATTGCGCTTCCCACGCGCAAGGCTCGGAAGGCATCCTCAACGCCGTGCGCGGCGGCATCGATTCGATCGAGCACGGCATCTTCATGGACGACGAGTGCATCAAGGAGATGCTGGCGCGCGGCACCTGGCTGGTGGCGACACTCGCCGCGGTGAAGAACATCCTCAAGGGCCATGACGAGGGCGAGCCCGGCATTCCCGATTACGTGATCGAGAAGTCGCGCCGCGTCTACGAGCGCCATCGCGAATCGTTCAAGGCCTACTACAAGGCCGGCGGCAAGCTCGCCATGGGCACCGATGCCGGCACGCCGTTCAACCGCCATGGCGAGAACGCCATGGAGCTGGAATACATGGTGGAGTTGGGCTGCTCGACTCGCGACGCGCTGTTCTCCGCCACCGGCTCGGCCGCCGACCTGATGCGCCGCTCCGATGTCGGCCGCCTGGCCGAGGGCAAGATGGCCGACGTGCTGGTGGTCGAGGGCAATCCGCTGGCCGACATCAAGGCGGTGTCGCGCAAGGACAACCATCGCGTGGTGATCAAGCGCGGCCTGGTCGCCCGCGACGCGCGGCGCAACGCGCTCAACTCCGGCCTGCTGTTCAACGCCGCAGCGGGGCTGTAGGCGACCGCAGCCTGTCCCGTGCGGGTCCTGATCGTCTCCTACGCCTTCGCTCCCAGCATCGGCGGCGTGGAGACGGCCAGCCAGATGCTGGCGGAGGAACTGCAGCGGCGCGGCCATGAGGTGGCGGTGGTGACGGCCACGGAATGCGCCGCGCCGCCGTCGTTTTCCTATCCGGTGCATTTCCAGCCCTCGCCGTGGCGGCTGCTGGCGCTGCATCGCTGGGCCGATGTGGTGCTGCACAATTCCATGAGCCTGCGGTTTGCCTGGCCGCTGCTGCTGCATCCCAGAAAGTGGGCGATCGTGCACACCGGCGACTATCGTCCTGGGGCTATTCGCCGCTTCGCCGTCAACCGTGCGGCCAACATCACCATCTCGCCAGCGACAGCGCAAACCCTGCCCGTGCCTTCCATCGTGATCGCCAATGCCTATCGCCAGTCGACCTTCATTCATCGCAATCGTGGTGCGCGGGACTATCAATTCGGTTTCGTCGGCCGGCTGGTCAGCGACAAGGGCGCCGACAATCTGCTGCAGGCGCTGGCGCTGCTGGGACAGCAGGGGCTGCGCCCGCGTTGCGCCATCATCGGCGCGGGGCCGGAAGAGGCAGCGCTGAAATCCCAGGCGCAATTGCTGAACGTCGATGGACAAGTCGATTTCCTCGGTCCCAAGCGCGATGCCGATCTGGCAGTGGCGCTCAACGACATCGACTGTCTTGTGGTGCCGTCGGTCTGGAACGAGCCCTTCGGCATCGTGGCGCTGGAGGGCATTGCCTGCGGCTGCCTCGTCATCGGCTCGCAAGGCGGTGGGCTGAAGGACGCCATCGGTGCGTGCGGCCTGACCTATCCCAATGGCGATGTGGCGGCCCTGGCGGCAGCGATGCGGCGGGTTCTGGACGAGCCGTCGCTTGCCGCGACCTTGCGCGCCAACGCGCCGGCGCATCTGGCGCGGCATTCGCCGCAGGCGGTGGTCGATGCCTATCTCGAAGTCATGCAGCGCGCTTGATGAAATAGCGCACGCAGACATCGACGGTGACCAGCTCCGGCTGCAGGCCGCGCGCGGCGAGGAATTCGTTGACCGCTTTCTGGCAACCGACGAAATAGCCGTAATCGTCGATGATGACCACGCCGCCCGGCACCACCAGGTCGAACAGGTTTTCCAGGCAGGTCCGGGTCGATTCGTACCAGTCGCCGTCCAGGCGCAGCACCGCAATCGGACCGATCTTCTCTTTCCATTGCGGCAGGGAATCCTGAAACCAGCCTTTGACGATCTGCGTGTGGGCGGGCGGAAACCCGCTGGCGGCGACGATGGCGCGGCAGGTTTTTTCCTCCGCCGCGTTCATGGCGTGCGGCTTGAGCGACCCTGTCAATTCCTCCGGCGGCAAGGCATCCATCGGCCTGCCGTGCAGCATTTCCGAGGCCCAGGTGCCGTCTTCCGCCGTGACGCCTGGCATGCCCTCGAAGGAGTCGAAGCCGAACAGCGGATTGATCTGCGGCTTGCCGCCGTTGCGCAGGAAGGCGCGGGCCCAGAACGACAGGGCGCCGCCGCGCCAGGTGCCGCATTCGACGAAGGCGCCCTTGATGCCGCTGTCGATCGCATAACGCGCCATCGTTTCCAGATTGAGGATGCCGGCTTGCGACAGCTGCGTGTGCTCGGACACCGACTGCCAGTCGCGCGCGATCGCCTGCGCCTGCTCTGGCGGACAGAAACGGGCGTCGATCAGGAACCGCGTCAGACGTTGCGCCGCGCGTTGCGCCTTGGCCACGCGATAGCGGGCATAGAGGGGTTGCAGGGCGGCATGGGATTTAACGAGCGTGCGCAGGCCGGCGGGAAACATGCGCGGCAGAATGGGCCAGCGCTCCGGCAGGGTCAATTGCCGGCAGTTGACAAGGACGCACCGGCTCTTCGACTCTTGCGGCCAAGAATGGATTTGGGGACACGATGACCGGCTGGACCGATCCCGACCTGCATCTGGGCCGCGATGCGCTGGAGGCGCTGCAATTCAAGCGGCTGCGCTGGAGCGTGCGACATGCCTACGACAACGTGGCGCATTACCGGGCCAAGTGCGAAAAGGCGCAGATCCATCCCGACGATCTGAAGACGCCAGAAGATCTGGCGAGATTTCCCTTCGTCGAGAAGGACGATTTGCGCCAGACCTATCCCTACGGCCTTTTCGCCATGCCGCGCGAGAAAATCCGCCGCCTGCATGCCTCAAGCGGCACCACCGGCCGCCCCACCGTGGTCGGCTATACCCAGGACGATCTCGACACCTGGGCTCATCTGATGGCGCGCTCCATCCATGTCTCGGGCGGCCGGCCAGGGGACATCGTGCATGTCGCTTACGGCTATGGCCTGTTCACCGGCGGGCTGGGCGCGCATTACGGCGCCGAGCGGCTGGGTTGCGCGGTGGTGCCGATGTCGGGTGGCCAGACCGAGCGGCAGGTGCAGCTCATTACAGAATTCGGCGCCAACGTCATCATGGTGACGCCTTCCTACATGCTGGCCATCGCCGACGAGTTCGAGCGCCAGGGCATCGATCCGCGTTCGACCAGCTTGCGCGTCGGCATCCATGGCGCGGAACCCTGGACCGATCTGATGCGCCAGGAGATCGAGCGCCGCATGGGCATCGATGCGGTAGATATCTACGGGCTGTCGGAAATCATGGGGCCGGGCGTGGCCTGCGAGTTCGCCGCGACCAAAGACGGGCTGGCGGTATGGGAAGATCATTTCCTGCCCGAGATCGTCGAGCCTGAAACAGGCAAGCCCGTGCCCGACGGCGGGGCGGGCGAGCTGGTCTTCACCACCTTGACCAAGCAGGCGCTGCCGATGATCCGCTATCGCACGCGCGATCTGACGCGGCTGCTGCCGGGTACGGCATCGGCCATGCGTCGCATGCAACGGGTGACGGGGCGCAGCGACGACATGATGATCGTGCGCGGCGTCAACGTCTTTCCCAGCCAGATCGAAGGCCTGATCCTGAAAGAAGTTCGCCTATCGCCGCATTATATCATCGAGCTCAGCCGCGACGGCCGGCTCGACGCAATCAAGGTGCTGGTCGAGGTGCGGCCCGGATTGAACGACGATCATGCCGACACCCGCCGCCAATCCGCCGAGTCGCTTGGCCAGTCGATCAAGATCCATATCGGCGTAACGGCGACCGTCGAGATCGTCGATGTCGGCCGCATCGAGCGCTCGATCGGCAAGGCGAAGCGGGTGATCGATTTGCGCTAGTCGTTACCCCCGCCTTGGGCGGGGGTCCACGCGATCCTCGATACAAGCCGGACGCGCCAAGGCGCGACTCGTTCTTCAGTCGATGGACCCTCGCTCAAGGCGGGGGTGACAATGAAAATTACTCCTCGACGATCGCGATGCGCAGGATGTTGGTCGCGCCGGGCGTGCCGAAGGGGACGCCGGCGGTGATGACCAGGCGCTGGCCGGGCTGCGCCAGGCCCTCGCGCACGGCGATGCGGCGGGCTTTTTCCACCATGTCGGCGAAATTATGCGCGTCCGATGTTTGGGCCGAATGGGCGCCCCAGACCAAGGCCATGCGGCGGGCCGTTTCCAGCTTGGGCGTCAAGCACAGGATCGGCACGCTAGGCCGCTCGCGCGCCGCCCGCAGGGTGGTCGAGCCCGACGTCGTGTAAGTGACGATGGCTGCCGCCGACAGCGTATGGGCGCATTGCCGCGCGGCGGCGGAAATGGCGTCGGCGGTGGTCGGTTCGGGCTCGGAGCGGCCGGCTTCCATCAGATGCTGGTAGGTCGGATCGCGCTCCACCCGGCGCAGGATGCGGTCCATGATCTTCACCGATTCGATCGGGTAGTCGCCCGCCGCGGTTTCCGCCGACAGCATCACCGCATCGGCGCCGTCGTAGACGGCGGTGGCGACGTCGGACGCCTCGGCCCGGGTCGGCGTCGGCGCATGCACCATCGATTCCAGCATCTGCGTGGCGACCACGGCCGGCGTGCCGGTGGCATGGCAGCGGCGCAGGATAGCTTTCTGAGTCGGCGGCACGTCCTCGGGCGGCATCTCCACGCCCAGATCGCCGCGCGCCACCATGATGGCGTCGGAGAGATCGAGGATTTCGTCGAGATGCTCGATGGCGGCCGGCTTCTCCAGCTTGGCCATCACCGCGGCGCGGCCTTCGACCAGCTTGCGCAGTT
>JAQSWP010000312.1 GCA_029266575.1 Alphaproteobacteria bacterium | reverse complement strand
TCCGGCAAATCGACCTTGTTGCACATCGCCGGATTGCTGGAGCGGCCCGATGGCGGTGAAATCCAGCTGGAAGGAGTGCGCTGCAACGATCTCGACGATGGCGGCCGCACCGAAATGCGCCGCAAGCAGATCGGTTTCGTCTACCAGCATCATCATTTGCTGGCCGAGTTCTCCGCACTTGAGAACGTGATGCTGCCGCAGCTCCTGAACGGATTGAGCAAGACAGAAGCGCGCGAACGTAGCGAACAGCTATTGAAGATGGTCGGCTTGCAGGAGCGCGCCGATCATCGGCCGGGCAAGCTTTCCGGCGGCGAGCAGCAGCGCGTGGCCATCGCTCGCGCCGTCGCCAACGTGCCGCGCCTGCTGCTGGCCGACGAGCCGACCGGGAATCTTGACCAGCAGACCGCCGAACGGGTCTTCAACGCGCTGATCACCCTGGTGCGCGGTACCGGCAGGGTTGAGACTGTCCACAGGCGGACGTGGCAGTCTCGGTATCAATGAGTAGCGGTCCTTTCATCCATCTGCGCGTTCGCTCGGCCTATTCGCTGGCCGAGGGCGCCATCAAGGTCGAAAAGCTGGTCGGATTGGCGGCCAAGCACGAGATGCCGGCCGTCGCCATCTCCGACCGCAACAATCTCTTTGGCGCGCTGGAATTTGCGCAAGCTGCGACCAAGGCTGGCGTGCAGCCGATCATCGGCTGTGATCTCGGCATCCGCCGTGAAGAAGAGGGCGGCTTCGGCGGCGCCGGCCGCCTGCAGGCCCCCGATTTCCTCCTGTTGCTGGTGCAGAACGAGACCGGCTATCGCAATCTGATGCATCTGGTCTCGACTGCCTGGCTATCGCCGTCGCCGGGCGAACCGGCGCAGCTTTCGCTGGCGGCGCTGGACGGCCATACCGAAGGCCTGATCTGCCTGACCGGCGCGCCAGGTTCGACCTTGGGCCGGCTGGCGGCCGAAGCGCAAGCCGATGCCGCCAAGGCGCTGGCGCACAAGCTGGCGCTGCTCTTTCCCCTGCGCCTGTATATCGAAATCCAGCGTCACGGCATGGAGATCGAGCGCAAATCCGAAGCGACGCTGCTCGATCTGGCTTACGCGCTCGACCTGCCGCTGGTCGCCACCAACGATGCGCAATTCGCCGATCGCGACATGCATGAAGCGCACGACATCCTGCTCTGCATTGCAGAAGGCGTGCATGTCGCCGATCCCAATCGCAAGCGGTTGACGGCGGAGCACTATTTCAAATCATCCACCGAGATGCGCGCCGTCTTCGCCGATCTGCCGGAGGCGATCGACAACACGCTGGTGATCGCCAGGCGCTGCGCCTTCATGCCGGAGGTGCGCAAGCCGATCCTGCCGACCTATACCAAGCTCGCCGGCCGCACCGAGGCGCAGGCGCTGCACGATCTGGCGACGGCCGGCATGGACCGGCTGGTGAAGGACAGCCACATCTCGGCGGAGATTGCCGAGGAGAAATATCGCGAACGGCTGGCCTACGAACTGGCGATGATCGACCGTATGGGGTTCTCCGGCTACTTCCTGATCGTGGCCGACTTCATCCAATGGGCCAAGGCGCACGACATTCCGGTCGGGCCAGGCCGCGGCTCGGGCGCCGGCTCCGCCGTCGCCTGGTCGCTGGGCATCACCGATCTCGATCCGTTGCGCTGGGGGCTGCTGTTCGAACGCTTCCTCAATCCCGAGCGCGTGTCGATGCCCGACTTCGACATCGATTTCTGCCAGGACAAGCGCGACCAGGTGATCCGCTACGTGCAGAAGGAATACGGGTCGGACCGCGTGGCACAGATCATCACCTTCGGCAAGCTGCAGGCGCGCGCCGTGCTCCGCGACGTCGGCCGCGTGCTGGGCATGCCGTACGGGCAGGTCGACCGCATCTGCAAGCTGGTGCCCAACAACCCGGCCAAGCCGGTAACCCTGGCCGAGGCGATCAAGAGCGAAGACCTGTTGCAGCAGCAGATCGAAGGCGACGAGCAGATCAAGAAGCTGGTCGATATCGCCCTGCGCCTGGAAGGCCTTTACCGCCACGCCTCGACCCATGCCGCCGGCATCGTCATCGGCGACCGGCCACTGGAAGAGTTGGTGGCGCTGCACCGCGATCCGCGCTCGTCGATGCCGGCAACCCAGTTCAACATGAAATACGTCGAGCTGGCGGGACTGGTGAAATTCGACTTCCTCGGCCTGAAGACTTTGACGGTGCTGGAAAACGCCGTGCAGCTCATCGCCCAGCGCGGCATCAAGATCGATTTGCGCAAGATCCCGCTCGACGACGCCAAAACCTTCGAGATGCTGACGCGCGGCGATGCCACCGGCGTGTTCCAGCTTGAAGGCAGCGGCATGCGCGACACGCTGCGCAAGCTCAAACCCAACCGCTTCGAAGACGTCATCGCGCTGGTGGCGCTCTATCGCCCCGGTCCGATGGACGACATTCCCAAGTACATCGCCGTCAAGAATGGCGAGGAGGATCCCGATTACCTGCATCCCAGCCTGAAGCCGATCCTGGAAGAGACCTTCGGCGTCATGGTCTATCAGGAGCAAGTGATGCAGATCGCCCAGGTGCTGTCGGGCTATAGCCTGGGCGGCGCCGATCTGCTGCGCCGCGCCAT